>JBBQQI010000094.1:0-8715 GCA_038216085.1 Gaiellales bacterium | reverse complement strand
CAGATCCACTGGTCGTACGCGCGCACTCGCTGAGCGGCTTGATCGAGGCTACTGTGAGATCGGTGCTCGACGTCGTTCGTGTGCCGCGTATCCATGAAGAACCAACACCATGTGAAAGGGAGCCCGGGTTGGGCCTAGGAGTACTTGTGGCCGATGGTTCGCACGGCACCCACCTGGCTTGTCCAGGTTCACACGGACGCGGCTGAGTCGGCGAGGTCAGAGCACCATCTACGGAGGGAGCCTCGGCTCCCTCCGCCTTTTTCACGACGAACGCGTGCACGGCAGTACCCTGAGCCGCAATGGAGCAGCTGCTCGGAGACTCGGCGCGCGGAGAGGATTGGACGGCTGTCCGGCTGACCGTCGACGGCCAACGGATCGTCGACGCCGACGCACCCGGCGTGGCCGAAGACCTGCGCGGGCTGTCGCTGCTCGAAGCAGCCGCGGTCGGTGGTGAGACGCTCGCCGTCGACGCACTCGCGAACGCGATCGGCCCGGCGATTCGCGCGCGGCGCGATGAGGGTCGGGTGGCCGTCGCAATGAGCGGTGGCGTCGACAGCGCCGTCGCGTTGCTGAAGGCCGGCTCGCACCCGGTCGGCGTCACCCTGCGGTTGTGGCTCGATCCCGCCGGGCCTGACTCCGAGCGCGCGTGCTGCTCGCCAAGCGCCGTGATCACCGCGCGCGAGACCTGTCACCGCCGCGGCGTCCCGCACGTCACGCTCGACCTGCGCGAGGAGTTTCGCCGCGCAGTCGTCACCCCGTTCGTCCGCGGCTACGCACGCGGCGAGACCCCGAACCCATGCATCCGCTGCAACAGCGGTTTCCGCTTCGCCGAGCTCCTCTCGTTCGCCAAGCGCGTCGGCGCACGACGCCTCGCGACCGGTCACTACGCGCGCATCGTCCAGCACGACGGCAGACTGCTGCTCGCGCGCGCCGCCGATCCGGCGAAGGATCAGAGCTACATGCTCGCGCGCCTCGATCCGCGGCATCTCGAGCGCATCTGGTTCCCGCTCGGCGAGCAGATGAAGGCGGAGACGCGGGCCGAGGCGGCCCGCGCGGGGCTCGCGGCCGCACGGCAGGCCGAGAGCCAGGAAGCCTGCTTCCTCGCCGGCGACGACTACCGGAGCTTTCTCGGACGGCACGGCCTGGCGGGCGAGGCTGGCTCGATCGTCGACGAGGCGGGCGCGACGCTCGGGACGCATGACGGATTCTGGCGGTTCACGCCCGGTCAGCGGCGAGGCCTCGGCGTCTCGGCGGCCGAGCCCCTGTATGCGATCAGCACCGACGCACGGACGAACACGGTCGTCGCGGGGCCGCGTTCGGCATTGGCGCGGACCCGGGTCTCCGCCCGGGGACGGCTCTACGCTCCCGCCACTCGAGTCACTGCGAAGCTCCGCTACCGGTCGCCCGCTGTGCCGGCACACGTCGAGCAAACCGCGAACGGCTTCAAGCTCCGCCTCGACGAGCCGGCCTTCGGCGTGGCGCGCGGGCAGGCCGCAGTGCTCTACGACGGCGACGTCGTGGTCGGTTCCGGATTGGTCACAGCGTCGGCCACAGACTAGGCTTCGCGCGGTGGTCATTGCCTTCTCGTTCGGAGATCTCACAGATCTCGCCCTCGCGGTGTTTCTGCTCGCCGTCGGCCTGGGCATCGGCTGGGCGTTTCTTCGGCTGGCCGTAACGCTCGACCGGCTTTCTTCGTTGATTCGTGGGGCGGAACGTGAGGTTCTGCCCGTCATCAACAAGGTCGGGGGATCGGTGGACCGCGTCAATGCGCAACTGGACAAGCTCGACACCGCGACCGACAGCGCCGTTGACGCCGTCGGAGCAGTCGACGAGGCGGTGCGCTCGGTCAGCTTCGCGGTGAAGCGGCCGGTGCAGAAGCTCGCGGGACTGTCGGCCGGCGTTTCACACGGGTGGTCGTCGCTTCGTACCCGGCGTGACTGGGGCGAAGCGGTCGACGCAGGGAAGGCTGCGGCGGCGAGACGGGAGCACGATCTCGAGGAGGAGTTGAAGGCCGCTCACGGTGCTGCGCGGGATGACTGACCAGATCACCCTGACGATTCCGCGGGCGCCCGACTTCCAGCGGGTTGCGCATCTCGTGCTCGGCGGTCTCGCCGTACGGATGAATCTGACGATCGAGAACCTCGAGGATCTTCAGATCGCACTCGACGCGTTGCTCGACGGTGGCGGAGACGATGGTGCAGACGGCGACCGGGTGACGGTGCGCATGAGCCTGCAGGACCACGCTCTCGAGACGGTCGTCGGACCGCTGAGCTCACGCATGATCGACGGCCTTGCGTACGACACGGGCGACGATCTCAGCCTGCGGCGCGTCCTCGAATCAACGGTGGATGACGTCCAGGTCGAAGGTGACTCGGTCCGTTTGATCAAGCGGGTTGCCGATGGCTGAGAGCGACAAGCTTTTGCTTCGTCGCTACCACGAAAGCGGCGATCTCCAGGCGCGGGAGCAGTTGATCGAGCAGTACATGTCGCTCGTCCGCTCGCTGGCCCGGCGCTACAGCTACCGCGGTGAGCAGCTCGACGATCTCGTGCAGATCGGCTCGATCGGCCTGATCAAGGCGATCGACCGCTTCGACCTCGAACGCGGCGTCGAGCTCACCACGTATGCGACGCCGAACATCATCGGCGAGATCAAGCGCCACTTCCGCGATCGTGGTTGGGCTGTTCGCGTGCCCCGCGGCCTGCAGGAACTAAACGTCCAGCTTTCGAAGATCGTCGAGCAGTTGACGGTGCAGCTCGGGCGGTCGCCGACGATTCCCGAGCTGGCAAAGGCAGCCGGCGTCGAGGAGGAAGCTGTGCTCGAGGCGCTCGAGTCGGGACGCGCCTACTCCTCGCTGTCTCTCTCATCGGGCGGCGGCACCGAGGACGGGGAGGAGCTCGATCCGCTCGAGTCCCTCGGGGAGATCGAGCATCAGTACGAAGTCTCCGAAGATCGCGCCGTGCTCGCGCCGGGATTCAAGGTGCTCGACGAGCGCGAGCGCATGATCCTGCACCTGCGCTTCTTCGAGGGCCTGACGCAGTCGCAGATCGCCCAGCAAGTCGGCATCTCGCAGATGCACGTCTCGCGCCTGATCCGTCGCGCGCTCGAGAAGATCCGCGACGAGATCAACGCGGACGAAGTCGCGGATCCCGACCGCGCCGCCTGACGACGCGGTCGATTCCCGCGCGCCTCCCGGACGCCCCCGAACGGGGACGCCCCCGAACGGTGCCAGGCACCGGCTCGAGACCTGTGCCAAGAGTGTGACGAGTTGTCCACAGCGGCTGTTGAAGGCTGTTGTTGTCGCGCGTCGTGTGGCAGGGTGGTGGTCGGCCGTTTTTGGCGCTGCGTGGCGGGATCGGGCTGCATGGGATGTGCGGCCACGAGGGACGATCCGCTTGCTCGCGGAGCTGTCACCGGGACGTGGGATGCGCCTCGGGGAGGGGTCGCCCCTGCCGCAAACCCGTGCCTACACTGTCGGCCGTGTCCATGACGACCAATGAGCTGCGCGAGGCGTTCCAGCGCTTCTTCGAAGAACGCGGGCATCTCCGGGTCCCCGGGCACTCCCTGATTCCCCCGGCGGAGGACCAGACGACGCTCTTCATCATCGCCGGCATGCAGCAGTTCAAGCCGTACTTCCTGCGCACGAAGGAGCCGCCGTCGAATCGCGTCGTCAGCGTCCAGCCCTGCCTGCGGGCAGGCGGCAAGGACAACGATCTCGACGAGGTCGGGCGCACCGACCGCCACAACTCGTTCTTCGAGATGATGGGCAACTTCTCGTTCGGCGACTACTACAAGGACGAGGCGGTCGACTTCGCGTGGGAGTGGGTCACCCAGGTGTTGGAGCTCGACCCGGAGCGGCTGTGGGCGACGGTCCACGAGGGTGATCCGCAGCTCGAGCTCGGCGAGGACGCCGTCGCGATCGCTGCGTGGGAGCGAGTCGGGATCCCGCAGGAGCGGATCGTCCGCCTCGGCAAGGACAATTTCTGGCAGGCCGGCGAGACAGGCCCGTGCGGCCAGTGCTCCGAGATCTTCTACGACCGCGGCGAGGATCGCGCCTGCGGCGACCCGAACTGCGGCCCCGGCCACTGCGACCGCTACCTGGAGATCTACAACCTCGTCTTCATGGCGCACAACCTCAAGCCGGGCAACGTGCTCGAGGAACTGCCGAACCCAAACGTCGACACCGGCATGGGCGTCGAGCGCACCGCATGCGTCCTCCAGGACGTCGACTCGAACTTCGACACCGACGGCTTCCGCGTGATCATGGACTGGGTCGAGCGGGAGTCGGGCGTCGGCTATCGCGACAGCGACGTCGCGACGCGCGCGCATCGCGTGCTCGCCGATCACGGCCGCGCCGTCTGCTTCCTGATCGCCGAGGGAATCGAGCCCTCGAACGAAGGCCGCGGTTACATCTGCCGCCGCCTCCTGCGCCGCGCGATCTACCAGGCCAAGCGCATCGGTCTCGAAGGTGTCTGTCGCCTGCCGGCCGTCGTCGTCGAGCAGATGGGTGACGCCTATCCGATCCTGCGCGAGCATGCAGACCAGATCGAGCGGATCGTCCGGGCCGAGGAGGAGAAGTTCTCGGAGACGCTCGCGCGCGGGATGAAGGTCTTCGACGAGCTTGCGAACAACGACGCGATCTCCGCGGAGGACGCGTTCACGCTCGTCGCGACGTACGGCTTCCCGATCGAGCTCACGCAGGAGCTTGCAGAAGAACGCGGCCAGCCAGTCGACGTCGACGGCTTCCGGGACCTGATGGAGGGGCACCGAGAGGTGTCTCGCGGCGGCGGCGAGAGCTCGACCCAGCAGGTCGCCGCCACGCTTGTCGGCGCGGCGATGCGACCGACGGAGTTCGTTGGCTATGCCAAGACGTCGGTCCTGACGGCAGTGATCGAGGCGGCGCCGTTCGAAGGGACGAGACAGCTCGTCAAGCTCGAGCAGAGTCCGTTCTACGCGGCGAGCGGCGGCCAGGTGTCCGACCACGGCACCGTCCAGATGGACGGCGAGGCCGTGCGCCTCGACGTCGTGGAGGTCTTGAAGTTCGGAGAGGATCAGGTGCTCGTCGTCGATCTGGGCGACCACGCGCCGCTCGAACGAGGGACGCGCGTCGAGGCGATTGTCAACTGGGGCGACCGGTTCCCGACGATGGCGAACCACACCGCGACGCACCTGCTGCACGCGGCGCTGCGCGAGGTGCTCGGCGATCATGTCAAGCAGGCGGGCTCTGCGGTGCGGCCCGACAAGCTGCGCTTCGACTTCTCGCACGGGCAGCAGCTCTCGCCACAAGAGCGGGAGCGGGTCGAGCGCATCGTCAACGAGAAGGTGTTCGAGGCGATTCCTGTGCGGACGTTCGTGACGCCGATCGACGAGGCACGCAAGCTCGGCGCGATGATGCTCTTCGGCGAGAAGTACGGCGACGAGGTGCGCGTCGTCGAGATCGACGGGTTCTCGAAGGAGCTCTGCGGCGGGACACACGTGCGCACGACGGCCGAGATCGGGCCGTTCGTGATCCTCAGCGAAGGCTCAGTCGGCTCGGGCGCGCGGCGGATCGAAGCGATCACCGCCGGCGAGGCGTGGACGGTGCTCGAGGGCCGCTCGCGGGAGCTCGAAGCGGTCCGCGGCGAGCTTGAACAGCTCCGCCGGTCGGCGAAGAAGCCGAAACAGGCAGACGCCGGTCCCGATGTCGTGTGGCAGGACAAGCAGGGCGCCGTCTACGTCGCCGAGGTGAGAGGCGCCCGCGGCAGTGCGTTGCGCGACCTCTCCGATCAGCTGCGCCGGCGCGAGGACGCAATGGCGGTCGTGCTCGCATCGACCGACGATGGCAAGGTCGCTCTCGTGATCAATCTCGACAAGTCGGTCACCGGCATCGATGCGGTCTCGTTGATCCGCGAGCTCGGGCCGATGATCGGCGGCGGAGGCGGGGGGCGTCCGACGCTCGCCGAGGCCGGCGGCAAGAACGCCGAGGGTATGCGCGACGCGCTCACCGCCGGCCGCGACAGGCTCGTCGCCGCGCTCGCGTGAAGGCGGTCGCGCTCGACTTCGGGTCCGCCCGCACCGGCGTCGCGGCTTCCGACCCGACCGGCACGCTCGCCCGGCCCGTGACGATCGTCGAGCGCGCCGCCACCGAGGCGGGCTTTGCGAAGCTGCTCGATGTGATCGCCGCCGAAGAGCCAGAGGTGATCGTCGTCGGCATGCCGTTGACGCTGAAAGGCGAGCACGGCGAGCAGGCTCGCGAGACCGCCGTGTTCGTCGAGCGGCTACGGGACGCCGTGACCGTGCCGGTCGAGATCTACGACGAGCGCTTCACGTCGGTCCTCGCGGGCGGAGACGACGCGCGTGCCGCCGCACACCTGCTCTCCTCCTACCTCGAATGGCAGAGCAGCCGCCGTTGATGCCGGTGCAACGGCCGCGCGGGCCGTCTCCGGAGCAGGTGCGCCGCCGCAGGATCGTGGCGTTTGGCGCGATCGCGGGTGCGGTCGTGTTGGCGGTCGTGGCCGTGATCGTCGCGATCCCACATGCGCACAAGGCGCGCGCGCTGCCCGCGCCGCCGCCGCCCCCGAAGCCGTTTCGCGTCATCTTCCCGGAGGGCTTTACGCGAGCGCAGATGGTCGAGCGTGTCGCGGTCGTCGCCAAGATCGCGCAGCGGAAGCGGCACAAGCCCGTGGCGTTGAACAAGCGGCAGTACCTGATCGCCTCCCGCACCGCGACGATTCCCTGCTTCACACCGCACCGGCAGAAGAACCTCGAAGGGTTCCTCTTTCCGGCCACCTACGACTTCGTCGCAGCGACGACGTCACGGCAGCTCCTCGGTCAGCAGGTGCAGGCATTTTGCGCTGACTGGAAGAAGGTGAACCTGGCGTATGCGAGGGCGAAACAGCTGACGCCGTACGACGTGCTGATCATCGCTTCGATGGTCGAGAAGGAGACGCTAGCTCCGGACGAGCGGCCGCTCGTCGCCGCGGTGATCTACAACCGCCTGCATGCGCGCATGCCGCTCGGCATCGACGCGACACTGCGCTACGGGCTGAACATCGCACCGACGCAGTCGATCCTTCAGTCGCAGCTCGACAGCAACAGCCCGTACAACACGCGCAGGGCTGCCGGTCTCCCACCGACCCCGATCGCGAACCCCGGTCTCGCGTCGATCCAGGCTGCGGCACACCCCGCGAAGGTGAACTACCTCTTCTTCGTGCGCAAGCCCGACAAGGTGCACCACTTCTTCACCGCGAGCGACTCCGAGTTCGCGCACTACGAGTGCGCGCATGGCTACGGCTGTTGAGCACGCACGTCGCACTCCTCGGCCGGCCCATCGCGCAGTCGCTCTCACCGCGCATGCAGAACGCTGCATTCGCAGCGCGCGGCCTCGACTGGCACTACGAGGCGTTCGACGTCGAAGATGTCGTCGCCGCGATCGCGGCTCTGCGAGTGCTCGGGTTTGCGGGCGCCAACGTGACGAGGCCGCACAAGGAGGCCGCTGCCGCTGTGTGCGACGAGGCGGACAGCGATGCGGTCAACACGCTGCTGTTCGTCGACGGGCAGGTGATCGGCCACAACACCGACCGGGAGATCTTCGCCGGGATCACGGCGACCTGCGCATGCCTGATCGGGGCCGGCGGCGCAGCCCGCGCGCTTGCGGCTGTGCTGCCGGCCGAGACACGTGTGTTCAGCCGCGCCGGCGTGTGGCCGCCGTCGGCGGAGGGCTGCGACCTGATCGTCAACGCCACCCCCGTCCGTGACGCGGTGCTCGTCCAGCCCGAGCGGAGCCAGACGGTCGTCGACCTGGCCTACGGCCCCGAGGAGACGGCGCTCGTCGCCGCCGCACGAGCGGCCGGTTGCGTCGTCGTCGACGGCCGCGAGGCGCTCGTGCGCCAGGGTGCCGCGAGCTTCAGGCTCTGGACGGGCCTCGAGCCGCCCGTCGACGTGATGCGCCGGGCGATCACGCTCTAGACCAGAGGGCGACGGCCGCCGACGCTGCAACAAGCAGTGCAAGCACGACCGCGAGCGTGTGGATGTGGTCGTGACCGGCCGGCCGGGCAGCCGCAGCGGGAGCCGCTTCGGTGCGAGGGTCGCCGAGACGTAGCGGTAGATCGACCGGCTCACACCTGACGGGTCAGGGTTGCCGAGCCACTGCTCGTACTGGCGCCAGCGTGCGAACTCGAGCGTCGAGACGAGCGTGTTGCGCAGGAGGGCGCGGCCACCGAGTGACGACGGCACCTGCACGGCGGGCGGCCGCGGCTCGACGGTCGGCGCGCAACCCAGGCACCCGATCCGAGCCCGGAGCGACCCCAACGTCGCGCACGGGCGCCGCGATCGTGAAGTAGTAGTCGCCCGGGACGCGCACCACGAGGCGTTGGGTCGCGCTGACGCGGAACGGCGTTCCCCGTCGCGTAGGCGGGCCGGTAGAAGACGACGAGCAGCGTGCGGATCGCGAAGGCGACGGCGAGCGACGCGCCGACCCAGCCGATCACCGATCCCCGAGAGCGGTACGGCTCGATCGCGAGGAAGTACGAGCCTGCGCTCGCGGCGGCGGTGACGACGAGGCCGACGAGGAGCGCAAGCAGGAAACGCGTGCCGCCGACGCTGGTCTGCGAGACCTGGCCTGAGCCCGCCGCGACGAGCAGCGTCACGAAGACGCCGAGCGCGATCAGCTCCCCGAAGGCGAAATGGACGACGCCGGTCAGGCGAAAGACGATCGAGTGGCCGACGGCGACGAGGCC
>JBBQQI010000093.1:0-8849 GCA_038216085.1 Gaiellales bacterium | reverse complement strand
GTCCTGTCGGCGCTCGTGCACCGGCCCGAGGAGGCAACGAGCGCCTACGCAGTGCTCGATCTCGCTCGCTCGGAGCAGCAGGGTGCGACGGCCGGGCGGCAGTTCATCCTCGGCGCGACGCCCGAGGTCGGCTGTGCGTCGGTGACGCAGTTCATCGGCCTGATCCCGCCGGGGCGCGCCCCCGATCACTTCCACACCTACGACGAGGTGATCTACGTCCTCGCCGGCGAAGGCGCGCTCGAGATCGGCAGCGAGCAGACGCCGATCCGGCCGGGGTCGTGCATCCACCTGCCCGCGCGACTCGTGCATTGCCTCGCGAACACGAGCGACTCGGAGCTGCGCGTGCTCGGCGTCTTCCGCCCGGCGGGCTCGCCCGCCGAGGCCTACTACCCCGACGGCACACTCGCCGTCGTTCCAGGAAAGGACTGAGATTTGCCGAGAATCGAACGGTCGGTGAACGTGGTGTGGGAAGGGAACGTCGCGCGCGGGCACGGCGTGCTCTCGGGCGAGACCGGCGCGTTCGGCGAGCTGCCGTTCACGCTCGCGACCCGGATCGGCAACCCCGAGGGCAAGACGAGCCCCGAGGAGCTCCTCGCCGCCGCCCACGCGGGCTGCTTCACGACCTCGCTCGCGAGCGAGCTGACGCAGGCGAAGACCCCGCCCGGCCGGCTCGACGTGCGCTGCACGATCGTGATGGACGAGATCGAGGGCCAGGGCCACCAGATCGTCGGCTCGCAGGTGACCGTCGCAGCGGCGCTCGAGGGCGTCGAAAACGACGCGCTCGACGCGGCGATCGTGCGTGCAGATGAGGGCTGCCCGTTCTCGACGCTCCTGCGGAAGGCCGGCGCCGCGGTAAGCGTCAGCCGCCGCTGAGCTGCTCCCGAATTTCCGCGGCGTGCTCGTCGAGCCCGGGTGGCCGGCGCCGCGTCGTCGCCGGAGTCTCGGAGAGATGCGCCGGAAAGCTGACGGTTCGCACGCCGTCGGTCTCGTCGACGGCCTCGAGGCCGAGCACGGCCGCGAGCGAGAACGCCTCGTCAATCGTCTGGACCGGGCCGGCGGGAACGCCCGCAGCGAGCAGCACATCGCGCCACTGCGCGCGTGAGCGAGTAGCGAGCCGCCCCTCGAGCAGCGGGCGCAGCTCGTCGCGGTTCGTAACGCGATCCACGTTCGTGCCGAAGCGCGGGTCGTCGACGAGCTCGGCCGCACCGAGCGCACGCGCGAGCCGCGCAAACTGCGCATCGTTGCCGGCGCCGATCATCAGGTCGCCGTCACCCGCGCGGTAGGTCGCGAAAGGCTCGATGCTCGGGTGCGTGTTGCCGAGGGCCTGCGGCACCTCCCCACTCGCGAGGAACCCTGTCGACTGATTGGCGAGCATCGCGAGGTTGGCGTGCAGCAGGTCGACCGTCACCCGCTGCCCCCGTCCGGTCTCACGGCGCGCGTACAGGGCGGCGAGCACGGCGACCGTGCCGTAGAGGGCGGTCACGACGTCGACGATCGCGACACCGGCCTTCGAGGGCGAGCCTGGCGGTCCGGTGATGCTCATCAGGCCGCCGACGGCCTGCACGAGCGGGTCGTAGCCGGGCAGGTCGCGTCCGCCGCGCTCGCCGAAGCCGCTGATCTCGCAGGTGATCACGCCGGAATTCGCACGCGAAAGGCGCTCGTAGTCGAGGCCGAACCGCTCGAGCGTCCCCGGCTTGAAGTTCGAGACGACGACGTCGGCGCGCACGCAGAGCTGACGGGCCAGCTCGAGGTCGGGCGCAACCTTGAGGTCCAGGACGATCGAGCGCTTGTTGCGGTTGGCGGCGTGGTGGTAGGCGGAGCGACCCTGCGCATCGGCCGGCGGCAGCCAGCGACGGGTGTCGTCGCCGTGCGGCGATTCGACCTTGATCACATCCGCGCCGAGATCGCCGAGCGTCATCGCGATCAGCGGGCCCGCGAGGACGCGCGAGAGATCGACGACGTTGATGCTCTCGAGAGCATGCGATCCACCCATGACGAGAGCCTACGGTGCGACCTATAGTTGGAGGCGTGCCGCCCGGCGACCCGCGCGCAGAAGCCCTGCTCGACGAGATCGGCGAACTGTTCGCGATCATGCTCAGGATCAGCCGCCGGCTGGAGCAGCCCCACGAGGCGATGACGGCGACGCAAAGGCTCGCGCTGATCGAGATCTCGGTGATCGGCCCGCTGCGGCTGCGCAACCTCGCCTCGCGCATGGACACCACGCCCGCGACGGCAAGCCGCGCGATCGACGCGCTCGAAGAGCTCGGCTTCGTCGAACGGCGGAGCGACCCGACCGACGGGCGCGCGGTGCTGCTCGCCGCGACGCCGAAGGGCAAGCGCTGGACCGAGAAGCGCCGGGGGCTGATCCTGTCGGTGATGAGGCAGGCCGGCACCAGCGAGACGACTCCACCGCGCTTGGCCCGCGACCTCGCCGAGCTGAACGCCGCGCTGCGCGAGACGACGGGGCACGACGAGGTCGCGCGCGGCGCAATGCTCGCGCCCTGATGGCCTGGCTCACTCCTCGCGGAGCACGGCGCCGAGCGGCAACCGCTTCACCGCGAGCACTGCGATCAGGGTCGCGACGACCGCTCCCCCGAGCGTGACGCCGAGCAGCGCTGCGAACGAGCCCCACGGCAGCGCCAGGTGGTCGGGGGGAGGGTCGAAGGCGTGCTGAAGCATCGCGACGAGCATCGTCGCGAGCAGCCAGCCGAGCAGCGCGGCCAACACGACGGACGCGGCGAGGATGAGCGCGAGCTCCGACCAGATGAACGCGGCGACCCGGCCGACCGATTTGCCGAGCGCCGCCATCGTCGCAAGCTCCTGGCGACGCTCGACGAGCGCGACACTGACATAGAGAGCCATCGCAGCAGCCGCGAGCACGAGCGCGAACGCGCTCTCGATCTTGCTGATCCCGCGCAGGTCGACGGTCGTGATCGAAGAGACGGTCTGGGTCGTCTGCTCGCTGATGTTCTTGACGATTGCACCGTCGCGCGCCGTCGCAGCGGCGATCCGATGGGCGAGCGGGGCCGGGCTGCCGGCCGCCGCTGCAAACATCACGTTCGGTCCGGGATCGTGGGTCGCATGCAGGAGATAGGCGAGGTTCGCGACCATGAACGAGTCGCGCGGCGCGGACGGGAACTCCTGGACGATGCCGGCCACATGGAACGGCACGACGTGGAACGTCCCGGTTCGGTGGTCGAGCGTCCTTAATTTCAGCAGGTCGCCACGGCGTAGCGAGTAGTCGGTGACCGTCTCCTTGGAGACGAGAATCGCATCCGCGTTCGCCCGCAGTCGCGCGAGCATCTCGTGCGCAGTGCCGCCGACGAAGTACGAATCACGCAACGACGTCCCCCTCGTGAACGTGCTCGCGTTGATCCCAAAGGTGTCCTGCAGGTCCGGGCCCACGTACGCATAGGTGTGGTCGAGGGCGGTTGTGCCGCTGACCCCGGGCACCTGCGCGACCTTGTGCTGCAGGCCGGTCGCTCCGGAGATCACGACGTCGGCGCCAATCGTCAGCTGCGCATCGACACGCGACTGCTGGTCGTACGTCGCCGTGAAGATCTCGAGATCGACGGCAAAGGCGAGCAGCAGGGCAACCAGAACGAGGCCTCTGTTGACGGCGGGCGCGCGTCGCGCGGCGCTCGCGAGCAGATACCCGCTCTCACTCGTTGCCCGCGACGGCGCGAGCCATGCAAAGAGCCTGGCGCGTAGGCGAACGAGCAGCAGCGTCGATCCGATCCAGAGGAACGCAGGGGCAAGGAACATGTAGATCGAGAGCGACAGCGTCGGATTCGAGTCGGGGTTGATAACCGCCGAGAATCCGGTGCGCGCCGTCAGCCAGTACACGAGGCCGCTCACCGCGAGCGCGATCAGGTCGAGCCACAGTCGCTGCCACAGGGGCGCGCCGGGCCGACTCCGCTCGCCGAGCGCGACGGCGCCGGCGGCGACCCGCGCGGCGAATGCACCGAGGAACGCGAGCCCGATGCAGGCCGGGACGACCAGGATCCAGTTCGTGAGCGCACCGCCGACCAGCGCCCGTGTTGCCGCCAGGGCGATCACAACGCCGAGTGCACCGGCCACTGCTGCAAGGAGCGCGCTCTCGAGCGCGGCCAGACCGAGTAAACGTCGTCTCGACGCGCCGCGCGCGTGGAGTAAGAAGAGCGCGCGGCGATCCCGTTCGACTGCCCCGAGCGCCGCGAGATAGACGAGGCCGAGGCCGATCAGCGCGCCCGGCACTGCAAGCATCACGAAGAGGGCTTCGGCGTAGAGCGCGTCGCCCGCCGATGTCGAGAGCGAGTCGGAGAGGTTGTCCACGAACTGCACCTGGCCCGGCAGGCGGCGCTCGACTCGGTTTCGGAGCTGGTTCGCCTGGTCGAACGCGTGCCGCGGACTACCTGTCAGCGCCTGTGGGTCGACCTGGACGTCGACCTGCCAGGAGACGCCGCTCTGGGCGCCGGGGACCGCGGCGGCGGCCGGGGACGACGGAGCGACGGTCGCGAGCGCCGGCGCCACTCGGCTTGCGAATGTCCCGAGCGGCATCACGATGATGTTCGACGGAGGTTGTGCGGGTGCCGGGCCGAGCAGCGGATTGAGCGGCTGGAAGACGATGTCGGATGCGCCGACAATCGCGATGCCGCTGACGCGGAGCGCCACGGGCCGCGCGCCGCGGCGCGGCGAGATCGAGACCGTGTCACCTACCTGCGCCTGGAGCGTCGCCGCAAGCTGCTGGTCGAGCACGATTGCCCCCGGTACGAGCGAACCGTGGAGGAGGCGCACGGTGCCGAACGCACCAAGCGCGTTCGCGGGAAGCGCAAGGATCTGCCCGTTGCCGGCCTGGATGACTCCGGCGGCGCCTCTCGTCTCCGCCGCGGCGAACGGCGCAGTCGCTGTCGGGACTGCCGCGCGGATGCCGGGCTCCGCGCCGACGCGCCTCGCAACGTGCTCCGCCGCCCGCTCCGAGGCGACGGGGCCTTGCCAGTCCAGCGGGACGCTGCGGACCGCGCCGCCGGTCATCGTCCGTAGCGAATGGCCGATGAAGAGCAGCATGGCGCCGAGCAGCGCGGCCGATGCCGCGAGGACAAGCACCCGGGTCAGGGTCTGCAGGGGTGAGCGAAGCAGGGAGCGGAAGACGTAAACCGTCACCGGCCGGCCTCGACCGTCAGTCGGCCGTCATGGATCTCGACGATGCGCTCGCAACGAGCGGCGACATCGGGATCATGGGTCGCGATCACGAGTGCGAAGCCGAGCTCGGCGCGGAGCGCTTCGATCAGGTCCAGGACCCGGGCAGAGGTGTCACTGTCGAGGTGGCCGGTGGGCTCGTCGCACAACAGGACGTCCGGCTGCTGCGCGAGCGCACGGGCAATCGCGGCACGCTGCGCTTCACCGCCCGAGAGCTCCGAGGGCAGGTGATCGAGCTTTCCGCTGAGCCCGACCCGACCGAGCAGCTCTTCGCCGTCCGCTGTCTCGGCCGCGGAAAAGCTGACGTTCTCGACCGTGGAGAGCTGCGGGATCAAGTTGGCGTTCTGGAAGACAACCGCCACGGTGCCGGCGCGGGCGACGCTCCCTGCGCCCGGGTGCACCAAGCCCGCGAGCACGTGCAGCAGCGTCGTCTTCCCCGAGCCTGACCTCCCGATCAGCGCGACGCTCTCGCCCGGGGCGACCGTGAGATCGACGCCCGCGAGTGCCTTCGCCTCGCCGTAGGCCACCTCGACTGCCTGCGCTACGAGGACGCTCATAGGAAGACTCGTCCGTCGCGCAGCTCGAGGGCGCGGTCGGCGATCGCCACCACCGCGTCCGAATGCGTGACGACGACGACGGCCGTGCCGTGCTCGGCTCGCAGGCGCTGCAGCGACTCGAGCACGATCGCCTCGTTCGCCTCGTCGAGCTCTCCCGTCGGCTCGTCGGCGAGCACCAGTGGAGCGTTGCGCGCCGCCGCCGCCGCAATCGCCACACGCTGCTGCTCCCCACCGGAGAGCACCGCCGCGCGGCGGGACGCTACACCGCCGACGCCGAACGTCACGAGCGCAGCGCGCGCGTCCCCGTCCACGCCACCGACGCGAAGGGCGAGCTCCACGTTCTCGAGTGCCGACAGCTGCGGCCAGAGGTTCGCGTTTTGGAAGACGATGGCGAGCGTCTTCGCGCGGTAGGCGGCGAGGCCGTCGCGGTCCAGGCGGCCGAGCGGCCGGCCGAGCGACCTGACGTCACCTGCGGACGGCTGTTCGAGCCCCGCGGCGAGACGCAGCATCGTGCTCTTCCCAGAGCCCGATGGGCCGTGCACCGCAACGATTTCACCCGGCTCGACGCGCAGGTCGAGCCCGCGCAGCGCCACCGTCTCGACCGGGCCTGACCGGTAGATCTTGAACACGTCGTGAAACTCCAGGGCGCCCCACGTCAGCTCTTCGCGCCGCTCGGGCTCGCGATAGAGCGAGGTCACCGGAGCCGCAAGCTCTCGATCATCAGGCGATAGGCATCGACGTTGTCGACCCCCACCGGGGTACCAAGATCGACGACAGCGAGCTTTCCGCCTCGCGAGAGCTCGTAGCGGTCGACCGTCAGCGTGACGGTCTTGCCGGTCACCGCATTCGCTGCGGACGTTGTCGTGTACGTCGCCGCGATCATCGCGGTGCCCGCGACCGCGACAGCGTGCGGCCGCTTCGTCACGTGCGCCGTCTTGTCGCCTGAGAGCTCCCGCGTCATCGACGCCACGGTCGGCGCGGCGCCGGTCTCGACAACGACGCGAGCGATGTTGTTGTTGGTGCGAAACGTCGTCTGCGCCCCTGAGCTACGACGCGCCCAGCCTTCGGGGACCTTCATCGCGAAGGCTCGTCCGGAGTACCTGACGAATACCTGGTTGTCAGGGATGTCGCCGGCAGCTGCTGAGAGCGCCTCACCCTGCAGCGCCCCCGGCGCGCCGGGAGGGGGAACCGTCGTCGTGGTGCTCGCCGCGCGTGTCGTCGCGACGGTGGTCGACGTGGTGGCGGGAGCCGACGAGGCGTGCTTCGAGCCGCCGCAGGCCGTGATCAACATGGGCATTGCGAGCACGACAAGGATTCCTTGGAGCCGGTGCGACATTGCCGGGACGCTACGACAAGGTGGCTGACGCCGGCCTGAACGCGAACACGCAGACCTTGAACACGCGGACCTTGAAGACGCAGACCTCGGACACGCAGACCCGCAGCACCGGTCAACCGTCTACGCTCGTCCTGTGGCGAAAGTGCTGGTCGTCGAGGACGACATCGACCTGCGGGGAGTGCTCCTACGCGGGCTCCGTGAAGAGGGATTCGAGGCGAGTGGCGTCGGGACCGGTGCAGAGTTGCTCGAGCGTTTCGGGCCGGAAGCGCCGGGCGTCCTGATCGTCGACATCGGGCTTCCGGATGCCGACGGGCGCGACGTCTGCCAGGCCCTGCGTGCGCGGGGCGTACAAACGCCGGTCCTGTTCCTCTCCGCGCGGGATGCGCTCACGGATCGCGTGACAGCGTTCAGCGCAGGCGGCGACGACTATGTGACGAAGCCGTTCGCGTTCGCCGAGGTGGTGGCGCGGCTGCACGCGTTGTTGCGCCGCGCAGGCGAGACGGACGTCGTCGAGAGCGGACCGCTGCGACTCGATCCGATGGCGCATGCTGCCTTCGTCGACGGGGAGAAGATCGCGCTGACGCCCACCGAGTTCAGGTTGCTGGCAAAGCTCGTGGCGATGTCGGGCCAGGCCGTCCGTCGACGGGAGCTCGTACAGACGGGCTGGCCGCACGGCGCGCGCGTGCGAGACAACACGCTCGACGCGTACGTGGCGCGGCTGCGGCGCAAGCTCGAGCCCCACGGCGACGCACCGCGCATCGTGACGGTGCACGGCGTCGGGTACGCGATCGAGTGACTGCTCTGCGCGGCGTGCGCACGAGGCTGCTCCTCGTCGTGCTCGCAGCCGTCGCGATCGCGCTGGCCGTTGCGACGGTCGGCTTCAACCTGTTGCTGGCGCGTTCGAGCAACGGGAACGCGAACTCGATCCTGCGGCAGCGCGCCGCGTCGGAACGGGCGCTGATCCAGGTGGTCCGCGGCCGCCTGAGCCTGACCGAGGCTGCGAACGATCCCGTCGGCGACAGCCGGATCTGGATCTTCGACGCCAACGGAAAGACGATCGAGCAGCCATCCTCGCGGGCCACGACGGCCGCGTCGGCGCAATCGCTCGTGGCCGGCCCGGGCCGTTTCCTGACGGTCGAGAGCGCGGACGAGCGCCTCTACTCGCTCCCGATCCTCGCGCATGGAAGGCGCTACGGCACCGTTGTCGCAGGCGCGTCACTCGCGCCGTACGAGCAGACCCGCAACTCCGCTCTCCTCGCATCGCTCCTCTTCGCAGGGACGGTGCTCGTGATCGCGGGGGCCGCCGCGGCCTGGCTCCTCCGCTCCGTTCTGCGCCCTGTTTCCGTGATGACCGAGCAGGCGGAAGCCTGGAGCGAGCAGGACCTCGACAGGCGATTCGGTCTCGGCGAGCCACACGACGAGCTGACGCGGCTTGCGTCCACACTCGACCGGCTGCTCGATCGCATCGCTGCCAGCCTGCGGCACGAGCGACGGTTTTCGGCCGAGCTCTCGCACGAACTGCGCACCCCGCTCGCGAAGTTGTCGGCGGAGGCCGAGCTCGCGCTCCGGCGCACACGTGAGCCCGAGGAGTATCGCCGTGCGATCACGGAGATCCTCGCGAACGCCCAACAGATCGCGCGCATCGTCGAGACGCTGCTGGCGGCCGCGCAACAGGAAGCCGGCCCCCGCGGCGTGGCGGACGCGTCGGAGGCCGCGTACGCAGCCGCAGCCGCGTGTCGCTCACTTGCCGACGAGCGCGGCATCGACGTCGCAGTCGC
>JBBQQI010000092.1:0-8962 GCA_038216085.1 Gaiellales bacterium | reverse complement strand
GGACGACGAGCGCTGCCGGGTGAGGCAGACGTTCTGCGCAATCTTGTAGAGCCACGCCGACTCGAACTCCGGGTCGACGCCGCGCTTGAAGCCGCGGAAGGCGTTCAGGAACGCCGACTGCATCGCGTCCTCCGCCTCTTCCTTGTTCCCGAGCTGGTGCAGGCAGTACGCGTAGATCTGGCGCGCATAGCGCTCGTACAGATCGCGCGTCGCGTCAGCCTCAGGGGCTGCGCGGCGCGGCGTGACCTGACTGGCCCTGCCTATGGACGGAACTGCGACCAACGAATTGCTCTCCCTCGTCCGGTGAGAGCGCCGTCCGCCCACGACGCAACCTGCTGAATGCCCCTATCGGCACGAAGCGGCGATTCCCTGAGCGATCTTTACTTTCGGGATTGCAAGAGCTACGCGGCTAGTTCGCGCGTAATACGGACGAACAGCGCTTCCAGCGCCAGCTGCGGCGCGAGATTGAGTTCCTCCAGGCCCCGCCACGCCTCACGAACGGCCTCCGCAGCGCGTTCGGCGCCGACGATGCGCTCGCGGGTCGCATCGGCCCGGAGCTCATCGAGCTTGTCCAGATGGATCGCAGCGCTCTCGGCTCCGACGGCGACCGCAACGAGGTCCCGGTACCAGGCGGCGAGCTCTTCGAGCTGGGCGAGCAGCTCCTCCCGCTCGGCGCCCCTCGCCGCTCGCTTGACGCGCTGCTCGGCGTCGCGGGCCGAGAGCTCGAGGCCGGCGATGCGCGCCTCCTCGGTGTCGCGGGCCTCGGACGCGCAGGCCTGCGCGTTCGCAATCAGCGCCGAGGCTGCGACGCTCGGGTCGAAGCTCTCGACCCGGTAGGGCGCCCTCGCCTGCTCGATCAGCGACTCGCGACGGGCTCGCGAGGCCGGGTCGAGCAGGCGCTCGAGCCGGTCGAGCCGTCCGGCCGCGACGCGCGCGAGCGCCACTCGCTCCGACTCGTCGAGCTGCGGCGCGCGCGCATCGACAAGCTCGCGCACCGCGCGTTCCGACAACCGCCGGAACGGCACGAGCTGGCAGCGCGAGCGGAGCGTCTCCGGTATCGACCCGAGGTCGTCCGCGATCAGCACGATCACGGCGTACGACGGTGGCTCCTCGAGATCCTTGAGCAACGCGTCGGCCGCATCCTCGTTCAGCAGGTGCGCACGCTGGATCAGGTAGATGCGCCGGTCAGCCTCGAACGGGCGCATGTGCAAGTCGCGCCGCAGCTCACGGATCGCGTCGATGCGGATCATCTCGCCGAGCGCGTCGAGCTCGTAGAGATCCGGATGGAACTCGCGCTCGGTGCGAAGGAGCGAGCGTGCGAACGCGCGCGCGACCTCACGCTTGCCGACACCCGGCGGCCCGTGGAAGAGATAGGCGTGCGACGGCCCTTCGCGCAGCGCCGCGTCGAGCAGGCGCCGTGCTTCGCCGTGCTCGACATTCGACGGCTCAGAGAAGTGAGTTGACGTGCTCACGAACCTCCTCTGCGATCGCGTCGGGCGCGCGTGCGCCGTCGAGGCTGACGATCCGCTGCGGGAAGATCGCGGCGAGCGATCTGAACGCTTCGTCGGCCTGCTGCATGAACCCGTCGGTCTCGCGCTCGATGCGGTCGCGGTACTCGCCGCCGCGGCGCCGCGCCTCCTCCGGCGTCACCAGAACGAGAAAGGTCCGGTCCGGGAGGAGGCCCTGCGTGACGGCGAGGTTCAGCTCGAGCACGCGCGACTCGCCGAGCCCGCGGGCGATTCCCTGGTAGGCGACGGAGGAGTCGATGTAGCGGTCGCAGACGACGTCCTCGCCGCGTTCGAGCGCTGGCCTGATCGCACGCTCGACGTGCTCGGCGCGCGCGGCGGCAAACAGCGCCGCCTCCGTCCAGGGGGACAGCTCGTCGCCGTGGAGGACGAGGTCGCGGACGGCCTCGCCGACCGGCGTACCGCCCGGCTCGCGGGTGGAGAGCACCGTCCGTCCCTGCCCGCGCAGCCACTCTGCGAGCAGGTCGGCTTGCGTGCTCTTGCCGGAGCCGTCGAGCCCTTCAAACGTTACGAACATCGATCCGTAATCTACGGATGACATGCGGGCAGTGGTCACAGGGGGCGCAGGGTTCATCGGGTCGAATCTCGTCGACACCCTGATCGCGCGTGGCGACGAGGTGACGGTCGTCGACAACTTCGCGACCGGCAAGCGCCCGAACCTGAACCCGGCGGCGACCCTGCTCGAGCACGACATCCGCGAGCCGTTCTCGCTCGAGGCGGAGGTGATTTTCCATCTCGCGGCCCAGGCAGACGTGCAGACGTCGATGAAGCGACCGGAGTACGACGCGGCAGTCAACGTGATTGGGACCGTCAACGTGCTCGGCGCCGCGCCGGGCGCCCAGGTGATCTTTGCCTCGTCTGGCGGCGCCGGCTACGGGGAGTGCGACGGCCCGGCCGACGAGCAGGCGCCGTTCCTGCCGCTCTCGCCCTACGGGATTGCGAAGAAGTGCGGCGAGGAGTACATCGCCGGGTGGAATCGCATCCACGGCACCTCGCACGTGTCGTTGCGCTTCGCGAACGTCTACGGGCCGCGGCAGGACGCCGGGCTCGAGGGCGGCGTCGTCGCGATCTTCCTCGAGCGGATGGCGCGTGGCGAGGAGACGGTGATCTACGGGGACGGAGGTCACAGCCGCGACTTCGTCTTCGTCGACGACATCGTCGACTCGGCGCTTGCTGCGGTCGGCAAAGCGGGCGGCCCCTACAACGTCGGCAGCGGCGAGGCCACGTCGATCGCGAGGCTGCAGGCCGCGTGCGCGCAGGTCTCGGACGTCCCAGGCGAGCCACGGTACGAGGACGCGCGGCTCGGAGACGTCCGCCGCTCGGTGCTCGACGCGTCGCTGATCGCACGCGAGCTCGGATGGTCGGCGCAGGTCTCGCTCGAGGACGGCCTCGCCCGCACCTGGTCTTGGACGCAGGAAGCGCTAGCCGCGTAGCGAATCGAATGGCGCTGTGGATGCGCCGTTCAATGCACCCGACTCGCTGATCCGCCCCTGGCGGACTGCGACGCTCGTGGCGAGCCTCGTCGCAGCGATCGAGCTCGTTCTGCTCCTAGCGGCGGGAGTGCTCCTACTCGCAAAGCCGCTGTCGCACGCCATGCAGCATCAGGCGGAGGCCGCCGCGTTCACACCGCCCAAGAAGCACGCCCTCGTCATCGCGAAGCAGGTCGTCGCCCTGCCGAAGCTGACCCGGGACGAGACGAAGGTGTTCGTGCTGAACGGGAACGGCCGCTCGGGCGCCGCGGCTGCCGAGGCGTCAAAGCTGCAGTCATTCGGGTACCACGTGCCCGGCACCGGCAACGCGGCGCGGTCCGACTATGCGACGACGGTGATCATGTTCAAGCCCGGTTTCGGCGGCGACGCACATCGCCTCGCGCGCGACCTGCACGTCAAGGTCGTCGGCCCGCTCGACGGGGTCAAGCCCGCCGCGCTCCACGGCGGCCAGCTGATGATTCTGCTCGGCGCCCGCTAGCAGCGCCCTTTGCCGGCGTTGACGAGCTTCAGCACCCGGTTGTAGTCGTCGCCGCCCGAGCTCGGCCGCGCCTTCGGATCGAGCTCGGTGTAGCGCTCGAGGTAGGTGTAGGCGAGGTGGTAGCAGTTGCGCGAGAGGGCGTACTCGCCGGCCTGGAGCCACGTCTGCGGATTCTTCGGCTGGCGCTGCACGCCCTGCAGGAAGTAGTCGAACGCGCGCTGATGCTCCTCGAGCCCGATCGCTGCGTCGGCCTTCGCCCAGTACGGCTCGACCAGCAGCGGATCTACCGACAGCGCGCGGTCGGCGAGGCGCACAGCCTGCGCGGGGCGCGCCGCAACGAGGGCGTCGTCGGCCCAGCGCGCTCCGAGCCACGGCAATAGCAGAGCACCGAACGCGAGCGCGGCGACGCCCGCGGCTGCAACCGTCGCGAATGGCGAGACGCGCCGGAGGGAAGCTCGACCCGCCAGCCCACCCGCCGCGAGGAACGCGGGCGCGGAGACCGCGGCGAAGTCCCAGTCGACGTCGATCAGCGAGTGCAGGAGGTACGCCGGCAGGATCAGCGCGAGCGCGAGCTCGTGGCCGCGACGCCGCAGCGAATGCCGCAGCAGGAACGCGCCGGCGAGCAGGAAGAGCACGAGCCCGATCGCTCCCGCCTCGGAGAGCATCTGGAGCGGCAGGTCGTGCGGCTCGGTCGTCTCGTCCAGGTAGGAGTCGCGGTAGCGCAGGTTCGTCAGGTGGAAAGAGCCGGCGCCGGTGCCGGTGAGCTTGTCGCCCCGCCAGCCGTCGAGCGCCTGCTGCCACCAGACCGCGCGGAAGTTCGAGCTCGTCGAGCCGAGCCGTCCGCCGCCGTTCCCGACCGAGCCGGAGCCCGAGCCCTTGACGAGCACGAGGCCGACCAGGCCGATGAGGACGAGCATTCCTGCGACGACCAGCGCGCGCCGAGCGCCACGCGAGAGCTGCAGGCGCGGAGTGCGTGCGCCGAGCACGGCGGCCGCCACGGCGCCGAGCAGCACCAGCCCTCCGAAGACGAGCCCGTCGCGCCAGCGAGTGTGCGAAGCCTGGCCGTCGCTCGTCACACCGGGGAGCAGGAACGCGATGCCGACCACTGCGAGCCCCGGCAAGGCGGCCGAGGCGAGGACAGCACCGCTCTCGATGCGCTCGTCGGTGATCACGAACCACACCGCAAGCACCACGATCGCCGTCAGGAGCCCGCCGCGTGAGTAGGTGAGCAAGAGCGCGACGATCCAGCCGTAGGCGAGGAGCGTGCCCGAGAGCCGCTTTCGCCAGAGCGCGAGCGGCAGGGCGAAGTCGCCGAGGAGCGCCAGCTGGTTCCAGAGGCCGACCGGCCCGCGCAGGCGCGCAATGCGCCCGTAGTCGCCGTAGAGCGGCGGGATCACCTTGCCGAGGAGCGACAAGACGACGAGTGCGCCGAGCAGCGCCGCGAGGCCAAGTGCGAGCTCGCGCGTCCTCCCGGCCAGCCAGAGGCCGAGCGCGGCGAACAGCAGGTAGACGAGCGTCCGGTCGGCGTAGTCCCAGGAGCGGTCTGGCAGGCCGGACCAGGCGATCGAGAGCGCGAGCCAGGCTGCAAGCGCGGCGAGCGGCGCGAGCGAGAGCCAGCCGCCCGGCACGCCCCTCGTCGCCACGAGCACGAGCAGCACGAGCAATACGGCCCCTCCGATCCACCAGAGCGACCCGCTTGCGGCCCCGCCGCCGAAGAAGAGGGCGAGCGAGACGAGGAGGAGCGATGCGGCAAGGGGCAGTTCCCGGATCGCCGGCATCCGGGCGAACGTACCACCCACCTCCGGATGTTCCCCGGGCTCGAGGAGCGGATTGACGAAACCCTTACCCACCGTGAATCGACGCTGGGGCAGCTACTTTGGGACGAGGGAGGCGACGCTTGGGGCCGAACTCTGAGTGGTGACTCACGACCCTGGCTCACTACTAGCGTCTCACAAAAGCCTTACACGACCCGCTTAGCCTCCCACTCGCAGCACAGACCCCGCCGCTCATGCCCCGCCGTTCAAGCCTCGTGACCCGTCTCGCCCAGACCGCGCTTGCCGCGACCCTGGTCGTGCTCGCGTTCGGCGTCTCGGCCGTGCACGCGCCGGCCGCCCAGGCTGCGACGCCGTGCTGGAAGACGCTCCTGAACGACTGGTACGACGGACGCATCGACCAGACCTACGCGGTGCACTGCTACCAGGATGCGCTCAAGCACCTGCCCGCCGACGTGCAGACCTACTCGAGCGCCCACGACGACATCCTGCGCGCGCTCCAGTCGGCGATCGCCAAGCAGAAGAAGCAGCACAAGACGGTCGGGAGCGACACGCTCGTCCCGCCGGAGAAGGGCTCCGGCTCGGGCGGATCAGGCGGCGGTTCGGGCGGGGGCGGAACGGACACCTCGACGACCGGCAACAAGGGCGACAACGGCCTCGCCGGGAAGCTCAACCCCTCGAGCCCGTCGTCACTGCCCGTGCCGCTGCTCGTCCTCGGCGGCCTGGCGCTGCTCCTCGTGGCCGCCGGCGGCGCAGGGCTGATCGCCAAGCGCATCCAGGCCCGCCGCCCAGGCGCATGACCGGGCCGAGCCGAGCCGTTTTTGCGGCTCCGTCAGGTCCCCTCCCTATGGTTCCCAAGCTCGCCCCGCGGGACTGATCCAGACCGCGGCATCAGGGTCCCCGAAACTAGAATTCGCAGTAGAGAAAAGAGGAGAGATGGCGCCCGTCAAGCAGGAGACAACCGTTCAGATCAACCCCGATGAGCTCGTGAACAGCGTCGTCGACGAGGACGCGACCCTCGCCGTCCGCCGTCTGTTCACGATCGCAGGCCGCGATCCCTACGACGAGGTCGAATGGGAGATCCGCGACGCGTTCATCCCGGGCAAGAACGGCCCGGCCTTCGAGCAGCGGGGCGTCGAGTTCCCGAAGTTCTGGTCGCAGACCGCGACGAACATCGTCGCCCAAAAGTATTTCCGGGGCCGCATGTCGAGCCCCGAGCGCGAGGCCTCGGTCAAGCAGATGATCGGCCGCGTCGTCGGCACGATCGGCGCCTGGGGCCGAGACGGCGGGTACTTCGCCACCGAGGACGAGGCGCAGACGTTCGAGGACGAGCTGAAGGCGATCCTCGTCAACCAGCTCGCCGCGTTCAACTCACCGGTCTGGTTCAACGTCGGCTTCGAAGAGAAGCCGCAGTGCTCTGCGTGCTTCATCCTCTCGGTCGAGGATTCGATGGACGACATCCTCGACTGGATCCGTCGCGAGGGAATCATCTTCCGCGGCGGCTCGGGCTCAGGTGTCAACCTCTCCCGGCTGCGCTCCTCGAAGGAGCAGCTGTCGAAGGGCGGGTACGCGTCCGGCCCCGTCTCGTTCATGCGCGGCGCCGACGCGTCGGCCGGCACGATCAAGTCGGGCGGCAAGACCCGGCGTGCGGCCAAGATGGTCGTGCTCGATGTCGACCATCCCGACATCACCGAGTTCATCTGGTGCAAGGCGCACGAGGAAGAGAAGGCGCGCGTCCTCGAGGCGGCCGGCTACGACATGTCGCTCGACTCGGCGGACTGGGCGTCGATCCAGTACCAGAACGCCAACAACTCCGTCCGCGTCTCCGACGCGTTCATGGACGCGGCGCAGGTCGACGGCGACTGGAACCTGACCTCACGCACCGACGGCACCGTCATCGAGACGGTCAAGGCGCGGAGGCTGCTGCACGACATCGCCGAAGCGGGCTGGCGCTGCGCCGATCCCGGCGTGCAGTACGACACGACGATCAACAGCTGGCACACGCTCCCGAACACCGGGCGCATCAATGCGTCCAACCCGTGCTCGGAGTACATGTCGATCGACAACTCGGCGTGCAACCTCGCGTCGTTGAACCTGATGAAGTTCCGCCGCGAGGATGGCGAGCTCGACGTCGAAGCGTTCGAGCATGCCTGCGACGTCGTCTTCCTGGCGCAGGAGATCGCGGTCGGCAACTCGTCGTACCCGACTCCCCAGATCGAGCAGAACGCCAAGGCGTACCGCCAGCTCGGGCTCGGCTACGCGAACCTCGGCGCGCTGTTGA
Source organism: Gaiellales bacterium (assembly GCA_038216085.1). Taxonomy (GTDB): domain Bacteria; phylum Actinomycetota; class Thermoleophilia; order Gaiellales; family Gaiellaceae; genus PALSA-600. The sequence continues at coordinate 1,415 of JBBQQI010000092.1, read as the reverse complement.
TGGCGCGTGGCCTCGCCTACGACTCCGACGAGGGACGGGCGTACGCCGCAGCGATCACCGCGTTGATGACGGGCCGCGCCTACCGCAAGTCGTCGGAGATCGCGGGCCGCATGGGCGCGTTCGCGGGCTACCGGCCGAACGCCGGCGCGATGATCGGCGTCATCTCCAAGCACCGCGCGGCGGTCGGCAACATCGCGAACGCCGAGACCGTGCCGACCGACCTGCTCGTCGCCGCGCGCAAGGCCTGGGACGACGCGCTCGACATGGGAGAGCTCAACGGCTACCGCAACGCGCAGGCGACGGTGCTCGCTCCCACCGGCACGATCAGCTTCATGATGGACTGCGATACGACGGGCGTCGAGCCCGACTTCTCGCTCGTCAAGTCGAAGAAGCTGGTCGGCGGCGGCGAGATCACGATCGTCAACAAGACGGTCGCGGGCGGTCTCGAGAAGCTCGGCTACGCACCGCACGAGGTCGACGAGGTCGTGGCGTTCGTCGATGAGCGCAACACCGTCGTCGGCGCTCCGTATGTCAAGAGCGAGCACTTCCCGGTGTTCGACTGTGCAGTCGGCGAGCGGGCGATCCACTACCGCGGTCACGTGAAGATGATGGGCGCGATCCAGCCGTTCATCTCGGGCGCGATCTCGAAGACGGTCAACCTGCCGGAGACCGCGACGATCGAAGATGTCGCGCAGCTCTACCTCGAGGCGTGGAGGCTCGGCGTCAAGGCCGTCGCGATCTACCGCGACAACTGCAAGGTCGCCCAGCCGCTCTCGGGCAAGGCCGACAAGGGCGCGCAGCAGCCGCTCTCACCGGCAAGCATGATCGCTGCACCGCGGCGCCGGCGCCTGCCGGACGATCGAAACGAGATCGGCCGCAAGTTCCGCGTCGGCGAGTACGAGGGCTACATCCACGTCGGCGTCTTCGACGACGGCAGCCCGGGCGACATCTTCGTGGACATCGCGAAGGACGGCACGACGCTGCAGGGCCTGATGAACTCGCTGATGATCGCGGTCTCGATGGGCCTGCAGTACGGGGTTCCGCCCGAGGTGTACGTGTCGAAGCTCTCGCACCTGCGCTTCGAGCCGTCAGGGCCGACGAACGACGTCGACATCCGGAATGCGAAGTCGATCCCGGACTACATCTTCCGCTGGTTCGGCAAGAAGTTCCTCGACGTCGACCAACAGGAAGAGGCGGGGATCCTCTCCGCGGAGGTTCGTGCGAAGCTCGCCGACCAGTATGCGAACGGCGGCTCGATCGCAGCCACCCATCCGGAGCCTCCTGCCCCCGGCCAGACGGCGCTTTTCAATCCGCACGAGGACGCGATCGAGTGCAACCGCTGCGGCGGCCGCATGGTGCGCGCCGGCACGTGTTACACGTGCCGCGACTGCGGGACGTCCACCGGCTGCGGCTGA
>JBBQQI010000091.1:0-9005 GCA_038216085.1 Gaiellales bacterium | reverse complement strand
AGCCCGGTAGGCGCCGAGCAGCGAGAGCGGCGAGCGGCCGCGCGCGACGGTGGCGGCGAGCGCGAGCACGGCGGCGCCACCGGTGATCCCGTAGAGCGTCACAAAGCGCCGCAGGCGCTGCCGGAGATCGCGCTCGATCAGTCCGTGCAGCACCGGCGCGACGAGCGCTGCGCCGAAGAGCGCGATCGCCTGCGCGCGCGTCGCGAACGCGATCGCGCACACAACGAGCAGCAGAACCTGCCTGAGCGCGGTCGGGCGCTCGAGCGTCGTCACGAGCGCCAGCACGGCCACCACGAAGAGTGGATAGAACGCGTTCTCCGTCATCAGCGTCCCCGTGTAGAGCATCGACGGAATCAGCACGCTGAGCGCCGCAGCCGCGAGCGAGAGCGCCCGTGGGAGCAGCCGCCGCGCTAGGAAGTACACGGGCACCGCGGTCAACGACATGACGACCGCGTTGATCAGCTTCGCCACGTGGTAGGCGGTCGGCACCGAGTCGAAGAGGCCGAAGGCCGGTGCAATCAGAACCGGGTAGACGAGCCCGTAGCCCGTGCTCGGAACGCCGCGAACGAGGAAGTCCCCGCCCGCGGCAAACGACTTGCCGAGCTCGGAGTAGATCAGCTCGTCGACCATGATCCACGGGGAGGCCGTGCGGCTTGCGAGCGCCATGCGGAGACCGATCGAGAGGACGACAATCGCGACGAGCCACGCCCAGGCGGGCGTCGCCGCGAGTCGGCCTCGGACGGTGGTCACGTCACGATCCCGGCGTCGACGGCTGCACGCGCGAGGCGCGGTGCGTCGTCGATGCCGACGTCGACGGCCGCCTCGGCGATCCGCCAGAGCACCGCTTCGTCCACGGCGTCCGCGCCCGCGGCCGTCCCGAGCGCCGCGGCGTACTCGTCCGCGACGTGTGCGAGGGAGTGCTCGCGCCCGATGTGCTCGCGCGCCGCAGCGCCGAGCGACGCGCCGTGCTCCGCCGCAAGGCCGAGTGCCGCCTCGAGCGTCGGCACCTCGTACTCGTCGACCGGGACCTTCAGCACGGCGCCGTCTGGCAACTCGCAGAACCAGCCGACGTCGGAGACGATCAGCGGCTTGCCGAGCGAGAGCGCGCGAATCACCGAGCCGGAAGTCTCACCCATCGTCGGATAGCGCAGGTTGACGAGCACGTCACAGGCGGCCATCAGCGACCACATCCGCTCCTCGGGCACGTAGTCCAGCCGCTCGACTCCGTCCGTCAGACCGAGGCGCTCGAGGCGGCGCTCGATGTCGAACCGCTCGCCGGCGGCGCCGGCGAGCAGGAGCTTCGCGCCGGGCCGACCGCGCCGGAAGGCCGCGAACGCCTCGAGCAGCTGGGGAATCCGCTTGTTCATGTTCAGGAAGCCGAAGCACCCGATCAGCGGGTCGCCCGAGACATCCGTCGCCGGCTCGACGTGCGCCATCGGCCAGGCGGGGTGCGGGATGCGCCAGAGCCGGCCGCCGTAGCCGGCCGCGCGTGCCCGCTCGCCCACGTAGTTCGAGTGCACGATCAGCCCGTGCGCCTGATCGAGGACGACGCCGGAGAGCGGGAAGCGCTCCGGCTGCGTCTCCCAGAGCAGCGGCAGCAGATTGTCAAGCACGCCGAGGGCGAGCAGCCGCCCCGCGACGCCGAGCTCGCGCTCCATCGCATCGAGGTAGCCGCGGCCGTTGCCGCGGCCGATCGTGATGCCGGCGATCAGGTGGTGCAGTACGTATTCATGCAGCACGACGACCCCCGGGCGCTTCTGCAGCGCATCGACGATCCAACCGTGCGCCTCCGGTTCGTTGCCGACGTGGTAGAGCGCGATGTCCGCCGAGGGCGCGCGACGTCCGGGCTCGGCGACCACCACCTCGACACGCTCGCGGAGCGCGGGCAGGAGCAGCGCCGAGTAATCGGCAATTCCGGATCGCGACGGCGGCAGCGGCGAGTAGTAGGCGACCTTCACGCGAGTGCGGCCTTCACGACAGTAGGGCGTCGATGCAGGCGTCCCAGGTCACGCGCTCGGCGATCGCCTTGCCCGCTCGGCCCCACGCCATCGCGTCCTCGACGTGCTCGCCGAGATAGACGCAGGCGCGTGCGAGCTCGGCCGCGTCTGGCGCGACGACGATTCCGGTCTCGCGATCGTGCACCACCTCGAGGGGGCCCCCAGCGTCCGCGGTCGTCAGCACGGGCTTCGACGAGAGGAACGCCTCGAACGGGACCATTCCAAAGTCCTCGTCGACCGGCGCGTAGTAGACGGCGAGGCTGCGCGCGTAGAGATCGGCGAGCCGCTCGTCGTCGACACGACCGGTGAACTCGACCTGGCCGTTGAGCCCCGAGGCGAGCTGCTCGAGCCGCTCGCGGTCAGGCCCTTCGCCGGTGATCACAATCCGCAGGCCGGGCTCTGCTTTGGCCGCCGCGATCAACAGGTCGATGCGCTTCGCGCGGTCGAGGCGGTTAACCGAGAGCACGAATCCTTCCGGTGGTGCGGTGCGGTATGGGAGCGCTTGCGGCGGATGCGGCAGCAGCTCGGACTCGATCCGGTTGAAGCGCTGCAACCGGTCTGCGACGTTGCGCGACGTGGCGAAGACGCGACGCGCCTCGCCGAGCGCGATTCCGTCGAGCCGCTCGACGGCGTGGCGCGTGGCGCGGTCTGCGGGCGCGTCCGAGAACTGCCCCAGGTCGGTTCCGTCGTAGTCGTAGGCTTGGCGAAACTGGTGCAGCACCCAGGCGACCTTGTTGGGATGTCGCACGCAGTAGGCCGGAAACTTCGTCGCGATCACGCGGTCGATCGGCCGGCCGTCCGACTCGGTCAGATCGACGAGCCGCCAGAGAAAAGCCTGGTCGAGAACGCGCGTGCCGGGATACCACTTGAACGGAATCGTCACGAGCTCCGCCTCGTGGCCTCGGGCGCGCAACGCGCCGACGAGGTCGTCGGCCATCAGCTCCGCCCCGCCACGCACGAACGGCACCTGCGGCGCGCAGACCGCGACTCTCACCGCTGCTCGAGCCGTTGAATGCGCTCGTCGAGATCGTCGATCAGCTTCAGCACCGCGTCGTTGAACGCACGTTGGTCGGCGAAGGCCGGCTCGACGTACCAGCGCATCAACCGGCGCAGGATCGACTTGAGCGGCCCGCCCTTGCCGGCGATCGGGCGCTCGGCGGAGATCGGCCACAGCCGCTCAGCCTGGTCTCGGACCGAAAGGCGCACCTGCGCCGGCGTCACGTCGGCCGAGCGCGGCCCTGCGGCACGCACCTCCTCCTGCAGCTTCGCGAAGAGCGCGGCGACGTCAGATTGTTCGGCCATCCGCCGGAGTGTAAAGAGCGGGCGTTACGGCGCTGTTAGCGGGAGAGACTACGATCGCGGCCGATGGTGGGCATCTCGCTCCTGACGCTCGTGCCCGGAGAGCTCGGCGGCAGCGAGACCTACGTCCGCGAGCTGCTCCGCGGGCTCGGCCGGGTCGGCGAGCACGACTACCGCGTCCTGCTGCCCCCGGTCGCCCCGTACGCCGCGGAAGGGCTCCCATCCGAGGTCGCCTCCGAGTACCGGGCCGCCCGCACGATCCCGCGGCGGCTCGTGGCAATGGGCTCGGCGGCCGCGCGGCCCGGGTCCCTCCGGCGGCGGCTCGAGGCGGCGCAGGTGGTGCACTACCCGCTGACCCTGCGCATCCCGCGGGTCGAGAGCCCGAGCATCGTCACGCTGCACGACGTCCAGCACCTCGATCTGCCGTCGATGTTCCCGCGCGGCGAGCGGCTGTTCCGCTCGGCGGTGTGGCACCCGTCGCTGCGCGGCGCGCAGCGCGTGATCGTGATCAGCGAGTTCGTTCGCGAGCGCGCGATCGAAAAGCTCGGCGTCGAGCCCGGCCTGATCCGCGTCGTGCACTCCGGCGTCGACCACGCCCGCTTCACACCGGCGAGCACACCGCGCGACTCATTCCTCTTCTATCCGGCCCGCGCGTGGCCGCACAAGAACCACGCGCGCCTGTACGAGGCGTTCGCCCTCGTCCGGCGTGAGCGCCCCGGCCTGCGGCTCGTGCTGACCGGCGGCGGCGACTTCGGGACGGTGCCCGCAGGAGTCGAGGTGCGCGGTCACGTTTCCGACCTCGAGCTGACGGGCCTCTTCCAGAGCGCAGCCGCACTCGTCTTCCCGTCGCTCTACGAGGGGTTCGGACAACCGCTGCTCGAGGCGATGGCGTGCGGCTGCCCCGTCGCCGGCTCGAACGCAGCAGCGCTGCCCGAGACGGCTGCCGACGCTGCCCGCCTCTTCGATCCGCGCGATCCGTCGGCGATCGCAGAGGCGATCCGCGAGGTGCTGGACGCTCCGGAGGAGTGGTCGCGGCGCGGGCTCGAGCGCGCGGCGCTGTTCTCGTGGGACGACACCGCCCGGGGGACCGACGCGGTCTACGCCGAGCTTCTCTGACCCGAGCGCCCCGCGCGCGCGTCGCGCCAGCCGGCGAGCACCGCACGAACTGCGGCGACCCTCGAGCGGTGCGTCGCAGCCTGCGCGAGGTGCGCGACGACGACGACACCTCTTCTGAGCGCGCGGAGCCCCGGCGGCAGCGGTGCGTGGCGCTCGGCGACCGCGATCGTGTTGCGCGTGTCGTAGTAGAGGTTCGCCGTCGAGGCGGATCCGCCCGTCGAGGCGGATCCCTTGTGGCGGACGCGCGCCTCCGGGACGAACACGACTGCCAGTCCCGCGGCCCGCACGCGCAGCGACCACTCGACGTCCTCGACGTACAGGAAAAGCGACTCGTCGAGGAGCCCCGCCTGATCCGCCGCAATGCGAGAGACCGCGAGCGCTGCGCCGTCGGCGCGACCGACGTCTCCCACCACGTCGGTTCCGCTCGTCGCGACCCGGCCCGAGTACCCGAGGCGCGCGTTGAACGACGCGCCCGCGTACTGCACTGACCTGCCGTCCACGGAGAGCACCTTGCACGCGAGCAGCCCAGCGTCTGGCCGCGCCTCGGCGGCTCGACCGAGCGCGTCCGCGAGCCCGGGCTCGGCGACCGCGTCGTTGTTCAGGAGCAGCACCCAGTCGGCGCCCTGCTCGAGTGCTCGCCTGATGCCGGCGTTGTTGCCGCCGGCGAAGCCGAGATTGACCCCGGTGCGCACGAGCTCGACGGCCGGGAACCGCTCCGCGACGGCGAGCTCCGAGCCGTCGGTCGAGCCGTTGTCGACGCAGATCGTCTCGATGCCCTCGAGCGAGGCGAGCGCAGCGAGGGTGTCCTCGCCGCCGTTCCAGTTCAGGACGACGGCGACGAGCCGCATCAGCGGCAGGTGAAGTGCGCGATCGACCCGGCGCCGGGCTGTCGCTCCCAGCCGCCGTCCCGCTCGACCTCCTCGACAGCCCGCGTGACACCCGGGTAGACGTTGCCGTAGCCACCGCTGTCGACGGCGTCGTGGAAGAGCAGATGCCCGCCTGGCCGCACCAGGGGGTGCCAGCGCTCGTAGTCGGCCTTTGCGCCCACGTAGGAATGGTCTCCGTCGATGAAGAGCAGCTCGATCTCGTTCGACGGCGGCTCGACCTTGCGCGAGTCGGCGACGATCAGGTGAACCTTGTGCTCGAGGCCGTAGCGCGCGAGTGCGGCGGCGAGCTCGGCGTCGAGCTCGTGGCCCGGCATGTCGGGGCGCAGCGCGACGTGCAGGTCGTACGACCACAGCTCGGCTCCTTGCGGCAGCGCCGTCGCGAACGTGATCGTGCTGCCGCCCTTGAAGCGGCCGATTTCGACGAACGGGCCGCTTCTGGCGTCGCGCGCGAGCCGGTAGAGGAGCGCCGCCTCGTCGATCTGGAGCGATGCGACCCCGTGGTTCAGCTGGTTCGACGAGAAGAGGAACGCGAGGTCCTCGAACCCGCGCACGTCACCCGGCCACTGATCGACGTTGCGGAACCGCATCGTCGAGGGGTCGCGGAGCACGGAGGCGTGGATGAGGTCCTTACCGATCCGGGTCCGACCAAGACGGCGAACGAGCTCCTTCACACGCACAGGCACTGTGCCGAACGCTACTGCAACGTTCTCACGTACGCCCAGGCCTGCCGCAGCCCGGCCGGCCGCCACGCGGCGAGGGCGGCGACGTAGAGCACCAATCCGACGACCGCCGAGAGCAACGGCCCTGCGAGCAGGCGCGGCAGCCCGAAAGTGACGACCGCCAGCAGTCCGCAGAGCCCGGCACCCACAGCCACGCCCCGCGCGACACGAGCGAGAGCCCCGAGCGCGTGCAGCAGCACGACCAGCACGAGCGCGGTCGTAAGGCCCAGCCCGACCGTCACCCCGGCGAGGCCGAACGCCTTCCGCGCGAGCCACTCGACCGGGACCTGGACGAGCACGGCTGCAACGGCGAGTGCCGGCAGCCAGCGCGCCCGCCCCGCCACGAAGACGAGCGGGTAGGCAACTGTGACCGCGACCGAGGCGACCATCCAGGGGACGAGGTAGACGACCAGGTGCCCGAGCTCCGCTCCGCTGCCGCCGGCGTAGGTCGCGCCCAGGACGCGCCTGACGACCGGCTCGCCGGCAAGCGCGAACACGCCTGCCGCAGCGGCGACGACGGCGAGCGAGATCCACGAGATCGCAACGACGTGGCGGGCGACGCGCTCGGGCGATGTTCCCTCCCGGGCAAAGGGGACGGTCGCGACGAGCGCCACGGACGCCGCCGTGACGGCGACCAGAAACGCCGCGATCAAATAGGCGTACGAGAAGGTCGTACCGCGTCCCGGCCCGAGGCCCGTCGCGAAGCGGTAGGCGATCACATAGAGCGCCTGGAGCGCAAAGGGCAGTGCGACTCCTTCGCCGAGCTCGACGACCCGCTTCAGCGCGCCCGCGTCCGGCCACCCCACGCCGCCGCGCACGAGCAACGCGGCCAGCGGGATCGCAAGGGAGAGCGTGCCGTTCACCGCGAGCCCCCAACCAAACGCGATCACGCCGTGGTCCAGCAGCAGGAGCGTCACGGCAACGCCGGTGATCGAGCCGATCGCGAAGCCGTAGGCCGCCCACGCGTAATCGTCGAGCGCCGCAAGCGCGCTTGCGACCAGCCCACCGAAGATCTGCGCGACAGCCGACGGCACGATCCAAGGAAGCAGTGCGGCTGCAGACCGGCCGCTCGGCGCCGAGGTGAGCACGGTGGCGATGCCGTGGGGCCATGCCACGGCGACGACGAACACCAGCGCGAGTGGTGCGGCGAGGCCGGCCGCCCACGTCCCCACCTCGTGCGGCAGGCGATCCTCGGCCCGAGCGGTCACGAAGCGCGGGAGCACGACGACACGCAGCGAGCTCGCGACGAGCACCAGCGCCAGATAGACGCCGTAGGCGGCGAAGAAGCCATCGGTCTTTACGCCGTGCCCAAACTTACGGGAGAGAATGACGCCGAGCACCGCCGCCGAGCCGCTGACCGCGGCGGTCGAGATTCCCGTCAGAACGCCGCTGTGAACTGCCCCCCGACTCCGTGAATGACTACTCTCCACCTGTGACCGGCGACGATACAGCGACGTGGTCCACGGGTGAGCTCGACGCCCTGAAGTCGGAGCTCGGTGAAGCGTACGCCGGTCGCACGTGCCTCGTCACCGGCGCCGACGGCTTCATGGGCTCGCACCTCACCGAGGCGCTCGTCCACTGCGACGCGAACGTGATCGCGTTCGTGCGCGCAACGTCCTCGGGCGCGCTGAACAACATCGGGCATCTTCGCTCGAGACTGCGCGTCGTCTTCGCCGACCTCACCGACAAGACGTCGATCGACTACCTGCTCCGCGACCATCTCGTGCCGGCGACCGACAAGCCCTACATCTTCCACCTCGGCGCGCAGGCGCACGTCGGAGAGTCCTGGCATCGCCCGTACGAGACCGTGATGGCGAACACCGTCGGCACGCTCAACCTGCTGCAGTCGGTCGTCGATCACGACGTCGAGCTCGAGAAGTTCGACACCGCCGGCACCTCGGAGGAGTACGGCAACGTCAACGAGGAGGTTTCCCATCACCACGACTTCGACGAGCTCGGCGGCCTGATCCTGCACGAGCGCTCGCCGATCAACCCGAAGTCGATCTATGCGACAGCAAAGGTCGCTGCCGACTTCCTGACGATGAACTACCACGACGCCTATGGCATTCCCGGCGTCGTGACACGCATGTTCAACAACTACGGCCCGCGCCAGAATCCGCGCTACATCACCGGCACGATCATCACGCAGGCACTGACGCGCCCCGAGGTCGAGCTGGGGGCGCTCGAGCCGCTGCGCGACTTCTGCTTCACGACCGACGGCGTTCGCGGCCACCTGACCGTCGCGGCACACGGCGTGCCCGGTGACGTCTACGTCTACGGGCAGGGGGCGAACATCTCGATGGCCGACTGGACCGACCTGATCCTGCGCACGGGCGTCGAGCACGGTCTCTGGCCGGACGACCGTCACGTCGTCACGAACGAGAAACGGCTGCGGCCCGGTGCGACCGACGTGATGGCGCTGCGGGTCGGTTACGACAAGCTGCACCGCGAGACGGGCTGGGCGCCAAAGGTGTCGTGGGAGGAGGGCGTGCTGCGCACGATCCGCTGGTACGCAGAGAATCGGAGGCGCTGGATCGGCCGCATCGACTGGCTCGCGCCCGAGAAGGTCGCGCCATGAGCTGCGTGCTCGTGACGGGCGGTGCCGGCTTCCTCGGCTCGCACGTCGTCGAGCGGTTGCAGGCCGCTGGCCACGACGTCGTCGTCGCGCGGCGGCGCGATTACGACCTGACCCGCTTCGACGAGACCGAGCGGCTGTTCGAGGACGCGAAGCCCGAGCTCGTGTTCCACCTCGCGGCTGAGGTCGGCGGCATCGGCGCCAACCGCGAGAACCCCGGCCGCTACTGGTACGCGAACCTGATGATGGGCGCTCACGTTCTCGAGCATTCGCGCCGGCACGACGTGCGCAAGCTCGTGATCGCCGGCACCGTCTGCGCCTATCCGAAGTTCACCCCGGTGCCGTTCAACGAGGACGAGCTGTGGAACGGCTATCCCGAGGAGACGAACGCGCCGTACGGCGTCGCGAAGAA
>JBBQQI010000090.1:0-9371 GCA_038216085.1 Gaiellales bacterium | reverse complement strand
TCGTCGACGTAGCCGTCGCCGTCGAGGATGTCGTCGACGATCTGGAAGAGCAGGCCGAGCTCGGCCGCGAAGTCGCGCCACGGCCGCTGCTCGGCGAGCGGCACCTCTGCGGCGGCAAGGGCGCACCCGACGGACGCGGTGAACAGCGCGCCGGTCTTCAACCGGTGCAGCTCGTCGCGGTCTCCCTCACCGCGGACGTCCAGCCACTGTCCCCCGATCATCGCAAGCGTCGCGTCGACGAGCTCCCGCGCAACGGCGCTCGTGCCGTAGGAGAGCGCCAACCTGAACGCCTCGGCGAGCAGTGCGTCGCCGGCGAGCACGGCGGTTGCCTCGTCGTAGCGCGCCCACACCGACGGGGCACCCCGCCGCACGCTGTCGTCGTCGAGTGAGGGCAGGTCGTCGTGGACGAGCGAGAAGGAATGCACGAGCTCGACCGCCGCGGCGGCGGGCAGCAGGTGCTCGGGACGGACGCCGATCGCATCGCCTGTCGCAAGGCAGAGCACCGGCCGCACCCGCTTGCCGCCGAGCGCATGGCGCATCGGCTCCGCGAGGGTGCCGAGCTCCGGCGTCAGCGCGAGGTCGTCGAGGTAGCCCTCGACGAGCAAGCGCAGCTGCTCAGGACTCAGCGGCATCGGTGCCCGGCGGCGGGGCCACCGCTTCGGTCTCCGCCGAGCGCTTCGCGCGCTGGAGCTCCCCCTCGACCTCCCGCGCGAGCTCGGCGAGCTCCTGCAGGATCTCGATCGCCTTGTCGGGATCCTGCGTCTCGTCGAGCTGCGCCCGTGCGGCCTCGAGCCGCGCCAGCAGGTGCTCCGCATTGTTCAGTGACTCTTCCGCCGTCATGCCGCCTCCTCTCGTTGGATTCGTCCCAGGATGCCGTTGACGAGTCTTGCGCCGTCGTCGGACGCGTAACGCTTCGTGAACGCGACCGCCTCGTTGATCGCGACCTCTGCGGGCACCTCGGCGTGCTCGAGCTCGTGCACCGCGACGCGCAGTGCGCTGCGCTCGACCGCTCCAAGGCGGTCGGCGGTCCAGCCCTGCGCTGCGGCAGTGATTCTCTCGTCGAGCTCTGCCGCGCGGCCGGCAACTGCCTCCACGAGCTCCCGCGCCCACGGGTCGATCTCGCCGGCGTATTGCGAACCGATGTCGTTGCCCGAGAGATCCCACTGGTAGAGCAGGAAGAGCGCCTGGCGGCGTGCCTGCCTGCGCGAGATCGTCATACGCGCACAGCCCGCAGCTGCTCGAGCGTTGAGGTGGAGTAGTGGCCGCTTCTGAAGGGCTCGCTGCCGAGCACATCGAGCGCGAGGTCGCGTGTGGTCGGAACGCCCTCGACGATCGTTTCGCGCAGCGCCCGCTCGGCGCGCGCGATCGCGCTCGGGCGGTCGGTGTCCCAGACGATCAGCTTCGCGATCATCGAGTCGTAGTACGGCGGGATCACCGAGCCCGACTCGATGAACGTATCGACGCGAACGCCTGGCCCCTCGGCGGGCTGGAAGCGCGCGATTCGGCCCGGGGACGGGCGAAAGTCGTGCTCAGGATCCTCCGCGTTGATGCGCAACTCGATCGCGTGGCCGCGCCGCGGCGCACGCCCGGTCACCGACAGCACCTCACCGGCGGCAACGCGCAGCTGCTCGCGGACGAGGTCGATCCCGGTGCACAGCTCCGTCACCGGGTGCTCGACCTGCAGGCGGGCGTTCAGCTCGATGAAGTAGAAGCTGCCGTCCGGGCCGAGCAGGAACTCGAATGTCCCCGCGTTGCGGTAGCCGACCGCCAGGCACGCCCGCTCGGCGGCCGACTCCATCTCCTCGCGCGCCTCGCCACTCAGCGCAGCCGACGGCGACTCCTCGATCAGTTTCTGGTGGCGGCGCTGGATCGAGCACTCGCGCTCGCCGAGCGTCAGCACGTTGCCGTGGTCGTCGCAGATCACCTGGATCTCGACGTGGCGCGCCGGCGACACAGCCTTCTCGACGTAGAGCCTTGGGTCTCCGAAGGCAGCCTGCGCCTCCGCCGCCGCGGCGCCGAACGCGTCCTCGATCTCCTCCGCCGACTGCACGAGCCTCATGCCCTTGCCGCCCCCGCCCGCACTCGCCTTGAGCAGGATCGGGTAGCCCATCTCGTCGGCGGCGCTCCGAGCCGTCACGACCGTCGTCGCGCCCTCTGTGCCGGGCACGGTCGGGATTCCGGCGGCACGCATCGCCTGCCTCGCCGAGATCTTGTCGCCCATCACGGCCATCACGTCTGCGGGCGGCCCGACGAAGACCAGGTCGTTGTCGACGCAGGCCTCGACGAATCGGGGGTTCTCGGCCAGGAACCCGTAGCCCGGATGCACTGCCTCGCAGCCGCTCGTGTTCGCGGCGGAGATCACGCTCGGGATGCGCAGGTAGCTCTCGGTCGCTGACGGCGGCCCGACGCAGATCGCGTGGTCGGCCATGCGCACGTGCAGCGCGTCCTTGTCGGCAGTCGAATAGATCGCCACCGCCTCGCTGCCGAGTTCGTGCAGCGCGCGGATCACCCGGACGGCAATCTCACCCCGGTTCGCGACGAGGACGCGGGAGAACACGGTTAGACGGCGTCGAGCGGTCGGCCGTTGACCGGCTCGAGCTCGAAGAGGAGCTGTCCGTACTCGACCGGCTCGGCGTTCCCGACGTGGATGCCGCGCACGACGCCTTCGACCTCCGCCTTCACCTCGTTCATCAGCTTCATCGCCTCGAGAATGCAGAGTGTCTGCCCCGCCGCGACGGCGTCGCCCTCCTCAACAAACGGCGGCGAGCCCGGCGCGGGCGCCCGGTAGAACGTCCCCACCATCGGGCTCTCGACACGGACGAGCGCGTCGTCACGCGGGGTGACCGCGGGTAGTTCCCGGTCCTCGATCGGCGAGACTGCGGCAGGGAGAAAGGTCGGCTCCGCGGTTCGGCGCACGCTCACGCGCATGCCGTCTTCCTCGATCGTGATCTCCCCCACGCCCGACTCCTGCACGATCCTGACCACTTCGCGGATCCGCTCCTGGCGGGCCTGGTCGACACCGCCGGCGCCGAGCGATTCGTCGCCGCCCGAGCGCTCGCGGATCGCGCGGAGCAGCGGCTCGGCCTCTTCGCCGAAGAGCGCGAGCAGCAACAGCTCCTCCTCGCTCGCTGCGAGCCCGTCCGCATCGTCGCGAAGCTCGTCGAGCTCGATCGGCACATCCGTATTGGGGCCAAAACGCTCGACGGCGCGCGCCACCGCCGCGTCGACCGGGCCCGGCGCGCGCCCGAACCTGCCGGTGACGAGGTCGCGGAGCTCGTCGACCATCGTCGAGTAGCGGTTGGCGGTCAACACGTTCAGGAGCGCCTGCGACGCGATGATCTGCCCGATCGGCGCCGCGAGCGGAGGGGAACCGACCTCGCCTCGCACCTTGATCACCTCGTCGAGCACCTCGTCGAGCCGGTCGCCCGCGGCCTGGCTGCGCAGTTGCACGTCGAGCGCGGCGACGAGTCCGACGGGCAGCTTGAACTGCGCGGCACGCACGGCAACTCGCGGCGGGAGCGGCGAGACCGGCTCGTCGCCGATGTGCTCATCGACGAGGTCGGAGGCCTCCCAGAGCTTCTGCAGGTCGATGCCCGTGTCGAGACCGAGCCCGGCAAGGGCCTGGGCGAGCGACTCCGCCGACACGCGGTGCATCGTCAGCGCAACCGGATAGACGGCGGCCGCGATCAGGTCGGCTCCTGCGCGTGCCGCTTCGATCGCTGCTGCAAGTGCGTTGCCACCCGCGCCTTGGGCGTAGAGCCCCACCGGGAGCCCGGAGACCTCGCGTAGCTCGGCGACGAGCTCGCTCGCACGGTGCGGCTGTAGGAGCGCGGCGGGGTCGTTGAGGATGATTCGAGCTGCGCCCATCTGGGGCAGCCGCTTCGCCGCGTCGACAAGCGCCTCGTGGCGGCCGCTCCCGTACAGGAGGCCCGCCTCGAACTCGGCGCCCGAGCCGACGATCGCCTCTGCCGCCTCGCGCAGGTTGTCGACGTCGTTCAGTGGATCGTGGAGGCGAAAGATCTCGATGCCGCTCTGTGCAGCGCTCGCAACGAACCGGCGGGCGAAGTCGCCGCCGACAGGGCGTGACCCGACGAGGAAGCGACCGCGCAGCGCGAGTGCGAGCGGCGTGGTCGTACGCGCCTTGAGCGCCCTGATGCGTTCCCACGGGCTCTCGACGCCGCGGCGCACCGCGTTGTCGAAGACCCCGCCGCCCGAGACCTCGAGGTACGCGAAGCCCGCCCCGTCGAGGAGCTCGGCCAGGCGCAACAGATCCGCCGTCGGCATCAGGCCCGCGAGCGGTTCCTGGCTGAGGACGCGAATCGTCGTGTCGACGAGGCGCGGCATTGTTAGGACACTACCGTGACCACGGACGTCCTCCCGGAGGAGTCAAGCGCGCTGGATGTAGCGCTTTTCCTTCGGCTCGACCTTGATCTTGTCGCCGACGTTCACGAAGAGCGGCACCTGCACGACGGCGCCCGTCTCGAGCGTCGCCGGCTTCGTGACGTTCGAGACGGTGTCACCCTTCACCCCCGGCTCAGTCTCGGTCACTTCGAGGACGACCGAGGACGCCAGCTCGACACCTGACGGAATGCCGCCCACGAACATCACCTGTACCGACGCCGACGGCTGCATGAACGGGAGCTCGTCCTCGAGCAGCGTCCGCTGCAACGACAGCTGCTCGTAGTTCGACTCGTCCATGAAGACGACCTCGTCTCCCGTGTCGTAGAGGTACTGCATGTTCTTCTGCTCGGTGCGCACACGCGCGAACTTCTCGCCGGCGCGGAACGTCCTGTCGACGACGGAACCGCTGGCCAGGCCCTTGAGCTTCGTGCGCACGAACGCGCCTCCCTTGCCGGGCTTGACGTGCTGGAACTCGACGATCCGCCAGGTCTGCCCATCGAGCTCGATGTGCATCCCGTTGCGGAACTGGTTGGTGGAAACGACCTCGGCCATCGGCGCGGCAGGTTAGCTGACCTCAGTCAGCTCCTTGGGAAAGGACGTCAGCAGATCGACACCATCTGCGCGGACGATCGCCAGATCCTCGATCCGCACGCCGCCGAGGCCCTCCAGGTAGATCCCGGGCTCGATCGTGACGGCGTGGCCCACCTCGAGCACATCCGGCGACTCGGTCGAGAGACGCGGCGCCTCGTGCACCAGGAGGCCGACGCCGTGTCCGAGCCCATGGCCAAAGTTTTCGCCGAAGCCCGCGTCCGTGATCGGAGCGCGCGCGAGCGCGTCGGCCTCGACCCCGGTCATCCCCGCCTTGATGTTCTCGCAGGCGCGCTTCTGCGCCTCGAGACAGACGTCGTAGGCCTCCCGCAGGCGGCCCGGCAGCGTGCCGGTGGCAAATGTGCGTGTGCAGTCGCTGCAGTAGCCGTCGACGCGCACGCCCCAGTCGACCGTCACGAGCGTGCCGCGCTCGACGATCCGGTCGCTCGGATGCGCATGTGGCTTCGCGCCGTTCGGACCGCCCGCGACGATGCTGTCGAAGGAGAGCTCATCGGCGCCGTGAGCGTGCAGAAGCTCGCGGAGGCGCCAGGCGATCTCGCGCTCGCTGCGTCCGACCCAGGTCTCGGCGGTCAATGCCTCGAGCCCGCGGTCGGCGATCTTGCTCGCACGCTGGAGCTTCGCGACCTCGTCCGCGTCCTTGATCGCGCGCACCTCGTCGACGACTCCGCGAGTCGGGACGAGCTTGCCCGCGTGCTCGGAGAGTGCCTGCCACTGTGCGTAAGGGAGCGCGTCCGCTTCGAACTGCACCGTCTTCGGCAGCTTGCCAGCGAGGTCGCTCATCAGCGCGCGCTTGCACAGCTCGACCTGCACGCCGGCGATCGCTCGTGCCGATTCGATGTAGCGAAAGTCGGTGAAGAGCGTCGCCTCGCCGCTGCGTTGGACGAGCAGCGCGGCGTTCGAGCTCTCGAATCCTGTGAGGTAGAGGATGTTCGTCAGGTCGGTGATCAGGAGCGGCGCCTCGAGCCGCTCGCCGAGCGCGTCAAGACGCGTGCTCATCGGGCTCCTTCCCGGCGAGGAACTCGAGCGCCTCGCGGTAGCCCTCGGGACCCTTGCCGATCACGCGGTGTGAAACCGCGTCGGCGATCACGCTCGTTCGCCGCCATTCCTCGCGCTCGGTGATGTTCGAGAGGTGCACTTCGACCACCGGCACCTCGAGCAGCTCGAGCGCGTCGCGGATCGCGTAGCTGTAGTGGCTCCAGGCGCCCGGGTTCACGATCACGGCGTCGACGTCTGCGTAGGCGTCATGGATCCACTCGATGAACTCACCCTCGCTGTTGCTTTGCCGGCAGCGCGCCGAGATGTCGAGCGCGTGCGCCCATTCGTAGATGCGCCGCTCGAGCTCGTTCAGGCTGAGACCTCCGTAGAGCGCGGGATCGCGGCGGCCGATCACGTCGAGGTTGACGCCGTTGAGGACGAGGATCTGCATCAGGCTTCGATGAGGGTATCCAGCGCAGTGCGCACGTCGTGCTCCGACCGTGCCTCGAGATACGGCCCGTCGTCGCCGAGCAGCACCAGATTGATCTCGTCGCCGCTGCGCTTCTTGTCGCGGAGCAGGGCCTGCCAGGCGCGCTCGCGGTCGACCGCGACCGGTTGCGGGTCGAGCGCGTCGACCACCGGCGCCGTGTTTCGGCCGCTGAGACGGAGTGCCGCGAGGAGCCCTAGCGCGACCGCTTCGCCATGTGGCAGGTCGAAGTCGGCAGCCGCCTCGAGCGCGTGCGCGAAGGTGTGGCCGAGGTTCAGCCAGTTGCGAGGACCGAGATCCCGCGGGTCGCGCAGGCAGAGCGCCGACTTGTAGGCCGCGGCTGCGCGCACGTCGAGCGGCCGGCCGGCGAGCAGCTCCGTCTTGATCAGCTCGGCCTGACCTTGTCTGCGCTCGCGCACGGGGAGCGTCTCGAGCAGCGCCTCGTCGATCACGACGCGCGCCGGCCAGTGGAAGGCGCCGACGAGGTTCTTGCCCTGCGGGATGTCGATCGCCGTCTTGCCGCCGATCCCGGCGTCGACCTGCCCGACGAGCGTCGTCGGGACGGCGACCCAGGGGATCCCACGCACGTAGGTCGACGCGGCAAAGCCGGCTGCGTCGGTGAGCGCACCACCGCCGAGCGCCACGATCGTGCCGCGCCGGTCGAGCGTCAGCTCGCTCCACAGCCGCTCGACGACGTGCAGCTGCTTCGCCTCCTCGCCCGACGGCAACTCGTGCACGGAGCGCAGCCGGTCGCCGAGGGCGGTCTGCGCCGCGGGGCCATAGATGCCGAGGACCGTCGTGTCGGCGACGAGTGCCACCGGCCCGTCGCCGGGCACGAGCTCGCCGAGCCGCTCGAGCGTGCCGAGCTCGTGGTGAACGCCGGCCGCGGCAAGGATCACTCCATCGAGGTCGCCGCTGGCGACGATTGCATCCGCCACGTCCCGATAGATCGGCTGCCTGGCGTCGTAGAGGCTTCGGAACTGCTGCTCGTCCTGCGCCAGCGGCCGATCGCCGCCGACTCGCTCCCAAGCGGTTGCCACATCGACGTCGAGCAGCACTGTGAAGGCTGCCTCGGCAAGCGCCTCGCGCGCAGAGGGCGACGTGACGGTGCCGCCGCCGAAGCTGACGACGTGAGGCTCCCGCGGGCGCATCGACTCGATCGCGCGCGTCGCCTCCTGCACGCGAAAGAACGCCTCACCCTGCCGCTCGAAGGTCTGCGCAATGTCGCCGACGTGCTCGGCGATCACCTGGTCGAGATCGACGACTTTGCGATCGAGAAGCGCGCCGACCTGCGGCGCGATCGTCGTCTTGCCAGCGCCCATGAACCCGACCAGCGCCAGATGCCGCCCGAGCGCGTTCAATGCCATGCGATGCGCTCGAGGTACGCCGTGTGGGCGCCGACGAAATCCTCGAGCGCGTCGCCGCCGAACTTGTCCAGCGCGAGCACCGCGAGCTCCCACGCGACGGCGGCCTCGGCGACGACCGCGAGCGCCTCGACCGCTGCGACGTCCGAGCGTTCGACGAGCGCTGTCCCCTCCACGCCCGTCGTAAGATCGACCGATGCGAGCGGCTTCATCAGCGTCGGCAGCGGTTTCATCGCTGCGCGCACGACGATCTCCTCGCCGTTGGACATGCCGGCCTCGATCCCACCGGCGCGATTCGTCGTGCGCCGCCGGTCGACACCAATCTCGTCGTGGGCCTGCGAGCCGCGAAGTGCAGCGAGCGCGAACCCGTCGCCGATCTCGACACCCTTGACAGCCTGGATGCCCATCAGCGCCGCGGCGAGCCGCGCATCGAGGCGGTCGTCTTTCGATGCGTACGAGCCGAGCCCCGGCAGCACACCCGTCGCCCGCACCTCGACGACACCGCCTACGGTGTCTTGCTCGGCGCGCGCTTCGTCGATCGCCGCGCGCAGAGCATCCTCGTCGACGGTCGCCCCCGCTACGGAGATGCCGATCGCCGCCAGCAGCGCCTTGGCCACCGCGCCCGCTGCGACGTGCACGGCCGTGTGACGCGCCGACGCGCGTTCGAGAACGTTGCGGACGTCGTCGTGACCGTACTTGAGCACGCCCGCGAGATCGGCATGCCCGGGCCGCGGCAGCGTCACCGGCTTGACGCCCTTCCCGGCGGGCTCGCCCTCGGGCGGCCACGGCGACATGCCCCACGTCCAGTTCTTGTGGTCGACGTTCGAGACGAGGAGCGCGAGCGGCGTGCCGAGCGTTCTGCCGTGCCGGAGCCCGGCGAGCACCTCGACGTGGTCCTGTTCGATCTGCTGCCGCGGCGAGCGGCCGTAGCCCTCCTGGCGCCGCTTCAGGTCCGCATCGATCGCCGCTCGGTCGAGCGTCAGCCCCGCGGGCAGCCCCGACAGGATCGCGACAAGCGCAGGTCCGTGCGACTCCCCGGCGGATGAGAGGCGAAGCGTCATGGACAGAAACCTACGGCGTAGAGTGACCCGGCGTGGCCGTCGCTCTCCAGATCCTTGCGAGCGGGTTTGCGGTGGGCGCCGTGTACGGCCTCGTCGCCGTCGGCCACTCGATCGTCTTTCGCCTGACCGGCGTCGTCCATTTCGCCTTCGGGGAGCTGATCGCGCTCGGCGTCTTCGTGACGCTGCTTCGATCTACCGCTACGTCTCGGCGACCCGGCGCACCGAAGCGGCTCCCGATGCGGCCGCCCGGCCGGCCGGTCACGACCACATCCACACGCTCGCGGTCGTGCTTGCACTGCTTGTTGCAGCGGCGGCTGCCGTCGCCCTCTGGTCTAGAGCGTGATCGCCCGGCGCATCACGTCGACGGGCGGCTCGAGGCCCGTCCAGAGCCTGAAGCTCGCGGCACCCTGGCGCACGAGCGCCTCGCGCCCGTCGACGACGACGCACCCGGCCGCTCGTGCGGCGGCGACAAGC
>JBBQQI010000089.1:0-9523 GCA_038216085.1 Gaiellales bacterium | reverse complement strand
CTTCCCGCATTCGTACTCACTGCGACACAAACGAGGGAGCTCCTCTTGAGCAGGCGTTTCGATGATTGAACCTGCAGATGACCTGTTTTCCGCGGACCCCTCTTCAACGGTTGTGCGTTGGGCGAGAGCAACAGCCCCTATGTCAAGGAGGTGCTCGGTTGTACCAACCTAGACAACAGAAATCCCTGTTTTGCGGGGATTTAGAGCCCTCTGACGGACTCGAACCGTCGACCCCCTCCTTACCATGGAGGTTCTGGGGCGGTACTCGCGGGCACGGCCGGACACGCGCGGCCACGTTCTTCCTGCAAATCGTACCTTCGCGCTGTGTCTTCAGTGTCCCTGCTTGCCCGCGCGTGTTCGTTCTGATGTACCCGTCTCGTACCCGCGCGTTGTTGTCTGTTTTTACAACAGAGAACGAAGTGCGTGAGGTCGCTCAGCGGACGATCATTACGGGGCAGGGTGCGTGTTCGGCGACGCGGTCTGCGGTTGAGCCGAGTAGGTGGTCGCGGAGGAAGTGGCCGCGGTGGCCGAGTACGACGAGGTCGTGGTGGCCTTGCGCTGCGACGTCGGAGATGACCTCGGCGGTGTGGCCGGCCCGGACGTCGATGGCGATCGCGACGCCTTCCTGGGCGGCCCGCTCGCGCGCGGCGGTTGCGAGTGCGTTGAAGGAGAGGTCTTTTTCGCGTTTGACCTCGTCGACCTCGCCGATGGTTGCGGCGTAGGCGGGCAGCGGCCCTTCGATCGCGAGCGCGGTGAGTTGTGCCCCGGTGAGCTTGGCGAGTTCGATCGCTGTCGTGAAGGCGCGGTCGGAGCATTCCGAGCCGTCGATCGCGACGAGGATCTTCTCGAAGGGCACTAGGCGACCTCGCACTCGAGCGCGCCGGCGGCAGGTGGCATCGGAGCGACGGGTGTTCCTGTCGGGTCGCGCTCGAGCTCATGGGCGGCGTGGGGCTGGAAGAAGCGCTGCGCGACCGCGGTCGGCACGATTGCCGAGAGGACGACGACCGCGAGCAGGAGCGAGAACTGCGTGCGGTTGATGATCCCAGCATTCAGCCCGTAGAGCGAGCTGATCGTGCCGAAGGTGAGCCCGGTCGACATCAACAGTGTCGTGAACACCGCGTGCGGAGCGGTGTAGCGGCGTGCGAGCGGGTAGATGAAGACAAACTTGGGCGCGATCTTGCTGACGAAGAGCAGCGCGAGGATGCCGAGGTTGGCCCAGAGCGCGCCCGCGGAGACATTCATGCCGCCCTTCAGGAAGAAGAACGGTGTCAGGAAGGCGAAGGCTACGACGCGCATCCGCTCCTGTTCCTTGCGGTGGCGGACGTAGTGGGTGCTCATCACCAGGCCGAGGATGAACGCCGGCAGCACCGCCTGCGAGTTGGCGCGGCCACCGAGCCAGATCAGCAAGAAGAGCGAGGCGAAGACAAGCTTCATCTCCGGCTCGATCACGCGGTTGCCGTAACGGCCGAAAAACCACGGGGCAAGCCTCGGCAACCCAACGATCAGCGCGACGCTCGCGGCGATGAAGGGAAGGATCCAGATCGTCGGCTTCAGGAAGAGAATCGTCAGCGCCGCAGCGGTACCGAAGTCGGTGACGAAGGTCGCCGACATCAAACGCTTGCCGATCACCGTCTGGTTGAGTCCGCTCTCGACGAGGACCGCGTAGACGACCGCGAGGCTGGTGGTCGAGAGCGCGATCCCGGCGATCTCCGCCTGCCGGTGGTTCCAGCCGAGCCCGTAGTAGGCGAGCAGCCCGACGACAACGAACGCCCCGAAGAAGCTGACGAGGCCGATCGAAAGCGAGGCCCTCCACTCACGTCTGAACTGCGGCACGTCGACCTCGGCGCCGGCGAGGAATGTCAGCACGATCCCGGCGAAGGAGCCGATGAAGTTCAGCCAGTCCGGGACCGTGAGGCTGAACACGTTGCCGACGACGACCCCGAGAAAGAGCTCGATCAGGGCGACCGAGAAACCGACCTCGACCGAAATCATCGACGCAACCAAGATCGTTGCGGCGAGGACGGCGGCTATGGCGATGCTGCTCATCTCTACCTCCAGCGAAGCGAACGTCAGGGGTAGAGGCCATCAGCGGCGATCTCGCCGCGGTTGGGCGCGAGCCTCATCGCGCTTACACACACCACTATAGCCAGAAGGCGTTCTAAGATCTGGCTTCACGACGGCGATGACGCTCGCCGAGAACCGCCGACCCGGCTGATGGCGTCTACCTACCGACGAACAACGTCAGGAGGTAGCGCTCATGCCGGCCCCCGAGCAGACCCAGATGACGCCCGCGGCGAAGCGTGCAACCGCCTGGGCAGGAGTGGCGCTCGCGGCGATCGCGGTCTTGGGCTTGCTCTTCGCGCCAGGTTGCTGTTGATCTGGATCGTGCTGCTCGTGTTTGCGATCGCCGCGGTGCCGCAGGCGTTCCTTCTAGGACGGCGGGAGCGGCGTGGCCGCTGAACGGGCTCGTGCGCGCGGGCGCTCGACATTGCCGCTGCGGTGGCGGCCATCGGCGCGATCGCCGGATTGCTCTTCGCGCGCTCGTTGATCGTGCTCTGGGCGTTCCTGCTTCTCTTCGGTGTGACGACCGTGCCCGAGCGTTGATCCGCTCCACCTGCGCGAGCGCCGCCGGAGATGACGGCGACGGACGAGCAGGCGCCGGTCGAGGAGACTCGGCCGCGACGCTGGCTGACCCGCGGCGTCGTCAGCGTCGGCGCAGCCAGCTTCTTCAGCGACGCGGGCCATGAGATCACGACCGCCGTCTTGCCCAGTTTCCTGACCGTCACGCTGCGCGCCTCGGCCGGTGCGTTGGGTGTGATCGAGGGGATCAGCGACGCGCTCGTCGGGGTGATGAAGCTGCTCGGCGGCTCGCTCGCCAACGACGAGACGCGCCGTTTCCGGCTGGCGAGCGGCGGCTACGTCGTCACCGCCGTCGCGACAAGCGCCGTCGGACTGACAACCGGCGTCTGGCAGGCGGGCGCGTTGCGTGCGCTCGCTTGGGCTGCGCGCGGGATCCGCGCGCCCGCACGCGATGCGCTGCTCGCCTCGATCGCACCGCGGGAGGCCTACGGCCGCGCCTTCGGGCTCGAGCGTGCCGGGGACAACCTCGGCGCCGTTGTCGGCCCGCTGCTCGCGGCGCTGCTGGTTGGGCTGATCGGGATCCGCACGACGATGCTGCTCGCGATCGTCCCCGGCGGCTTCGCGGCGGCTGCGATCACTTTCGCCGCCGCCGAGGCGCGCCGCGCAGGCGCCACTTCGCGCCGGCGGGCACGGCTCGAGCTTCGAGCTCTGCGCGGCACCGGGATCGGGCGGCCACTGGTTCCGATCGTCTGCTTCGAGTTCGGCAACTGCGCCACCACGCTGCTGATTCTCCGCGCCACCCACTTGTTGGAGCACGGCGGCCGCTCGCTGACTGCGGCCACCTCGGTGGCGGTGCTGATCTACGCGGCGCACGACTGGCAGCAACGGCCTCGTGTGATCTTGCGTCTATGCGCCATCGGCGTGGTCGTGTTCGTGGTTGTCGTCGCCGACGTGTTCGAGGTCGATCGTGGCCTTGCGGACGGTGTTCCAGGAGTCCCAGGTGATCTTCAGGATCACGAGGGTGATCGCCAGGCCGATGATCGGGTCGGCGATCTGAGCACCGAGCGCGACCACGATCGCACTCGCGACGACACCCAGCGAGACGAAGCCGTCAATGCGCGCATGGTTTCCGTCCGCTGTCATCGCCGCGCTCGCGAGTCGTTTGCCCGCGTGCAGGCGCACTTGCGCCGCTATCTCGTTCCCGACGAAACCGACCACACCGGCTGCGGCGAGCGCCCAGAGATGAGTCAGATGCTGGGGGTGAATGAACCGCAGGATGGTCTCGTAGAGGGCGACACAGGCGGAGACGAAGATCGCCAACACGACCGCCAGGCCGGCGACCTTCTCACCGCGGACGCTGCGGAGGAGGAAGGCGATCCCGAGCGGGATCGCGGTCAGTGCGTCGCCGAAGTTGTGGATCAGGTCCGCGAGCAGCGCGACCGAGCCGGAGAGCGTGAAGATCGCAAGCTGGATCCCGGCCGCGACCCCGAGCACAGCGAGGCTGATCGAGACTGCCTTCACACCCTCGCGCGAGCGGACGATCGAGCGGTCAACCAGGCCATGCGAGTGGCCGTGACTGTCGTGGGCGTCGTCGCGATCGTGGGAGGCGTGCTGTGCGACCGGCTCGATACTCACGCGCTGATTTCCGAGCGGTCGGGATAGTCGAGCCGGAGGTGCGCGACGTGGTATGTCGCCTCCTCCAGCAGCACCCCAACGTGGCTGTCATGCAGGGCATAGAGAACTTTCCGCCCGCTCCTCTCGCCCACCACGAGGCGCAGATGACGGAGCACGCGCAGTTGATGCGAGACAGCTGACGCCTCCATCCCGACCGCCTCAGCCAACTCGGTCACCGAGCAGGGCCCTTCACGAAGCCTGGCGAGGATGCGCACCCGGCTCGGCGTCGAGAGCGCCTGCATCGTCTCCGCGACCGCGCGCGCGGTCTCGAGGTCGACGACGCCGAGCCTCGCCTTGCGATCAACCCCGTGCCCCATGATGCCCATAATACATGATCAGCTATTCAGATGTGCAGAAGAAGAGGTCTTCCACGGCGGCGGGTTCAGCAGAACGCGCAACTCCCGCCCGTCCACACCCCCAGCCGGCTTTGCAGCAACGCCGCACCGGTTGCCGCAACCGCGTGCACAAGTTCGATTCTTGTTGGGGCACTTTCGGACGCGCGAGCGGAAACCGTTCGAGGTCATCGCGCCGGCCGCTCGCATTGATCTGCGAGCCGGGCGGAGCCCGCGCCCGCGGTCCGGCCGCCCCTCGCGGGACAAACCGAACCGCGCCCGGGCTTCTGTTACGAGACGACCAGGGTGCCGTGCATGCCGGCATCCTCGTGACCCGGAACCGAGCAGTAGAAGTTGTACTTCCCAGCCTTCAGGGTGACGAAGAACGACGTCGTCGCCTTGGTGACGATCGCGCTCTTGCCGTACTCGTGCTCGCCCAGCTCAACGTTCACGTTGTGCTTCAGCGCCGAACGGTTCAGGAAGACGATCTTGATCCTTCCCGCGTGCGCGTGCACGAGCTTTTGGTTGTAGCGCAGCCCCGAGACCGGAGCGCTCAGGTGGATGACGGTCGGAGTGGACATCGCGCCGGCGGTCGAAATGCCGCCGACGGCGAGGGCGCCGACGGCGCCGAGAACGAGCAGTGCCTTGCGCATTCGAGTTCCTTTCGTCAGGAATGACGCAGCGAGCTTGCTGCGGGTCGGCGGCACTGAAGCAGGCGCCGATGAGAGCACGGTGAGCCGGACTGCGCTCTCACGAGCGCCTCATCTCGCTGCTGTTCACTCAGGCGATGCTGTCCGACACGAGATCTGGCGCCCGCTCTCGCCCGGCCGTCGTCGCCCGATCGCAGCGGAGGACCACGTTGGGGGGTGCGACCGGCGACGCCCGCCTCACCACGCTGACGGCTGCCGTTCTCCTTGTGCTGCTCGCCGCGGAGGGAGCGACGCTGCTCTCGCTGCAGTCGTTCCTCTCGTGGCACATCTACCTCGGCATGCTGCTCGTCCCGGTCGTCGGGCTGAAGCTGGCGAGCGTCGGCTACCGGTTCGCCCGCTACTACGGCCGGAGTCGCGACTACGTCGAGGCCGGGCCGCCACCGCTCCTGCTGCGCCTACTCGGGCCGGTGGTCGTCGTCTCGACTCTCGGCCTCTTCGCGACCGGCGTCGCACTGGCAGCGCTCGGACCAGGGACGTCGTACATCCTGCTTCTGCACAAGGCCAGCTTCGTCATTTGGGTCGCTGCGATGTCGATCCACCTGCTCGGCCATGTCCTGAAGCTTCCGCCCGCTCTCGCCGGCGAATTACGCGACGACGGGATCGGTGGATCGCGTCTGCGGGCCACGCTGCTCGCAGGCTCCATCGTGGTCGGTGCTGTCGTTGCGCTCGCCACGGCCCCGCTCGCCACACAGTCGGTTCAGTGGATCGACGTCGGCAACTGAGCACCCCGCCGGCGGCTCCCCGCGCGGCCCCGACGAGGAGGACAATGCACGACATGCGTGTGCTGGTTGTCGAGGACGAGACGAAGCTGGCGAACCTGCTGGCACGTGGCCTCCGGGAGGAGGGGCACGCGACGGACATCGCGACCGACGGAAAGGACGCGCTGTGGATGGCCGAAGCGACACCGTACGACGCGATCGTGCTCGATGTGATGCTGCCGTCCCTCGACGGGTTCGGCGTCTGCCGGCGACTGCGCGAGCAGGGTGTCTGGAGCCCGGTGCTGATGCTCACCGCGCGCGACGCCGTCGAGGACCGCATCGCCGGCCTCGATTCCGGAGCAGATGACTACCTCGCCAAGCCTTTCTCGTTCGACGAGCTGCTGGCTCGGCTGCGCGCGCTTGTTCGTCGCGCTCCGCACGAGCGCCCGACCGTGATCGTGGCCGGAGACCTGCGGCTCGACCCGGCGTCACGGCAGGTCTGGCGCGGCGAGACGCTGCTCGAGCTGTCGGCCAAGGAGTTCGCGCTGCTCGAGCTCTTCATGCGCCGCGCCGACCAGGCGCTCACCCGCGAACAGTTGCTCGCCGGCGCGTGGGACATGGCGTTCGAAGCGCGCTCGAACGTGGTGGACGTGTATGTCCGCTACCTGCGCGAGAAGATCGACAGGCCGTTCGGATGCGAGTCGCTCGAGACCGTTCGCGGCGTCGGTTACCGCTTGCGCACCGAGACATGAGCGGGCTTCCGATCCGCGTCAGGCTGACGCTCGCGTTCGTGCTCGTGATGGCCGTCGTCCTGGCGGCGATGGCCCTGCTCGTCTACGTGCGGGTCGGCAGCGCCTTGCTCACCTCGGTCGATCAGTCGCTGACCGCGCAGGCGCGTGAGGCCGCGGCCAGGAAGGGGGACGAGCACAGCCTCATCGACCCCGATGTCGCCGGCGGAACGACCGTCGCGCAGTTCGTCGACACCCAGGGACTGGCGAGCCGGTCGACCCCGTCGACCCTGCATCCGCTGCTCGGGCGGGCAGACGCGATTCGCGTCGGCCGCGGCAGCGCGCTTCGCCGGTCGGGCTCGCTTCCCGGCCTCGCGGGCGAATGGCGGCTCCTGGCCGTGCCCGCCGCGCACGGGAACGGGGCCGTCGTTGTTGCTCGCCCGCTGACCGCGCGCGAAGAGACACTGGATCGCCTGCTGCGCGAGCTTCTGCTCGCCGTCCCGCTCGCACTGGTCGTCGCGTCGTTCGCCGGGTACGGGCTCGCGGCTGCCGCACTCCGACCGGTCGAGGCGATGCGGCGGCGAGCCGCTGCAGTCACCGCCGCATCCGCCGTCCCGCTGCCTGTCCCACCAGGGAACGACGAGATCTCCCGTCTCGCCGAGACGCTCAACGACATGCTGGAACGCCTTCGCGCCTCGTTCGAGCACGAGCGTCGGTTCGTCGCCGACGCGAGCCACGAGCTGCGCACGCCGCTTGCCCTACTGCGCACCGAGCTCGAACTTGCCCTGCGACGCCCGCGCAGCGCAGGCGAGCTCGAGGCCGCCGTTCGCTCCGCGGCGGAGGAGACCGAGCGCTTGTCGCGACTCGCCGACGACCTGCTGCTCGTCGCCCGTGCCGAGCAGGGAGCGATCCGGTTGCGCGTGACCCGCACCGACGCGGACGAGCTGCTCGGCGACACGGCAGCTCGGTTTGGTGCGCGCGCGTCCGAGCTCGGCCGCACCATCACGGTCGAGAGATCGACGGTCGTCGTGCCGGGAGACCGCGACCGGCTCGAGCAGGCGCTCTCGAACCTCGTGGCGAACGCGCTCGCGCACGGCGCCGGCGAGATCCGCTTGGCCGCGCGCGAGCGCGACGGGGGAATCGAGCTGCACGTGCGCGACGAGGGTCCCGGGTTCCCGACCTCGTTCCTTGCGCGCGCCTTCGACCGCTTCAGCCGCGCCGACGATGCCCGGGGCCGCGGCGGGTCGGGGCTCGGGCTGTCGATCGTGGGCCTGATCGCAGAAGCACATGGCGGCCGGGCGGCAGCTCTGAACGGGCCGTACGGCGGAGCCGACGTCTGGCTAGAGCTCCCGCGCGAAGCCGCCACGGAGCGCCCCAGACCCGCCTAGAGGCTTGATGTGAAAGTCAGGTGCGTGCAGGGATGCGTCAGACCAAGCGGATCAGTCGGATCGGGCGCAGGGCTATAGCGGTACCGACGTTCAAGCCCGAGCCGGCCGAGCTGCGCAGCGTCTGGCGCACCAGCCGTGCGTGCCTGAGTTTCACATCAAGCCTTTAGTAGTCGCTCATCGACGTCTCATCTGGGCCTGTCACTGTGACGATGTGGCAAAGCGCAGAAACCATCCCGAGGCGGACGAACGTGCCGAGCTGAGGCGCGCCCTGACGGCGCGCGACATGGCACATCAGCGCCTGCGGCGCGCGACCGGCGGCGCGGTCGTCATGGCCGTCGCGCTCGGCGGGATCTTCGCCGCGCTCGCGGCAGGCTCGACACACCCGAAGAAGAAGGTCGCCGTCGCGCGCGCGTCCGTCCCGGCGCGTCGGCGCAGCCGGGTCGCTCCGCTCACGGTCGCACCGGCGGCACCGCTCGTCGCGGCCCATCAGGCGGCTCCGGCGCCTGCAGCGCCGTCATCGAGCGCGCCGGCCGCGAGCGCGCCCGCGCCGTCATCCGCACCACCCGTGGTCGTCTCCGGGGGCTCGTGAGCCGTGCGCTCGGCCTCGTTCTCTGCGCTTGGAACAACCGCTGTCGTCGCCGTCACGGACGACACGGCGCTGCCTGACGCGCACGCGTCCCTCATCGCCCGGCTCGCTCTGCTCGACGAGACCTGCAGCCGATTCCGAGCCGACTCTGAGCTGTCGTGCGCGAACAGCCGGGCAGGCGACGCGATCGAGGTCTCGCCGCTGCTCGCAGAACTGCTGTCGGTCGCGCTACGGGCCGCCGACGAATCGGACGGGCTGGTCGTGCCCACGCTCGGTTCCCAGTTGCGCGCGGCGGGCTATGACCGCACCTACTCGCTGGTCCGGGCGCGAGACCGGTGGACGGTCGGCGGGGCCGTGCCCGCTTCCTCGTGGCGTGCGGTCGAACTCGATGTCGCGAGCCGCACGCTGCGGACACCGCCCGGTGTCGAGCTCGACCTCGGCGCGACCGCGAAAGGCTGGGCGGCGGACGACGCTGCTCGGGCCATCGCGGACGCGACCGCTGCCGGCGTCCTCGTCTCGCTCGGAGGCGACGTCTCGGTCGCCGGGCAGACGCCCGACGGCGGCTGGCCCATTCGCATCGCCGAGAGCCACGACGCGCCGCTGAACAGCCAAGGACCCGTGGTCGCGATCGCGCACGGCGGCCTCGCGACCTCCAGCACGGGCGTGCGTACGTGGCTGACCGACCGGGGCCTCGCGCATCACCTGCTCGACCCCCGCACGGGACGGCCTACCCAGACGCCGTGGCGCACGGTCACGACAACGGCGCCGACGTGCATCGCGGCGAACGTCGCTGCCATCGCGTCGCTCCTGCTCGGCGACGCTGCGCC
>JBBQQI010000088.1:0-9613 GCA_038216085.1 Gaiellales bacterium | reverse complement strand
TCGGTCCGATCCTCGGCCAGCTGAACCTTATGATCTGGCTGTCGTTCGTCCTGCTCGTCGCGACCTACCTCTTCGTCTTCCGGACTCCGTACGGCTTGCGCCTGCGTGCCGTCGGTGAGCATCCGCGCGCAGCCGACCCGGTAGGCATCTCGGACTAAAAGGAGCGTTACATGGCCGTGATCGGCTCGGGCGCAATCGCCGCGATGGGCGGCGCCTACCTCTCGATCGGGTTCGTGCACTCGTTCAACGAGGGGATGACTAACGGCACCGGCTTCATCGGCCTGGCCGCGCTCGTCTTCGGCAAGTGGCGGCCGTTCCCGACGTGGGCGGCGACGCTGCTCTTCGGGTTCTCGAGCGCGCTCGCCGACCGCCTCCCGGACGCCTACGGCAATCAGTGGGGCACGTTGTTCCAGGCACTGCCGTACCTGCTGACGCTGATCGCCGTGGCCGGCGTGATCGGCCGCTCGATCGGGCCGGCGGCTGCCGGGCGTCCGTATGTCAAACAGTAAGCGCCCCGCGCGCGCCGCCGCCCTGTTCGGCGTGCTGGCCCTGCTCGCCATCCCAGCCGGCGTCGTGGCGGCTCAGTACCTGGCCGGCGTCGGGCTGTTGCAGGCGCTGTACGTCTCCGTTGGGGTTTCTGCCGTCTGCGGCCTGATCGCCTTCGTGGCGGCTCGGCGGGCCCGTTTCGCCCGCGCCCGCAGCGTTGCCCTCGCCGAGGCCGGCGGCGGCCGCATCGGACAGACCCTCGCCTGGGCCGGTCTCTACGTAGGCATCACCGGTGCACTCGCGCTTGGCGTCTACGGCATCCTTCGCCTCGCCCAGTAGCCGCCAGACGAAGACGGCGCTACGCTGGGCTTGCCGTGTTCGAGATCGGAAACAGCCTCCGTGAGGCACGCATGCGCCGAGGCGTCGACTTCGCCGAGGCCGAGCTCTCGACAAAGATTCGCGGGAAGTACCTGCGCGCGCTCGAGGAAGAGCACTTCGACATGCTCCCCGCCGAGACGTACGTCAAGGGATTCCTGCGTACGTACGCCGAGTACCTCGGGCTCGACGGCCAGCTCTACGTCGACGAGTTCAACTCGCGCTTCGTCCAGGGCGAGGAGCACGAGACCAGGTCGCGCCGTTCGCCGGCGAAGCCGCCTGCGCGCGCCCGTCGCGCCGAGACGAGAGTCGTCGTCATCGCTCTCGCTGCGATCGCGGTCTTCACCGTGATCGTGATCTCAGCGTGGAAGTCCAGCGACAAGCCTCAGCAACCGTCCGCCCGAAAGCCTGTCGCCTCCAAGCCGCGCGTCACGCCCGCGCTCCTGACGGTCACCCCGCTCCGTGGCTCGACGCACGTCACCGCCCGCACCGCGAGCCCAACGGGGGCGATCAGGTACGACGGCACCCTGCAAGCGGGCCACAGCTCTGTCGGGATCCGCGGCCGCAAGCTGTGGGTGTCGATCGACTCGCCCGAGAACCTGCGCATCCAGGTGCGCGGCAGGCTGGTGCACGTCCCCGGTGGCAAGCCACAACGAATCCTCGTCACCGCCACCGGTTGGCGTCCGGCGTAGAGGCTCCACGAGCGGCGATCGTCGCGTCGGGCTCCGAGCTCGTGCGTGGCGACCGCAACGACCGAAACGGCCCGTACCTCGCGTCGTCGCTTCTGCGTCTCGGCGTTGAGCCGGCGCGCATCACCGTCGTCGGCGACGACCCAGGCGACCTCGAAGCGGCGCTCCGCGACGGTCTCGGCCACGACCTGCTCGTCGTCTCCGGGGGCCTCGGCCCGACCCACGACGATCGGACGATCGAGCTGCTCGCGCGTGCGGTGGGGGTCGGCCTGCGGCTCGACGAGGAGCTTCGCGCAGCGATCGAGGAACTTTCCCGGCGAGTTGCCGCGCGGATGAACCGCCCGTACACCGATTTCGCAGCAGGCGTGTCCAAGCAGGCGACGTTGCCCGAGGGCGCGACCTGGGTCGGGCTCGTCGGCACCGCACCCGCGGTGGTGCTCGAGCACGACGGTCGAGTGGCCGTTGCGCTGCCGGGGCCGCCGCGCGAGCTGCAGACGCTCTGGCCTCGCGTGCTCGAGACCGAGCCTTTGCGGGGTCTGCTCGTGCGGGCGCAGGCGCCGGATCGTCGCGTCCTTCGTTTCTTCGGCGTCTCCGAGTCGGCTGTCGCTCAGTCGCTCGCGCAGGCAGGCGGTGACGGGAGCGGGGTGGAGGTGACGATCTGCGCCCGCGACTTCGAGTTGCACGTCGACCTCTTCGTCGAGCCGGGAGCTGAGGCGCGCGCCTCGGCGATCGAGTCGCAGCTCGTCGGTGACTCGGAGCCGTTTCTCTTCTCACGCTCGGAGATCGGGACCGCGGAGCTCGTGCTCGGGCTGGTGCGCGAGCAGGGGCTGACGCTTGCGACGGCCGAGTCGTGCACGGGCGGCCTCGTCGCGGCGCGGCTGACCGACGTGCCGGGCGCGAGTGACGTTTTCGTCGGCTCGATCGTCGCGTACTCGAACGACAGCAAGGAAGGGCAGCTCGACGTCTCAGCGGAGGTGCTCGCCGAGCACGGATCGGTTTCCGCCGAGACGGCCGCCGCGATGGCTCGCGGGGCCCGCTCCCGGCTCGGCGCCGACATCGCGGTCTCGGTGACAGGCATCGCGGGGCCGGGCGGCGGCAGCGAGGGAAAGCCGGTCGGTCTCGTCTTCCTGCACGCCTCGGGGCCGATGGGCGAACGCGACCTGCGGATCGACTTTCCGGGTGACCGGGAGACGATTCGCGCCCGCTCGGCGGTCGCGGCGCTCCACCTCGTGCGCCGATTGGTCACGAAGTCGTGACAGACACGGCACGCCTCAGGGACTAGTTTTCCGGGCAGAGGAGACACCCCACGCGAGGGGAACAGGTGTTCGATCGATGTCGTCCGGTCGGCCCTCTACCGTTCGTTGCTCGGCCCCCGTGGGGCGCAGTACGACGACTCGTTTTTGCAACAGCAAGCAGCCCTAGGAGGTCGGTAAGGATGGCGGATCGTCAACAGGAAGCACTCGATACGGCTCTGGGTCAGATCGAGCGCCAGTTCGGCAAGGGCGCCGTGATGAAGATGAACGACCAGGCCCAGGTCGCGATCGGCGCCGTCTCGACCGGCTCCCTTTCGCTCGACGTGGCCCTCGGCGTCGGCGGGCTGCCGCGCGGCCGGGTCGCCGAGGTCTACGGCCCGGAGTCGTCCGGTAAGACGACCCTCGTCTACCACGTGATCGCCGAGGCACAGCGCCGCGGCGGCATCTGCGCCTTCATCGACGCCGAGCACGCGATGGATCCCGCGTACGCGAAGCGCATCGGCGTCAACATCGACGACCTGCTCGTCTCCCAGCCCGACACGGGGGAGCAGGCGCTCGAGATCTGCGAGCTGCTCGTCCGTTCAGGCGCACTGGCCGTCGTCGCGATCGACTCGGTCGCCGCGCTGACGCCGAAGGCGGAGATCGAGGGCGAGATGGGCGACTCCCACGTCGGCCTCCAGGCCCGGCTGATGTCGCAGGCGCTGCGCAAGCTGAACGGCACGCTCCACCAGACCGACACGATCTGCCTGTTCACGAACCAGCTGCGCGAGAAGATCGGCGTCATGTTCGGCAGCCCGGAGACGACCCCCGGTGGTCGCGCGCTGCGGTTCTACGCGTCGATCCGCCTCGACATCCGGCGCATCGAGACCCTCAAGGAAGGCGTCGAGGCGATCGGCAACCGCGTGCGGGTGAAGGTCGTCAAGAACAAGGTCGCGCCGCCCTTCAAGCAGGCCGAGTTCGACATCATCTACGGCGACGGCATCTCCTGGGAAGGCACGGTCCTCGAGACCGGCATCGAACGGAAGGTCGTCACCAAATCGGGCTCGTACTTCTCCTTCGGCGACGAGCGCCTCGGACAGGGACGCCAGAACGCCAGCGCGTTCCTCAAGGAGCATCCGGACGTCGTGCAGTTGATCCTGCAGCAGATCCAGGCAAACGCGCCCGGTCAGGTCATCTCGGCACGGCTGCTGCCGGTGGGCGAGGAGCCCACGGTAGTGCCGGTGCCCGACTCGGTCGAGGAGCCCGAGCCCGCGGCGGCAGTGGCGTAGCCAGAGATGGCTGATGATTGAGCACGACCCGATCGAGATCGCGGCTCGGGCGCTCGCGCACCGCGACCGGTCGCGGTGCGAGCTCGAGGAACGGCTCGCGAAGGCCGGCGTCGCGGAGGATAAGCGGGCCGACGCACTCGAGAAACTCGAGCGCGTCGGCTACGTCGACGACGAGCGGTTTGCGTCCGCCCGAGCCGCCTCGCTCGCCGGGCGCGGTTGGGGCGATGCGGGTATCAGGCACGATCTCGAAGGGCACGCGATCGCGGCGGACGTGGTCGCCGCGGCGCTCGCGGGACTGACGCCCGAGCCCACGCGGGCTGTCGAGCTCGCCGAGCGGCTCGGACGAACGGCCAAGACTGCGGCCCAGCTGGCCCGCAAGGGCTTCGGCGAGGACGCCCTCGAAGCCACGTTCGGGGCGGAGAGTGCAGTCAGCGGACCCTGAATTGCGAGAGCAGATGCTGAGAGGTAGAGTTACCTCTATCCATTCCACGTTTCACCTGCATGCTTGCGCATTTCACTGATCGCTTCCGAGCTCGTTGAACCCGCTGTTTCACCGCTTTTTCGATTTATGACCTTGCAAACGACCCATTCGATCCTGTCAGTCGCTCCAGGCACTCACACGGAGACCACCTGAGCTGAGATCGAACGGCGCGCTGCGGGTGCGCCACCGAAAGCCGATCGGCGACTGCGAATCGTGCGGGCCAGCCCGTAGGAGCGCCCATGCCCGTCGTCCTGACAGTCGTGATCGCAGTTGCCGCCGGCAGCGGCCTCACACTGCTCGTGCTCCGGCTGCTCACTGACTCGCGTCTCGAATCCGCGCGGCGCACGCGCACATTCCTGATCGACGAGGCTCGGGTCGAGGCCGAGGCGACAAGGCGCGAGGCGGCGATCGAGGCGCGCGAGCACGCAGTCAGGTTGCGCGCCGAGCTCGAGGCGGAGCTACGCGAGCGCCGGGACGAAGTGGTGAAGATCGAGGAGCGTGTGCTCTCGAAGGAAGAGGACGTCGACGGAAAGCTCGTCGAGCTCGCGCGGCGTGAGCAGGGTGTCGCCGACCGTGAGGTGCATTTGAAGGCGCTGCAGGAGGAGCTGAAGCTTGTCAAGGACGGCCAGAGCCGCGAGCTCGAGCGGATCTCCGGGCTGACGACCGGCGAGGCGCGCAAGCGGATCCTCGACGAGTCGCAGGAGCAGGTGCGCCACGAGCTCGCCGGCCGAGTGCGCCAGATGGAGGAGGAAGCCGCGACGGAGGCAAAGCGTCGGGCGCGCAACCTGGTCGCCGACGCGTTGCAGCGCGTCGCCGCGAGTGCTGCGGCGGAGACGACGGTCACCCTGGTGCCGCTCCCGTCCGACGACATGAAAGGCCGCATCATCGGCCGAGAGGGGCGAAACATCCGCACGCTCGAACACCTGACCGGCGTCGACTTCATCATCGACGACACGCCGAACGCCGTCGTGCTCTCCTCGTTCGACGGGCTGCGCCGCGAGGTCGCGCGCATGACGCTCCTGAAGTTGATCGAGGACGGGCGCATCCATCCGACCCGGATCGAAGAGATGTACTACCGCTCCAAGGCCGAGCTCGACGAGCACGTGCGGGAGGCGGGCGAGCAGGCGGTGTTCGAGGCGCATTGCGGCGAGTTCCACGAGGAGATCGTCAAGATCCTCGGCCGACTCCGCTACCGCACGAGCTACGGGCAGAACGTCCTGCGGCATACGCTCGAGGTCGTCCAGCTCGCGGGGATCATGGCAGCCGAGGTCGAGGCGTCCGTGAAGACAGCGAGGCGCGCGGCGCTCCTGCACGATCTCGGCAAGGCGATGACGCACGAGATTGAGGGCTCGCACGCGCAGATCTCGACGCAGCTCGCGCGGCGCTTCGGCGAAAGCCCCGCCGTCTGTCACGCGATCGAGGCCCATCACTACGAGGTGCAGCCTCAGACGGTCGAGGCTGTCCTGCTGATCGCGGCCGACGCGATCTCGGCCGCGCGCCCCGGTGCGCGCGGGGAGGGGCTCGAGCACTACATCAAGCGGCTCGAGTCGCTCGAGAAGCTCGCGTCGAATCATCCGGGCGTCGAGAAGGTCTATGCGTTGCAGGCCGGACGTGAGATCCGCGTACTGGTGAAACCGCACGAGATCGACGACGACGGCGCAGTGCTGCTCTCGCACGAGATCGCGAGGGAGATCGAGAACCACCTCGAGTACCCGGGGCAGATCAAGGTGACCGTGATCCGCGAGAGCCGGGCCGTCGACGTTGCGGGCAACAAGGTCGAGACGCGCCGCGAGCAGCGCGTCGATGCCGCCTGAGCTAGCGGAGGTCGCCGAGCCAGAAGTGGCCCGGATGGACGAGCGCGATCGACTCGGCGAGCCAGCGACGTCGCGCCGCGTCGAGGTGCGGCAGCACCGCGGCAAGGTCACCCTCGTCCTTCGGCCGCGCCTGCTTCGCCTTGAAGAGCAGCACGATCTCCGGGCGCGCGTAGGGAATCCCGTCAGCCGTTTTCTCGATCGCCTCGCTGTACGGGAGGCGGATCGAGGCGTCGCGGCGACAGATCCAAGTGTCGCCGTCCGAGGGCTCGCGGAAAACGTCGATGCGCCAGACGCTTGCGGCGCGGTCGAGGCCCCACGTCTGGTGGTGGGTCTCGAGCAACTCGGTTGCCTGAGCGAGCGGCACCGCGGTCCCCGGTCCGACCACGTGGAGCTCGAGCTCCGCGAGCGCCGCCGCGACCTCGTCGAAGCGGTCGGCGGGCGCGGCAATCTCGATGTCTTCGTGCTCTCTGCGCTGCTCACCGAGGAAGAGGTCGATCGCCCAACCAGCGGCGACGCACCAGGGGGTTGAGACGCTGGCGAGACGGCGGGTCGCCTCCTCGGGATGCCAGGCATCCCACTCGGCATCGTCGGGATGCATGATCCCCGATTCGGTGCGGATCGTCACCGGCTGGGACACTAGCCTGGTTCAGGAATCGTGCGGGCCGAGCCCGCCCGCGCGGACCGAGCGAACGACGCCGCCCGTCGCGAAGGTGCTGGCGGCGAGCATCGTCAGAACAACCGCGAGCATGTTCCACGGAACACCGCTCCCGAAGAAGGTTGGTGACGCGGCTGCCACAGACGCCCACCAGATCGCGGTTGCGCCGGTCATGGTGACCATCGTCAGGGTGACGGCGGCTGCCAGGAACGTCTCCAGCCGCAGCGTCGTCCGACTCAGGATCAGCTGTTTCGCGGTGATCACCGCCGCGCGTGTCCAGGCGGCGATCGAACAAACGGCGCACGCTGCGAGCAGCAGGAATGCAGCGCCGTAGAGCCAGTTGCCGCCGTTCCTCTGGGTGTCGGTCAGCTGGTGCGCCCAGACGGCGACGCCGGTCAGCGTCGCCGCGGTCAGTCCGCTGCACAGGAGCGCGAAGAGGACGGTCCGGCGGAGCCGGTTCCAGCCGCCCGAGTGGAGGAGCCGCAGCAGTGGCCTCGTCGCAAGCAGGATCGCGAGCAGAACGGCGCCGCTGCCGATTGCGGCACCGACGACGACACCTCCGAAAGCGGCAGCGGGGAGATCCTGCCTCCCGGCCGGAGTGACGGCCTGCCAATGCTCCGCGGTTTTCTGCAGCCCGATGCCGGCGACGACGAAGACCGACCAGGAGCTGAGGACGAGCAGCAACCCGGCTCTGGCGCGCAGCGCCGGCGGCAGCTCGTCGCCGAGCAGGCCGGCGCTGCGCAGCCGCTGTAAGAGACCTGCACCGATCACGTCGACAGCGGAACGCAACGCGATCCGCCCGCTGCCGGACTCGGCTTCGAGGACCGCCAGGAGTTCCGGCCCATACCGCTCACGCCAGGCGGGCGGATAGACCCGGAGCAGCCGGCTGCTCGAGAGCCTCACGCCGTTCCTCTGGCGATCGCGTCGATTGTTCGGCTCGGCCCTCGCCGCAAGCGCGTTGTGCCTTCGTCGACGATGCGCCGCAGGTCGGCGAGCGCCGCCGACAATGACTCCGAGCCCGCGGCGGTGATGCGGTACGGCCGACGGCGATCGTCGGAATCGAGCGGTTCGATCAAGCCTCGTTGCTCGAGACGCGTGATCGCTCCGTAGAGCGTTCCCGGCCCGAGCCGCACGCCGGCAAACGTCTCGATGTCGAGCAGCAACGAGTGACCGTGCTTCGGCCCGGACGAGAGGCTCGTCAGGATCAGGAGCGGCGGATCGTTTGCACGTGCGGCTGTGAGAGGGCTCGACATTGAGGCATCACCCTACTACGTGACACGTAGTAGTGCAAGGCACGCCTGCACGGAGGGATCTCGCATTCGAACGTCTAGGGCAGCAAACGCATGCGGATATCCTCGACGAGCGCGCTGGTGGCATCTGTGGGAATTCCGTGGGCTGACCCGACGCGAAGAATCGGCCCGGCTATTGCGTCGAGTTCGGGTTCCCTGTCTGCGGCGATGTCCTTCTGCATCGAGCTCCGCATCTCGGCGGGAGCGCTCGCATGAAGTGTGCGAAGCGTTTCCTCGTCGAGGTGTGCGCCTTCGGCGCGCGCTACGAGAATGGCCTCGTCGCGACAGCGGGAAAACCGGGCGTCCTGACGTGCGGCACCGAGAGAGACGTCGCCTGCGGCTGTCGTGAGCGCTATCGGCGCCAGGAAGGCAAGCTTGTCCCAGAGCAGGGACAGATCGTCTTCGCGGCCGTGACACTCGATGCCGGCCGCGCGGAGCTCAGCCTGCACGGATTCCGCGCCGACCAATTCAACCCGGACGAACGGCGAACGCTGCCGGAAGAGACCGGGTGTCACCCGTTCCGACTCGACCCGGATCGCCGCTGCCTTGACATTCGAGTAGCGTTTCCTCAGCAGCGCGACATGGTCGATTCCGTTCAGGAGAGGTATCACCGCGGCCGTGCCGACGCGGTCGGCCGGAGCCAACTCGAGCGAAGCTTCGAGCCCTGTCGCCTTTGTCGTCACCCAGAGCACGTCGACGTGGCTGTCGAGTATCGACACGGCCGGTACTTCCACCGCGAAGTTCCCGAGGACGGTGCTTTCAACCGCGATCTGGCCGCCATAGTGCGCAAGCGTCCCGGGTCGTAGAAGCAGTACGACTTCGTTGCCGGAGTGCGCTAACGCACCGGCGAGAAAACCACCGATGCCACCCGCACCAAGGATCGCGTGCTTCATTAGGTGACCTCTGGGATCACGGTGGCATCGTCAACCCATGCAACCGGTGCCTTGACGCTCGTATCGACTGCCAGCGCGAATATGTCGGGTCGGCTGTAGTGACCTGTCGCGTCGAAGTCGTACCGACCACGCGTGACATCGTCGAGGTCGATGTCAGCAAAGAGCAGCCCCTCCTCGTCATGTAGGGGACCTGCCAGTACCTCACCAAGCGGGTCGACGATGACGCTCCCTCCGCGACAGACAATCGCATCCGGATCTTCGTACGTCGTTCGGTAGTTGGGCGACAAATCGCGGGCGCGGGCAACCTGGTTGGCAGCCAG
The DNA here is from genome assembly GCA_038216085.1 of Gaiellales bacterium. Classification (GTDB taxonomy): domain Bacteria; phylum Actinomycetota; class Thermoleophilia; order Gaiellales; family Gaiellaceae; genus PALSA-600. The sequence continues at coordinate 90 of JBBQQI010000088.1, read as the reverse complement.
GACAAAGCAACGACCTTCAACCGCTATGTGGCGCAATGTGGCGAGATGGACTTCGCGAGCATCGGCGGTCGGGGCACACCACACGTCGAC
>JBBQQI010000087.1:0-9791 GCA_038216085.1 Gaiellales bacterium | reverse complement strand
CAGCGAATGGGAGTCACCCGAGGCGCGAGAGCGGGCGACTCAAAGCGAGGCCATCATGCGCGTGTTCGCGCCTCTGTTCGAGCTAGTGGCCGCTCCCCCTAAAGCAACGGTGGTCGGGTAGCTGCACTACTGGTTGATCGGTTCGTCGTCTCCCCTGCTAGATCGCCCCCGCCGACCGGAGAGACCCGTCCCTTCTCAGCTCCCGACGCGCACGCGATCACCTTTGCGAAGTGGCCGCGTTGCAAGCTCCGTTGTTGACCGATTGGACAACGCCTTCTACGAAGGTTAGGTCCTCGCGTAGGGTCGCTGCGGGGTCCTGTTGGGATTTGCGGATGAAGAGTCCGCAAAGAGCAGGAACTTTGGGAATGCGAGCCGGGGTTCCTGAAACCGCGCGCGTCGCCGCCGGGAGGGGTAGGAAGTGTCGCGGCGAGTGTCCCGGCTCCGTCGCCCGGCGGCGGATCGGTGAGTCTTCGGCTGGTGATGACTCTTCGCCGAGTGAAATCCGCCGGGTAAGACGCGCGTGTGCGGGTGCCGCTGATGGGCTAACGGCTTGACTCCCTTTGTGTGCGAGCAACACGTTCTCGTGGCCGTCGCTACGCACAACCGCGGGTCGTCGCCTACGACACCTGTGCCTTGCGGACGGTGGCTGGCGTCCACGTCCCGCTGCCATGTGGAGCTCGCACTTTGCTGTGATTCAGCTTGTCGGCTATCTCTTCCAGTGACATCCCTTTGTTGAGCATCGCCCTGATCTTCAAGCGCCAGCCGTAGTCCACTCGATTGCACAGAACGTGCGAGAGTCGAGCATTCCCAGCCTCACGGTGCCCGCCATCGGAGGCCAGTCTCGGGTAGTGATCGAATGAGAGCGTCCAATCCGGAGGCGAAGCCGGTTTGTCATCGAAGTGTTTGCGTCCCTTCGTGCAATAGCACTGAGGCATCTCGCATCGGACCTCGAGGATCTGGCCCCTTTTTGCCATCTGGAGAAGCACTCCGCGCACCCCTAGCTTTCGGAGCCGGTCTACGACCGCGCGTCCAGGCTCATAACTCACCCCGGAAGGGAGCGATTGCGAAAATTCCTTGATCTGCGCCTCTTCCAAGGGATGGAGCTTAGGGCTTCCTTGCGACCTGGCGCTGCGACGCCGTTTTCTCGCTTTTGGGAACCTTGCGCAGCTCCTCCCGTCGAAGCTTCTCCACAAGCTTTTGTGCATGCGAACTCTCACGGTGACAACGTTCCGGGGCGGATTGAGACCTGCGCAGACCCCGCAGACCCTCGCCAGACCCTGGCAATAGGGTCCGGAGCGGTCTGCTTCGGCTCCTAGCGGGTCAGTGCGGGGACGTCGCAGAATCGTCGCTAATGCAGCAGCGAAGCCCGATTTTGGCTCCGCTTGTCGCGATGCCCCCGACAAGAATCGAACTTGTGCACGCGGTTTAGGAAACCACTGCTCTATCCACTGAGCTACGGGGGCTTATGACTCAACCATGCGGGTTTGCCCGATTGAGTGTTCTATCCACTGTAACGAGGGACTTCGTACCGGTCATCATCGAGAGACGCGGGTGAAAGCGACTATCAACACCGGGCTTCCGCAGGTGGATCGACTGGATTCGCCGCCGCCTCATCGCGCTCGACCTGCCGCGCCTTCGAGTAAATGTCGCGGTGCTTGATGTACATGGCTGACAACTCTTTGTTCCGTTCTTTGCTGAGGACGAGAGACAGCATCTGTACGTAGATCCAGAATGCCATCCCGAGCGCGGCGGCGAGATAGCTCTCGCTACGACCTGCGTTGAATGTGCCGCCAGCCTCCGTGATCGTCACGTTTCTGCCGAGGGAAGGGCCGGAGTGGTGCATCAGCGTGCTATTGACCCGGTGACCGAGATCGTGCATCTGCTTGAACAGACGACGCTCCTGTTCGTCTTCCCACATCGGCGCAATGGCTTTGACCATCTGCGGTACTGACTTTCTCGTCCAACCTCCGCCCGGACGGGGTATTTCGTCGCCCAGTGGGCCTCACCATGTCTTCAATCGCGGTAGGGGAAACTGCCGGAGAGGTCATCGGCGCGGTGCTGCTGCTGGCCGGCGTGCTTGTCGGTTTGAGCTCTGTGAGACGCCGTCGGTCTTAGACGACTGCTGCCTGAGCCAGTGTGCACCAGACGGCTTCCGCTGTGGGCCCGCAGGGCTTTCTTGCGTTCGATAGAGATTCTCCTAAGGTGCGATCGAGCCGATGCGTCGCGTCTTCCTGATACTTACGATCGTTACGTGTGCGCTATCACTCTCGATCGGTTCCAGCCCAGCCGCGACGAATCCGCCTCCGCCGAGCGCCGTGAAGGCGGCGCTTGTTGCGGACGGCTACGTCTTATACAAGGCAGGAAGGAACCCGATCGGCAAGATGACCTACTCGGCAGTACGTGCTGGCAGGCCTGGCGAGTCGCTTATCCGGCTTGCCATTGGCCGCAGGTCGCAGACCGACGCCCGGGCCTACGCCCACTCGGTGGGCGAGTACAGGCGTGATTTTGCTGCCATGCTTGCCCGCGACGCTGGTGGTTCATCCGCGTCCATCGTGAGAATCCGCGCGATCGGGACGTTTGCTCTGTTGGACGTCCGAGTGAGGGCCTGAAGCCGGACGCAGACGACGGGATCTGTTCAACGGCAGCTGCGCCGCACGCGCAGCGCGACCAGAGTAATCGCACAGATGCTCGAGCGGTGATCACCTTCCATCGCGAGGACGCCTCGCTGTGAACCGCTCCCTCCACGTCGGTGACGCTGGCGACAATATTTTCCTGGCTCCCCATCCACTTAGGTACGGGGGCTCACAGGAGGGGTATCGCCGCAATTCGACGCCGACGTTAGACGGCGTCGCGGACTTCGCTGCCGACCAGGACGCGCTCGATCTTGACGTTCATTCAACACGACGATGTCGGCCGGCAGGCCCTCGGCGAGCCGACCCGAGTCGGGCTCGCCGAGCATCCTTGCCGGCGCCGACGTCGCCGCGCCGACCGCGTCCGGGGCAGCTCGCCGCCATGAGGCTCGCACGGCTGCGCCGCATCGACCTCGACCAGCTGCTGGGGCTGTCGAAGGTCACGCTGACACGGTAAGCATCTATAAACCACGGATGGCCAGGGATGTTCTCTGGGTCGCGCTTCTGCGCGGGATCAACATCGGCCCGCGCAATCGGATCGCGATGGCGGAGCTTCGCGACCTCGTCGACGCTCTCGGGCTCGGGCCGGCGACGACCTATATCGCGAGCGGAAACGTACTGTTCCGTGCTCCGAAGGCCGGGCGCGCCGCGCTCGCGAGGAGGCTCGAGCGCGCGATCCTCGAGACGTTCGGCGTCACGGCTCCCGTCGTCCTGCGCACAACCGACGAGCTGCGCGGGATCGTCGCCGCGCACCCGTTCGGCCGCGACAAGTCGAAGAGCTACGTCACGTTCTTCGCGTCGAAGCCGAGCGCGGCCGGTGCGCGGACGATCGACGTGGCCGCTATCGCACCCGACCGCTTCGAGTTGCGAGGGAGCGACGTCTAATTCAGCTACCCGAACGGTGTGACGGGTGCGCGCTTGACCGGCGCGATGCTCGAGCGCGCCCTCGGCGTCCAGGGGACGGCGCGGAACTGGCGCACCGTCACCAAGCTCCTCGAGCTAGACGCTTGACAAGCCGTCCGAGATCTCGGCGTGGCGCTCGGCTACGCAAAGCCGTGCCCAGTGCTCCGCCCGCTCGACGATGCGCCCCTCCAGCATCGCCCGGTCGTTTGCGTCGGTCGGCGCGCGGTCGGCTGAAACCTCGATCCGGACCTGATGCACCATCGCTTCGACCCGTGCGTCGAATTCGTGCCGGTGCTCGGTGATGATCGACACGTCGCCGACCTCGTCGAGCAGCCAGGCTGCGAGGCGATCAATCTCTGCGAGCGTCGCGACGCGCCCCGCGAAGACGCCGAAGTTGATGCGGACTTCGATCGCCGGGTGCAGGTGCTCGCGCACGGCGAACGCCATCGTTGGCTCGAGCTCGGGGGTTTCCATATCCATCAGAACGGTCGTGACCGGTTCTCGGTTGCGCTAACCCTCGCGCGGCTGCCAGCGAAAGCCCCGAATCGCTGCAACCAACCCGATCAGGCCCCAGAGCAGCACAACAGCAATCGACCCCGGTTCCACCCAGAGATGGTGATGCCGAACCATCACCTCGCGCGTCAGGTTCGTGAAATAGGTGAGCGGCAGGACGTCTGCGATCGCGCGCAGGAAGCCCGGGTACTCCTTCGGCGTGAAGAACGTGCCGGAGATGATTGCCATCGGGAGGTAGACGAAGTTGACGACTGCCGAGGAGCCTTCGGCTGAGCGCACGAGGCTCGTGAGCCCGAGGCCCATCGCGGCGAAGCACGCCGCGCCGAGCGCGAGCGTCACGAGCAGCGACCCGAGCCGGTCCGGCACGCCGACGCCGAAGAGCGTGCGACCGATTGCGACGATCAGCGACGCCTCGATCAGGAAGACGATGAACGTCGAGACGAGCACGGCCAGCAGGTAGGTCGCGGGCGGCAGCGGCGTCGCGCGGATCCGCTTCAGCACACCGCTCTCACGCCGGATCACCATGGTGATCGCAAGGCCGGCAAAGGCGGTCGAGGCGACCCCGTACCCGATCATTCCCGCCTCGAGGAACGGCGCCGCGCGGATGTTCTCCTTCGTGATCCGGCTGTTGCCGTAGATCGACCCGAAGATCAGGAAGAAGATGATCGGCAGGAAGAACGTGAAGAACGCCGCCTCCCGGTTGCGCCAGAACAGCAGTTGTTCCGTTCGCACTTCGTGGAAAAAGAGCCTCATTCAGTCAGCTCGAGGTAGACGTCCTCGAGGGTCGGGCGGCGTACCTCGAGCGACTGGAGCTCCTCGCCGCGGGCGAGCGCCTCGGCGGTCAGCTCGTTCAGCCGGCGCGTCGGCTCGCTCGTGCGCTCGACGACGTGCTCACCGTCCCGCAGGAAGCGGATCTCGGTCTCGACGACACCGCCCGTGAGCTCCGACGGAGCACCCTCGCGGACGATCTCCCCGTCGCGCAGCACCGCCACGCGATCGGCGAGCTGCTCCGCCTCGTCGAGGTAGTGCGTCGTCAGCAGGATTGTCTTGCCGAGCGAGCGAAGGTTGCGAATCGTGTCCCAGGCGTTGCGCCGCGCGCCGGGGTCGAACCCGGTCGTCGGCTCGTCGAGGAAGATCAGCTCCGGATCGCCGATCAGCCCGAGCCCGAGGTCGAGTCGGCGCTGCTGACCGCCGGAGAGCGTGCGCACGCGCGCGTTCTGCTTCTCCTGCAGGCCGACGATCTCGATCACCTCGTCGGGGTCGCGGGGCGCGGTGTAGTAGCCGGCGAAGACGCGGAGGCTTTCACGGACGGTGAGCGCGGGGTAGAGCGAGGAGGACTGCAGCACGACCCCGAGCTGCTCGCGCCAGGCCCGTCCTGCGCGTTGCGGATCCTCGCCGAGCACCTCGACGGTCCCGGCGTCCCGCTCGCGGTAACCCTCGAGGATCTCGACGGTCGTCGTCTTGCCGGCGCCGTTCGGCCCGAGCAGCCCGAACACCTCGCCCGCCTCGATCGTGAAGTCGATGCCGCGCAGCGCCTCGTGCTCGCCGTAGCTCTTGCGGAGCCCGGTGACGGAGACTGCCCTCACAACGTCACCTCGGCGAAGCTGCCCGGCTCGAACGGCTGCTTGCGGCCGGTCAGCTCGAGCACGATCTCGGTGCAGTCGGGCTGATGGCCGACCGTGACGATCGTCTCACCGTGGCCCGCGATCGCCTCGCGGAGATCCGCCGCCGTCGCGCCGGGCGCCAGGCGTTCGTCCGCCTCGGGCTCGACCCCGGCGGCGCGGGCGATCGCCTCGGCCGTCTCGCGGGCCCGCAGCAATGGGCTCGTGATCACCGCGTCGATGTTCTCCGCGGCCAGCCGGTCGGCGAGAGCGCGAGCCGTTGCGCGGCCCGACTCGGTCAGCGGACGCAGCTCGTCCGGCTCGCCGGGCGCGGCCTTGGCGTGGCGCACGACGAAGAGACGCACGCGGCTAGCGTAGATGGTTCGCGACTTCGCCCAGGACGGCGACCATCTCGATGTCCTCGTGCACGAGGTGCTGGAGCATCGCGCGCTCGACGCCGACGTCTTCGTAGCGCCGCAGCTGCTCGACGACCTGCTCGACGGTGCCCACGATCGGCGGCGCATCGAAGCCCACTTCGCGGAGCAGACTGAGGCGGTCGTCGACCTCGCTCTGCTCGCGGCCGACGACACAGCCGGTCATCAACGAGAATCGCAGAGGCTCGCGGCCTGCCTCGCCTGCGGCCTCGTCGAGGATCCGTTTGCGCTCGCGCGCCTCCTCGACGCTGGCGAAGACCGTGTTGTACTCGTCGGCCCACTGCACCGCGGCGCGCACCGTGCGCGGCTTCGCGGCGCCGCCGACGATGATCGGCGGGTGCGGCTGTTGCTGCGGCTTCGGCCAGACGTCCGCTGCGTCAGTCCACTGGCGGGTGATCTCGGCGAGCTGCCGGTCGAGCTCGTCGAGCCGCTCGCGCGTCGTCAGAAACGGGAAGCCGTACGTCTCATGCTCTGCCTCAAACCAGCCGGCGCCGATCCCGAGCTCGACGCGGCCGCCCGAGATCTGGTCGACCGTGACGACGTTCTTCGCGAGCACCGAGGTCGGCCGGAACGTCACGGGCGAGACCATCGTCCCGAGGCGAATGCGCTCGGTGCGGGCCGCAAGCGCGGCGAGCGTCGCCCACGCATCCAGCGAGCCCGCCGGGTCGCCGCGTCCGATCGAACGGTAGTGGTCGGAGCGGAAGAGCCCTTCGAGCGCGGTGGTCTCGGTCGCCTGTGCGAGGGCGAGCCAGTGTTGCCACGTGACGCCTTCCTGGCCTTCAACCATCAGGTTGATGCGCACGGGCGAGCTCAGCGCTCCACGCGGGAGCCGCCAACGATCGTCTCGACGCCTGAGGCGAGCCGGACGAGGGCTTTGTGGCCGCCGTCGTAGTCGGGCGCCCACAGGAGCAGCGTCGCCGCCTCGCCCGAGAAACGGCACGGCGTCTCGGTCAGGCCCTCCCCGTCGAGCCACGCGCGGATGAACGGGTTGGCCGCGCGTTCGGCGCCGATCGTCGTCGCCTCGCGGTGCCCCGGCAGAACGACGGTGTCAGCGTCGAGGTGCAGCAGGACGTCGAGGATCGAGTGCTTCAGCTCGCCGAGGTTGCCGTCCGGGGCGGACGTTCCGCCCACAGTGCCCTTGAAGAGCACGTCGGCGGTGACGCAGTGCGTGCCGTCGGCGAGCAGGGCGAGATGGTCGCGGCAGTGGCCGGGCGTGGCGAGCGCGCGGATCTCGAGCGCGCCGCTGTGCACGACGCTCCCGTCGTCCATTCGTTCGTCGGCTCTGACGTCGGTTGCAGGGTGCGCAAGCAGCGGCGCTCCGACTCGCTCTGCCAGTTCTTCGATGTCGACCACATGGTCGGGGTGGCCGTGTGTGCACAGCACGTGCGTGATCTCGATCTCGTCGCGCTCCGCCCGTGCTTCCAGGTCGGCCGTCAGGCCGTTGCTGTCGACAAGCACACCGTGGCCACCGGGGCCGTCCGCGATCAGGTACGCGTTCGAGAGCCAGTCCGGATGCTCGACCCGTTCGACGATCATGAGAACGCGATCATGCTGCGAATGCCGTCCTGGGCCTCCATCAGTTCGAAGCCGCGATTGACGTCGTCGAGTGTGAGCGTGTGCGAGAGGAACGGAGTCACGTCGAGGCGGCCGTCCATCGACATCCGCACGAGCTCCGGCACCTGGTCGCGTCCTTTGACGCCGCCGAACGACGACCCGCAGACGCGGCGTCCTGTGATCAGGTACCGCGGCACGATGTCGAGGGTCTCGCCCTTGCCGGCAACGCCCGCGACCGTGCAGAGGCCCCAGCCCATCCGCGCCGATTCGACCGCCTGGCGCATCACGTCGGTGCGCCCGGTCGCCTCGAAGGTGTAGTCGGCGCCGAAGCCTCCTGTCGACTCGACGATCTGCTCGACGACGCCCGGGCCGGCCGCGAGGGTCTCGGTCGCGCCCTGCCCGCGGGCAAGCTCGAGCCGTCCGGCCGACAGGTCGACGCACACGATCCGCTCGGCGCCGGCGATCCGGCAGCCTGCGACGGCCCCGAGGCCCACCATGCCTGCGCCGAACACGACGCACGTCGAGCCCGGCTCGACCTTCGCCGTGTAGAGGGCCGCACCGAGCCCCGTCGAGAGGCCGCATGCAAACAGCGCAGCGTGTTCGAGCTGCGCTTCCTGGTCGATCTTCGCGAGCGCGATCTCGGGCATCACCGTGTACTCCGCGAATGTCGAGGTGCCCATGAAATGTCGGATCGGCTCGCCGCCGCGAGAGAGACGGGCCGTTCCGTCGGGCAGGACGCCGAGGTTCTGCTGCTCGCGGATCGCGAGGCAGAGGTTCGTGCGCGGGCTGAGGCAGTGGACGCACTCGCGGCATTGCGGAGAGAAGAGCGTCACGACATGATCGCCCGCCACGAGCGATGCGACGCCGTCACCGACACGCTCGACGACGCCGGCGCCTTCGTGGCCGAGCACCGTCGGCGCGTAGCCCGAGGGGTCCGCGCCGGAGGCGGTGTAGAGGTCGGTGTGGCAGACGCCGCAGGCCACGAGGCGCACGAGCACCTCGCCCGCCTTCGGTTCGGCGAGGTCGACGTCCTGGACGGCGAGCGGCCGGCCGAATTCCTCGAGCACGGCAGCGCGGATCCTCACCGTCCAAAGCCTACGCAACCTGCCGTTGAGCGGCGCGTGGGTAAAGTCAGGCGGGTGCGCCGGTTCCGCTACGTCGTCGTCGACGTCTTCACCGACACCCCGCTCGCCGGCAACCAGCTCGCCGTCTTCACCGACGCGCGCGACCTGACGAGCGAGGAGATGCAGGATCTCGCGCGCGAGATGAACTTTTCGGAGACGGTGTTCGTCCTGCCTCCGTCCGCGAGCGACGCCGACGTCCGGATTCGCATCTTCACGCCGGCGCTCGAGCTGCCGTTCGCGGGCCACCCGACGCTCGGCACCGCCTTCGTGCTCGGCATCCCGCTGCAGAAGATCGAGATCAGGCTGGAGACGGGCTCGGGCATCGTTCCGGTCGCGCTCGAGCGAGACGGCGCCAGCCTCGTCTACGGGAGCATGGAGCAGCCGATCCCGATCTGGGAGCCGGTCGAGGGCGAGGACGAGATCCTCGCGGCGCTCGGCGTGCCGTCCTCGGGGCTGCCGGTCGAGCGCTATGAGCTCGGCCCGGGCCACGTCTTCGTCGAGCTCGTCTCGGCCGGAGACGTGGCTGCGCTCGAGCCCGACCTCGGTGCGCTCGAGCGTGCGACGAGCGACGGCGTCAACTGCTTCGCTCGCGACGGCGCCGGCTGGAAGACCCGGATGTTTGCTCCGGCCCACGGTGTCGCCGAGGACGCTGCGACGGGCTCGGCCGCGGGGCCGCTCGCGATCCACCTGGCGCGACACGGCCGCATCGCGTTCGGCGAGCAGATCGAAATCTCGCAGGGCACCGAGATCAACCGCCCGTCGAAGCTCTTCGCGTGCGCAGAAGGTTCCGCGGAGAAGATCGAGCGCGTCACGGTCGGCGGCTCTGCCGTCGTCGTCGCGCGCGGCGAGTTCGGTCTTTAACGAGCCGGAGGCGGCTCGTGCAGTGCGGACGGAAGGAGTCGAACCTCAATGACCGGAGTCGCTTGCTTCTGAGACCGGTGCGTATGCCAGATCTACGCAAGTGTCGATATGCACCGTCCGAATCCGACGCAGATTCAGTCTCTGACGTCGACGTCGACGTCGATGATCTCC
>JBBQQI010000086.1:0-10356 GCA_038216085.1 Gaiellales bacterium | reverse complement strand
TCGCGCACTTCTCCTAGCGGTGTGCGAGGTAGTCGAGCAGGTCGGAGCGCGTCACGACCCCGATCGGCTTGCCGCGGTCTGCGACGACGACCGCGTTCGTGCCGCTCGTCAGCGTCGTGACGATCTCGTCGACGGACGCGTCGGCCTCGACAGTCGCCAGCGGGCCCTGCATGGCCGAGGCGACGTCCTCGTGCAGTGCGTCGGCGTTCTTGAAGACGCGGTCGAGCAGCGCGCGATCCTGGAGCGACCCGATCACGTCCGCGAGCGACGCGACATCACCGTCGCGGACGACCGGCAGCTGCGAGATCGAGTACTGCTCCATGACGCCGATCGCCTCCGCGACCTTCTGGTGTGCAGAGATCGTCACGAACGTCGGCGTGTCGCCCTGCTTCGAGCGCAGCAGCTCACGCACGGTCGGCGCGGGCGCCGACCGCTCGAGGAACCCGTGCTCGAGCATCCAGTTGTCGTCGAGGAACTTCGAGAGGTACGAACGGCCCGAGTCCGGCAGGATCGTCAGCACCGTCGAATCGGCCGCGAGCCCCTTCGCGTAGACGAGCGCGCCCGCGATCGTCGAGCCCGACGAGCCGCCGACGAGCAGCCCCTCCTCACGCGCGAGCCTGCGCGCTGCCAGGAACGAGTCGCGATCCGACACGCGCACCCAGTCGTCGACGACCTTCGGGTCCATCGTCTCCGGCCACGTGTCTTTGCCGATCCCCTCGACGAGGTACGGGTGCAGGTCGGCGTCGCTCTTCGCGGTGTAGACGGACCCTTCCGGGTCGACGCCGACGATCTTCACCTCGGGCTTGCGCTCCTTGAAGTAGCGCCCGACGCCGCTGATCGTGCCGCCGGTGCCGACCGAGATCATGATCGCGTCGATCTCCCCGCCCGTCTGCTCCCAGATCTCCGGCCCGGTCGTCTTGTAGTGCGCTTCGGGATTCGACATGTTCGAGTACTGATCCGGCTTGAAGCCGCCGGGGATCTCCTCGGCGAGGCGCGACGAGACGGAGTAGTAGGACTCCGGCGAGTCGTGCTCGACGGCGGTCGGCGTGATCACGACCTCGGCGCCGTAGCCGCGGAGCATCGAGATCTTCTCCTGGCTCATCTTGTCGGGCATGACGAAGATGCAGCGGTAGCCCTTCTGCGCCGCGGCGATCGCGAGGCCGACGCCGGTGTTGCCCGACGTGGGCTCGACGATCGTGCCGCCGGGCTTCAGCTTCCCGTCGCGCTCGGCCGCCTCGATCATCGCGAGGCCGATCCGGTCCTTGTTCGAACCGCCGGGGTTCATGAACTCGAGCTTCGCGAGGATCGTCCCGGGAACGTCCTGGGAGACGCGGTCGAGGCGCACGATGGGCGTCTCGCCGACGAGGTCGATCACGGTGGGGTAGTCGCCTGGCACGGCGGCGGAAGCCTACCGGGCTGCGTTCGCTACGCGGTCGCAGGCGCCCCCTCTTGAGCCGTCGCGAGCTCCCCTCGCCGCACGAGGGCGACGGTCGCGACGAAGCCCGCGACGCTGATCCCGACGCAGACCCAGAATGCCCACTGCGAGCCGGAGGTGAACGCCGATGGGAACTGCTGGCCCGTCTTCAACAGGTGGTTGAAGTGGCTGAGCGACACGGACGACGTGACCGCGACGCCGATCGCGCCGCCGATCTGCTGCGCCGTGTTGATCAGGCCGGACGCGAGCCCGGCCTCGTCGCGGTCGACGCCGGAGAGCGCGGCGATCGACACCGGGATGAACGAGAACGGCAAGGCAAACCCGACCAGCAGGTAGCCCGGCAGCAGATCGGACCAGTACGACGCGTGCACCGGGATCTGGGTGTACCAGAGCATCCCGGCGATCATCGCCAGGAACCCGGCGGCCATCACCGGCTTTGCTCCGACCCTCGTCACGAGCGCCTGGGCAGGCCCGGCCCAGAGGACCGCGGTGCCGGCCGTCGCGATGAACGTGAAGCCGGTCTTGAGCGCCGACCAGCCGAGCACCTGTTGGACGTAGAGCGTCAGGATGAAGAAGTTCGAGAAGACGACTGCGCCGAGCAGCAGCCCGGCGACGTTTGCGCCCGCGACCGTGCGGACGCGGAAGATCCGGAACGGCATGATCGGATCCTTCGTGCGCGACTCGATCACGAGGAACACGACGAGCAGTGCAGCGGCGAGCGCGAGCCGCACGAGTGTCCAGGTCGACTCCCAGCCGTGCTCGGGCGCCTTGGACACGGCGTAGACGAGGAGCGCCAGGCCGGCGGTGACCGTGACGGCCCCCGCGACGTCCTGCGAGCTCTCGCGCTCCGACTTGCTCTCGCGCACGAACCGCGGCGCGAGCAGGAAGGCCGTAGCGCCGACCGGCACGTTGACGAAGAAGATCCATTCCCAGCCGAGATACTTCGTCAGGACGCCGCCGGCGAGCACGCCGACGGCAGCTCCGGAGCCGCCGATTGCACCCCAGATCCCGAGCGCCTTGTTCCGCTCCGGCCCCTCCTCGAATGTCGTCATGATGATCGAGAGGGCGGCCGGGGAGATCATCGCGGCCCCGAAACCCTGGGCAGCGCGCGAGGCGATCAGCACGCCCTCCGACCAGGCGAGGCCACAGAGGAAGGAGGCGATCGTGAAGACGACGACTCCCGCGAGGAAGAGTCTCCTGCGCCCGAGGAAGTCGGCAGCGCGGCCCCCGAGCAAGAGGAAGCCGCCGAACGTGATCGAGTAAGCGGTGATCACCCATTGCAGGTTGTCGCGTGAGAAGTTGAGTGACTTGCCGATCGACGGCAGCGCAACGTTGACGATCGAGACGTCGAGGACCGTCATGAAGAACGCCGCACAGACGATCGCCAGCGCCTTCCATCTTCTCGGATCGGATTCGGTCATCGGTCTGTGCCCCCTCTGCTCGAGCTCTGGGTCGTCCGCCAATCGTTTCAGACGGGACCGCGCCCGCAAAATCTAGTGGCGGAAATGCCGCCTACCGGTGAAGACCATCGCCGCGCCGGCGGCGTCGACCGCGGCAATCACCTCGTCGTCGCGGCGCGAGCCACCCGGCTGGACGATCGCCACGATTCCGGCCTCGAGCGCGATCTGTGGGCCGTCGGCGAACGGGAAGAACGCATCGCTCGCGACGACCGCCCCATCCAGCTTGTGCCCGTGCTCGCGAGCCTTGTCGACCGCGATGCGCACCGAGTCGACTCGGCTCATCTGCCCGGCGCCGATCCCGATCGTCTGCAGGTCCTTCGCGATCACGATCGCGTTCGAGGAGACATGCTTGCAGACGCGCCAGGCGAAGAGCAGATCTCCCCACTGCTGCTCGGACACCTGGCCGCAGACGATGTGCATCGCCTCGCGGTCCTCGATGTCGGAATCGCGCTCCTGGATCAGCAGGCCGCCGAGCACGCGCTTGAAGTCGCGCTCACCAGGTGTCTCAGACCGGCGCTCGTGATCCCAAAGGATGCGCAGCGACTTCTTCGTTCGGAGCGCCGCGGTTGCGGCGTCGTCGTAACCGGGGGCGAGCAGCACCTCGACGAAGTGCTCTGCGATGCGCGAGCCGAGCTCCGCCGACACGGGTCGGTTGAGCACCGCGACGCAGCCGAAAGCCGAGACCGGGTCAGCCGCCAGTGCGCGCTCCCACGCTTCCTCGATCGTCGCGGCCATCGCGACCCCGCAGGGATTCGCGTGCTTGACGATCACGACGGCCGGCAGCGTGAACTCTCGGATCACGCGCCGCGCGCCCTCGACGTCGGTGAGATTGTTGTACGAGAGCGCCTTGCCTCCGACCTGTTCCACCTCGGAGAGCAGGTGTTTTCGCGCACCCGCCTCGGAGTAGTAGGCGGCCGCCTGATGAGGGTTCTCGCCGTAGAGCAGGTTGGTGACCTTGTGGAAGGTGAGCGTCACCTGCGTCGGGAACGGCTCCGTCTCGGCGAACCAGTTCGCGATCGCCGCTTCGTATGCCGCTGTCGTGGCGAAGGCTGCGCTGGCGAGTTCGCGGCGCGTTGCTTCGGAGACCTGACCGGCGCTGCGCAGCTCGGCGAGCACCGCGGCGTACTGGGCCGGTGACGAGATCGCCGCGACGTGCGCGAAGTTCTTGGCGGCCGCGCGCAGCATCGACGGCCCGCCGACGTCGATCATCTCGACCACCTCGGCCTCGGTCGTGCCGCGGCGTCCGGCGACCGAGGTGAACGGGTAGAGATTGACGCAGACGAGGTCGATCGGCTCGATCCCGTGCTCGGCGATCGTCTCGAGATCATCGGCGACATCGCGCCGCGCGAGGATCCCGGCGTGGATCGCCGGGTGCAGCGTCTTGACGCGGCCGCCGAGCATCTCCGGCGCTTCCGTGACGGTCTCGACGCGGATCACCTCGAGCCCCTGCCCCTCGAGGAACGTCGCGGTGCCGCCCGAGGAGACGAGCTCCCAGCCCAGTTCGGCAAGGCCGCGCGCGAGCTCGTCGACGCCGATCTTGTCCCAGACGCTGATCAGCGCGCGGCTCATCGAGCAGCCGCGCACAGCTCCGCGACGACGCCCGGCAGGACGCGATGCTCGACGGCGTGGATCCGCTCGACAAGCGACTCGCGCGGCTCGACCGGAACCTCCTCCTGCCTGATCACGGCGCCCGTGTCGAGCCCCTCGTCGACGTAGTGCACCGTCACCCCGGTCGTCTCGGCCCCGGCGCTGAGCGCGTCGTCGATCGCATTCGCGCCCGGGAACGCCGGGAGGAGCGAGGGGTGGACATTGACAATCCGCCCCGGGAACCGGTCGAGGAAGGGCTTCGTGAGGAGGTGCATGTAGCCCGCGAGCACGACGAGCTCGACGCCGTGCTCCTCGAGCCAGGTCGCCATCACGAGGTCGCGCTCGGCGCGGTCCGGCTGGCAGTCCAACCCGAAAGTCGCGGTCGGAATCCCCAGGTCGCGCGCGCGGATCAGTGCGTAGGCGTCCTTGCGGTTCGAGGCGACGGCGACCACCGGTAGGTCGGCATCGAGCAACGCCTGCAGGTTCGTGCCGTTGCCGGAGACGAGCACCCCGATCATGCGATCCGCCCGATCACGGTCTCGCCGGGCTGCGGTTCGGCGACGACCGCGCACCAGCCGATTCCCAGGTTGAAGACGCGCCGCAGTTCGTCCTCTTCGACGTGCCGCGCGAGCCACGCGAACACAGGCGGGCGTTGCCACGCGTCCCAGTCGAGCTCTGCGCTCGCCGTTGCTGGGAGTGCGCGCTCGAGATTCCCGAGGATGCCGCCGCCCGTCACGTGCGCGAAGGCCTTCGCGCGGCCGCGCAGTGCTCGCGCGACGTCCAGGTAGAGGCGCGTGGGCGCGAGCAGATCCTCACCGTCGTAGTCCTCCTCCTCGAGCACTCGGCGCGCGAGGGTGAATCCGTTTGCGTGCACACCGGCTGAGGCGAAGCCGATCACCGAGTTGCCGGCCGCGACGGTCGAGCCGTCGATCACGTCCGCGCGCGCGACGATGCCGACGCACGTTCCGGCGAAGTCGAGCTCGCCGGCTGCGTAGATGCCCGGCAGCTCTGCGGTCTCGCCGCCGACCAGCGCGACACCGGCCTCCCGACACACGGCGGCGGCGCCGTCGACGAGATCGGCGACCTCGTCGAGCTTGATCTCGTTCGCCGCGACGTAGTCGAGCAGCAGCAGAGGATCGGCCCCGCACGTCGCGACGTCGTTGATGCAGTGGGCGGCCAGGTCGGCGCCGCAGTCGCGCAGCCGTCCACGCTCGCGAGCGAGGATCAGCTTCGTTCCCACACCGTCGGTCGACGCAGCAAGCAGGCGGTCGCCGTCGAGCGGATGCAGCCCGGCGAAGGCGCCGAAACCGGTCGCTCCCGTCGACTCGACCGCCGCGCGCAGGCGTTCGACGACGGACGCAGCCGTGTCGAGCGACACGCCGGCGGCGCCGTACGACTGACTGCGGTCGCTGTGTGCCCGGCGCTCCAGAGAGACGAGTCTACGACCGGCTTCGGTCATGATGGTTGATCGGTAATTCGAGTGCGAGGTCAGAGGAAGCTCTCGGCGACGAGCTCCGGGCGGCCCTCGGGCCCGCCGCCTAGGAAGCGGACGACACTATCCCCGACTATGACGGCGTTCTCGACAACCTCAAGCCCGAGCAGCTCGGCGAGCGCGCCCGCCTTCGTCTCGGGCTCGTCGGCGCGCAGGTGGAGCTCTGTCAGCTGTAGCTCATTCCGCTCCTCCAGCAGCTCGTCGATCCAGTCGCGCGGTGGGTGGATCTCGAGCCGGTAGCCGGCGTTCGTCGCGACGAACGTGCGTCTGCCCCCGTGCTCCTGAACGCGGAGGTTCCATTGCATCGCGCGGCCGAGGACGGACTGGAACTCGTCGTCGTCGAGAGCGACGCCGACGTGATCGACGCGAGGCACCCGCCAATGGCCCGGCTGCAGGACAACGTTGACCGCGCCCCGCTGGAGCTCCGAGAGCCGGAGCTTGAACCCGTCGCGATCGAGCTGCTCCCACGACGTTCCCGGCTCGATCGCCACATGGTCGTCGCCGATCCGGCCGTAGCGGGCGACGAGGCTGAACCCGAGCTTCCCGAGGTAGCGCCCCTCGAGGCTGCGCAGCTCCGACGTGACCAGGTGGTAGTGGAAGAGGTTCATCCCTCTAGTCTTCCAAGGCCGTGGATGCGCCGTCGCTACTGACCCCGTGGAGCTTCGAGCCGCTGCAAATCGTCCCGACGCTGCTCGTCGCGTTCGTCTACCTGCGGCGCTCACGCACCCTCGCCCGTCGCGGCCAGCCGGTACCGCGCTGGCGGAGGTGGAGCTTCTGGACGGGGATCGCGCTCGTCGTGCTCGCACTCAACTCGCCGATCGACACCCTCGGCGAGGAGCACTTCTTCTTCATGCACATGTTGCAGCACGTGATCCTCGGTGACCTCGCGCCGCTCTGCTTCGTCGCGGGCATGACCGGGCCTCTGCTGCGGCCGTTGCTCGCGCTGCCGGTCGTCGACAAGCTGCGCGTCCTCGCCCACCCGCTGATCGCGCTGCCGCTGTGGGCGGCCGACCTCTACATCTGGCACATCCCGTACCTCTACGACGCCGCACTGCAGCACGCGCCGGTGCACGCCCTCGAGCACCTGCTGTTCATCACCTGCGGGTGCCTGATCTGGGAGCCGGTGCTGGAGACGCTGCCTGCGCCGGCGTGGTTCGGCACCGGCGCGAAGATCGGCTTCATCTTTTCGGTGCGGCTGATCGAGGCCGTGCTCGGCAATGTCTTCATGTGGTCGAGTTCGATGTTCTACGCGGCCTACCGGCACGCGCCCGGGTGGGGGATCACGCCGCAGCATGATCTGAACCTGGGCGGGATCGTGATGATGGCGGAAGGCTCGATCGTCACCCTCGGCGTGCTCGTCTGGCTGTTCCTCCGCATGGCCGCGGAGGGCGAGACGCGTCAGCGCCTGCTCGAACAGGGCCTCGACCCTCGCCAGGTCCGCCGCGCCGTGCGCTACGGGCGGTCGAAGGACCTGGGCGCGTCGGGCTAGAGAACCATCTACACGGTTTCGAAGCGCAGCTTCGCCGCATCTGCCGGCACGCGGGTCGGGTACTCGCGCGTGAGGCACGCGCGGCAGAGTGCGGTTTCAGGACGGCGCGTCGAGGCCTGAAGGCCCTCGAGCGACAGGTAGGCAAGGCTCGTCGCGCCGATCGCGGCGCGCACGTCCTCGACGCTCGCGTGTGCGGCGATCATCTCGTCCTCCGACGCGAGGTCGATTCCGTAGTAACACGGTGAGACGACCGGCGGCGAAGAAACGCGCACGTGCACTTCGAGCGCGCCCGCGTCGAAGAGCATCGCGACGATCTGGGTCGTCGTCGAGCCGCGGACGATCGAGTCGTCGACGACGACCAGGCGCTTCCCGGAGACCTCGGCGAGCGGGTTGAACTTCATGCGGATTCCCTGCTCGCGCATTCCCTGCTCGGGCTGGATGAACGTGCGCCCGACGTAGCGGTTCTTGATCAGCCCCTCGCTGAAGGGAATGCCCGTCGCCCGCGCGAAGCCGATCGCCGCCGGTGTGCCGGAGTCGGGAATCGGCAGCACGAGGTCGGCTTCGACCGGCGCCTCCGCTGCGAGCCGCTCGCCCATGCGCACGCGCGCACCGTGCACCTCGACGCCGCTCAGCCGCGTGTCGGGGCGGGCGAGGTAGAAGAACTCGAAGATGCAGAGCGCGGCGTGATCGGCCGGCTCGACCGCCTGTACGGAGTGCAGCCCCTGGTCGTCGGCGATCACGAGCTCGCCGGGCCGCACCTCGCGCTCGAACGTGGCACCAACGAGGTCGAGCGCGCAGGTCTCCGACGCGACGACCGGATCGTCGCCCAGGCGTCCGATCGCGAGCGGGCGGAAGCCGAACGAGTCGCGAAACGCGAAGAGCCTGCCGTCTGCGATGCCGACGACGGTCGCCGCCCCTTCGAGCCGCGCCATCGCGCCGGCGATCGCCTCGTCCAGCGGCCGTTCGTCGTCGGCGATCATCGCGGCGATCACTTCGGAGTCGGAGCTCGAAGCGAGCGACTTCCCGACCTCCTCGCGCAGGGCTTCGGCGTTGACGAGGTTACCGTTGTGTCCGAGCGCCACGGTGCGCACCCGGCCGTGGTGGAGCAGCGGCTGGGCGTTCTCCCAGGCATTGCCGCCGGTCGTCGAGTAGCGGGTATGCCCGATCGCGAGCTCGCCCCGGAGGCCCGAGAGGCTGCGTTCGTCGAACACCTGCGGGACGAGGCCGAGATCACGAATCGCAGTCAGCCGCTCGTTCTCGCTGACGGCGATCCCGGCGGACTCCTGGCCGCGGTGCTGGAGCGCGTACAGTCCGAAGTAGGTGAGCCGTGCGACGTCGCGCGCGGGGGCGCGGACTCCGAAGACGCCGCACATCAGCTGACCGCCCCGAGCTCGACCACGTCGTCCCACGGGATCACGGTGTCGGGCGCCGCAGCGACGATCACGCCTTCACCGTCGCTGACCTCCGTATCGGCGGGGAGACCCGACCAGGCCTCCGCCTCGCCGAGCGCAAGCGCGATGCCGCCGTCGGACACGTCGTGTGCGAGTGAGAAGAGGTGCGCGTGGCGCCAGATGAAGTGCACGAACCCGTGGCCGAAGCCTCGGAGCAGGTAGATCCGGTCGCCGGGTCCCCAGCGGTTCGGGATCTGCGACAGGTCGCGGACGAGGCCGACGCAGCCGACGACCGGCGTCGGAGGGATCGCGCTGCCGCCGGTCTCGTTGTAGAGCGACACGTTCCCGGAGACGACAGGGATGCCGAGCGACTCCGCCGCGTGCGCGATCCCTTCGATTGCCTGCTCGAGCTCCCAGGCGATCTCGGGCTTCTCCGGGTTGCCGAAGTTGAGGCAGTCGGTGAGAGCGAGCGGCTCGCCGCCTGCGCAGGCGACGTTCAGCGCCGATTCCATGACCGCGCGCCAGCCCGCCTCGAGCGGGTTGCGACAGCCGAGCGGCGGCCCGTCGAGCGAGACGGCGATCCCGCGCGTACCGTCGATTCGCAGCACGGCCGCATCGAGCCCGGGCCTGCGCACCGTGCGCGAGCCGACGAGGTGGTCGTACTGCTCGAACACCCACGTCTTCGGCTCGTGGTTGACCGGGTCGACGGGGGCAGTCTCGACTGCGTGCGGGACACGTTCGACGTCGTAGCGGGGACACTCGTCGGTGAGCAGCCCGGCCGGAATCGCGCCGACGATCTCGTCGCCGTCGAGCGCGCGCAGCTCACCGTGGTCGGTGACCTCGCCGATCACGGTGCACGGAAGCTCCCAGCGCTCGCAGGCGGCGCGCACGTCGTCGACGAGCTCGGGGGCGACGACGGCCACCATCCGCTCCTGCGACTCCGAGATCATGATCTCCCACGGCTCCATGTCGTCCTCGCGCAGCGGCACCCGGTCGAGGTGCACATCGACGCCCATGCCGTCGCGCGCCATCTCCGAGAGCGACGACGCGAGCCCGGCGGCGCCGCAGTCCTGGAGCGAGACGACGAGCCCTCGCTCGACGAGATCGAGTGACACCTCGATCAACGCCTTGCCGCGGAACGGGTCGCCGATCTGAACCGACGGGCGCTTCTCGTCGGAACCTTCGAGGTCCTGAGAGGCGAGCACCGATGCTCCGCCGATCCCGTCGCGCCCGGTCAGCGCGCCGTAGAGTACGACGGCGTTGCCGACGCCCTGGGCCTTCGCCGACAGCACACGCTCTGTCGGCAGCACGCCGACGCACATCGCGTTGACGAGTGGGTTCAGCGCGTACGCCTCGTCGAAGGCGCACTCGCCGCCGACGTTCGGTACGCCGACGCAGTTTCCGTAGTGGCCGATGCCGGCGACCGCCCGCTTGAAGTGCCAGTCGGGCTTGCCGAAGCGCAGGCCGTCGAGGAGCGCGATCGGGCGAGCGCCCATCGCGAC
>JBBQQI010000085.1:0-10800 GCA_038216085.1 Gaiellales bacterium | reverse complement strand
CCGACGTCACCGCGATCGAGCCGGGCGACAAGGTGCTGTTCCCGAAGGACGCCGGCTTCGAAGTGCGCATGGCGCGCTCGTCGCGGCGCGTTCGCGTGCTCAAGCGCGAAGACGTGATCGCCCGGATTCACGACTAGATCGACCATCCAGTACCCTGACGCGCGATCGGAGGGGTGGCAGAGCGGTCGAATGCGGCGGTCTCGAAAACCGTTATCCGTCGTTAGGCGGATCGAGGGTTCAAATCCCTCCCCCTCCGCTTCCTGAGCCGAATCCCGTGCGTTGGTGCGGTGTTCGGCGTGCCGTTGACTGAGCTGTCGTCGACTCGCTGTTTCCGCTGGTGCCCGCTCGGTTCGGTTCGGCGGGGGTGGTCTGTGGCGCGCGTGTGGCGCGCGGAGAGTTCCTTGCAAGTCGATGTTGCCAGCTCGCTCTGGCGCCTGGATGTTCAGGGCATGGAGTTCATCGTTCTGCTGGAGGTCTAGGTGCGCGGCGTCCCGTGCGGTTCGACGGAGGACATCATCGATCGCGGTGAACCCAGTCCTCCACGATCGAGTGAACCATCACCCAGTCGCCGACGCAGATCGTCGCCGGGACATCTGCATGGAGTCCCGGATCCGTCGAGAAGACCTTGTCGAATACGTCACCGATAGCGGCCTTGCCGGTCTTTGCCCGACCCTCTGGGACCTCTTGACGCCGTGGCCCGGAACGGTTTAGGGTCGTCAGCGCTGTCAGACAGCGCTGTCAGTCCCCTCATTCCGTGAAGGACGCAATCCGTGAACAGACCTTCGCTCGATGCGATCAGCAATCCCGATGGGCGCTTGGCAGTGCTCGCGATGGATCAACGGGCGACGCTGCGGCGCATGCTCGACGGTGCCGGCACCCCGTCCGCCGATGCAGATCTCTCCGCCTTCAAGATCGACGTGGTTCGCGAGCTCGCGCCGCTGGCAACCGGGATGCTCCTCGACCCCGACTTCGGCGTTGGCCCGGTGAGCGATGCCGGTGTCCTTCCGGCCGACGTGGGGCTGCTGGTCGCCGCCGAGCCCGTCGACAAGGCGAAGTGGAACGATGAGATCCGGACGACCGTCGACATGGGACGAGGAGCGGCGTTCGTGGCGGATCAGGGGGGAGATGCGCTCAAGTTCCTCGTCCAGTGGCGGCCGGGACGGCCGGCGGGCGATGGAGAGCCCGACCTCGCCGAGGAGGCACTCGCTGCGACAGCCAGCGTGATCGCCGACTGTGCGCGGGCAGGACTGCCGAGTGTGATCGAGCCGCTGATCGCCCGTCTGCCGGGGGAGGCGGCGTTCACCCCGGAGACCGCGGGCCCGGTGGTCGTCGAATCGGCGAGGCAGATGGCAGCACTGCGACCCAACCTCCTGAAGCTGGAGTGGCCGGGCAGCGCGGAGGGCTGTCGTGAGGTCAGCGACGCGCTCGGCGACGTGCCGTGGGCACTGCTCTCCGCGGGGGTGGGGATCGATGAGTTCGTCGAGCGCGTCCGCATGGCGCTCGACGCCGGCGCCGTCGGATTCATCGCCGGCCGCGCGATCTGGGGTGAGGCGGTCGCTCTGGAAGGCGCGGAACGCGTGTCGTTCCTGCGCGAGAGCGCAGCGCCCCGCCTTTCAGCTCTCTGTGACATCCTCGAACGCCACGGCAGGTCGTGGAGGGAGGTGGCCGGAGCGGCGTAGGTTTTGCACGTCAGAACTGCGGGCGGGCAACCGCCCTCGTAATCGACCGCGCACGACGAAGTGCGTGGCGAATCCAAGGAAGGGAGAAGCGGGCTCATGACAACCGCACGCAAGACGATGCTCGGCGCGGCTATGACCGCCGTGATCGTGCTCGTAGCTGCAGCCACCGCCGTGGCTCAGTCAGCCGGGAGCAAGAACATCACGCTGATGGTGGGCGTGAAGGGCGATCCGTTCTACGTTTCGATGCAGTGCGGCGCGCAAGCTGCCGCGAGCAAGCTCGGCTACAAGCTGCAGGTACAAGGGCCGGACAAGTTCGACGCCACCCTCCAGAATCCGCTGCTCGACGCAGTCGCTGCGGCCAAGCCCGCAGCGCTGCTCGTCGCCCCGAACGACGTGAAGGCCTCCGCTCCTCCGCTCAAGCGGATCCAGGCCAAGGGGATCAAGGTCGTCCTCGTCGACACGATCGTGACCGACAAGTCGGTCGGCGTGTCTCGGATCGCGACCGACAACGAGCTCGGCGGCGTCAAGGCAGCCGATGCACTGAAGCTCGCGGGCGTCACGGGCAAGGTTCTCGTGATCTCGACCGACCCGGGTGTGTCGAGTGTCGATGCGCGCGTACTCGGCTTCGGCAAGCGTGCCAAGGCGCTCGGCTTCACGCTGGTCAGCTCCACGCAGTACTCGCACAACGAGCCGGCCACGGCCGCCCAGATCATCTCCGCTTCACTGGCGAAGAACCCTGATCTGCAGGGCGTGTTCGCGACGAACCTGTTCACCGCGCAGGGCGTCTCGACAGGTGTTCGCCAGGCCGGCAAGAGCGGCAAGGTGAAGGTCGTCGGCTTCGACGCCGGCCCCGATCAGATCAAGCAGCTGAAGGCAGGACAGGTGCAGGCGCTCGTCGCGCAGAAGCCGTACGACATCGGCTACCAGGGCGTTCAGCAGGCAGTCGCGGCGCTCACCGGCAAGCCGGTGACGAAGAACATCGCGACCACGTCGCTGATCGTGACGAAGGCGAACCTGAGCCAGCCGAGTGTCAGCAAGTACGTCTACAAGTCGTCCTGCTAGGAGCGTATCGGCAGACCGGCGGGGTGAGGGCGCAAGCGCGCCCTCACCCCCTTCACTTTCGATCCGCCCGACACCCATGTCGCAACTCCGCCACCAGACGGTCGTGATTCTCGCCGGGCCTCCGGGCGTCGGCAAATCGACCGTCGCCCCCCGGCTGGCGCGCGCACTCGCCGCCGTGTCGATCGACATCGACGACACCTTCGGCCCGATCGTCCCGCTGCTCGCCGGCCACCCATGGGGGGTGGTTCGCACGGCCCTCTACGAGTCCCTCATCGCCACCGCCGAAACGTCGATACGCGCTGGTCTGCACGCGATCGTCGCGGCTCCCTTCACGGATGAGCGGCGCGACGGTGAAGCCTGGGACCGACTTTCGTCACGCCTGGCGGCCCACGGGGCCCGCGTGGTGCTCGTCTGGTTGCATGCCCCGTCGGATCAGTTGCTCGAACGGCTCTCTGCGCGCGGGGCCTTCCGCGATGCGGGGAAGCTCGCCGATCCGGCCTTGTGGTTGGCCGATGACCAGCCCGACCTCCCGCCACGGGTCCCCCATTTCTCGGTCGACGCGACACGTTCGGCGGAGCACACCGCGGAGCAGGTCCTGCGGGAGCTCATCGCTTCTGACCACGCCCTCGACTCGGCGTCCGGCGAACCGTGCTCGTTCTCGGTCTGAATCTCGGCATCGACCGCACGATGCGGCTCGAGCAGTTGTTGCCGGGGTACGTGCTGCGCCCACGCTCGGTCGAAGTCACCGCAGGCGGCAAGGCGGTCAACGTGTGCCGCGCCGCCACCGGCGCACACGGCGAACGGCCGCGTCTCGTGGCGAACCTCCCGGGTCGCGCGGGTGCGCTGGTCGCCGCGATGCTCGCCGAGGAAGACCACGACGTCTGTGGGATCGTCACCGCAGGCGAGGCGCGGTCGCAGCTGATCCTGATCGAAGACGATCTGAGGATCACGGTGTTGAACGAGCCGGGACCTCAGCTCTCCCCGGACGATCGCGACAGGCTGCTGACTGCTTTCACCGGCGAACTGGAAAGCCATCGTGTCGCCGTCGCGACCGGCAGCCTGCCGCCGGGGGCGCCCGACGACACCTATGGCGAGGTGGCGCGACGCGCACGTTCGGCAGGAGTCGTCTCGGTGATCGACGCTGCTCGTGACGCGCTCCGGAGCTGTCTTGCGGCCCAGCCCGACGTCGTCACCCCTAACCTTGCCGAGGCAGAGGCGGCGCTCCACGGCGCAAGCGACGAGGCAGTCGACACGGACAGTGCGCATGCGCGCAGCGCTGCACTGGCGGCGGCGGCGGGCCTGCGCGGCGCGGGCGCTCGGGCAGCTCTCGTCACCGTCGGCCGACACGGTGTCGCGGGTGCCGACGACGCAGGGACGTTCTGGATTGCGGCGTCACCCGTGCGAGAGGTCAATCCGATCGGCGCGGGCGACTCGTTCGTCGCTGGACTTGCCGTAGCGCTCGAGCGCGGCAGCGATCTCAGAGCTGCGGCGCTCTGCGCGGTTGCGACAGGCAGCGCGTCGGTGGCGCATGCACTCGCGGGCGGCGTCGATCCCCAGCTCGTCGCAGGTATCTCCCGGAAGCTCGTCCTGGAGCGCGAGTGACGCGTTCGTCACGTCCGACGCTCGCGCAGGTTGCGGAGCGCGCGGGGGTGAGTCTCAAGACGGCGTCCCGCGCGGTGAACGGCGAGTACGGCGTCGCGCTCGAGACGGCCGACAGGGTTCTCGATGCAGCGCGCGCTCTTGGCTTCCGTCCCAACCTCCTCGCACGCTCGCTCGCCTCGGGCAGGCCGAGCGCAGCCGTCGGACTCGTGATCCCGAACGTCGCGGACGCCTTCTTCGCCGAGGTCGTCGGCGGCGTGGAGCAGGTCCTCGCCTCGCGCTCATTGCAGCTCGTGATCGCGAGTCATCACGACGACGCCGTGGCCCAACGCGCGATCGTGCGTGCGCTCGTCGAGCGGCGCGTCGACGCCCTTCTGCTCGTGCCGGCCCCCGGTGAGGCGTCATATCTTCAGCATGACATCGACCACGGCCTGGTGGTGGTCGC
Source organism: Gaiellales bacterium (assembly GCA_038216085.1). GTDB lineage: Bacteria > Actinomycetota > Thermoleophilia > Gaiellales > Gaiellaceae > PALSA-600. The sequence continues at coordinate 6,015 of JBBQQI010000085.1, read as the reverse complement.
ACTCGACAGACCGGTCGACGGCGTCGACGTGGACACCGTCGTTGCCGAGAACCGGCGAGCCTCGACCGAGGCTGTTCGCGAGCTGATCGCATCCGGACATCGTCGGATCGCCCTACTCGCAGACAACTCGAATCTCTGGACGATGCAGGAACGCACGGCCGGCTACCTCGCCGCGCTCGCCGAGGCCGGGATCGCGGAGGACTCGGCGCTTGTGCTGCCGGACTGTTCCGACCTCGAGTCGTTCGCGCCTGCGATCGCCGACCTACTCGCCTCCGCCGATCCGCCCACGGCGGTCTTCGCGGCTCACAACGCCGTCGGCCGGGAGGTGTTTCGGGCCGCGCGCTCCGCGAACGCCGAGGTCGCGCTGGTCGTCTTCGATGAGGTTCGCGACTCGGATCTCTGGAGCTCTCCTCCCCGTGTCCTTCGGTCGAGTCCCGAGCAGCTCGGAAAATTGGCGGCGGAGATGGCGTTGGAGCGGCTCGGCGGTCTGACGGTCTCTGCGCGCCTCGTCGTCGAGCATGTCTCTTCCTTCGACCGGCCCACGCCGGAGCCCGTGGCATGAGTGCGCCCCCGTCGCTGCTGCTCGGGGTGGATGTGGGCACGGCGCGCGTGAAGGCGGTCGCATTCGACCATCGGGGCAGCGAGGTCGCCCACGTCGAACGGCCGACGCCGTGGGCCAGACACGACGGCACCTTCGAGATGGACCCCGAGGAGCTTGCGATGGTCGTTCGGGCCGTCGTCGCCGAGGTTTCAGACGCCGCCGCGCGCGACCAGCGCGGGGGAGTGCGAGTGACCGGCATCGGAGTGACGGGCATGGGCGAGTCCGGGGTGTTGGCCGACCGGGCCGGTGCGCCGCTCCACCGCATCGTCGGATGGCACGACCCGCGCGGCGACGTCGACACGGTGGGTCGGGAGATCGGCGTCGAGGTGTTCGAGCGTACGGTCGGCATGCGACTCGACGCCCAGCCGTCGCTCCCGAAGATCGTCTGGCTGCAACGAACCGACCCTGCCGTCGCACGCGCCACGCATTTCCTGTCGGTGCCCGAGTGGGCGGTCGTCGCCCTTGGCGGCGCTCCCGTCAGCGAGCTCTCGCTGGCGAGTCGCACCGGCCTGCTCGATATCGGGACGGGGACGCCGCTCGAAGGAGCTGTTGCGCTCGTCGGCGGCAATCTGCTGTCCGAGCTCGTGGTGGCGGGAACACCGGCGGGAACCGCGCGTCACGACGCGCTGCCCGCGTCGGTAGACGGCGCGATCCTGACCGTCGCCGGGCACGACCATCAGGCCGCTGCGCTCGCCGTCGGCGCCGCGCGCCCCAACGCTCTGTTCAACTCGCTCGGGTCCGCCGAGTCGCTCGCTCGCTGCGTCGAAGGGTCGCTCGACCCGGCCGCCGTCGGTCGTCTCGCGGCACAGGCCACCACCGTGGGCCGCGGCGTGGTGGAGGGCCGGTTCGCGGTGCTGGGCGGCCTGCGGACCGGGCTCCAGCTGGAGGAGGTCGCCGAGCTGCTCGGCGCTCGAGACCGAACCTCGCGGCTCCAGCTGAGTGGCGACGCGCTCCGGCTCGATCCTGCCGACCTGCCGCGCGAGACGGTGCTCCATTCGGAAGGAACGGGCCGGGTGCGCAAACTCATCGCCGAAGGCGTCTCCAAAGCGTCGATCTGGGCCGCCGTCGTGCGTGACCTCATGACGTTGAGCACGGAGATGCTCGCGCGGATGGCTCTCGAGGTCGGCCCTCACGAGCACGTGACCGTCGGCGGCGGGTGGGCGCGGAACCCCTCGGTCATCGCCGAGAAACGACGCCAGCTCGGTTCGATCACCGTCACGGCGTTGCGCGAGGCCGGCGCGGCGGGCGCCGCGTTGCTCGCAGGGGTCGCCGCCGAGGTGCTCGAACGGCCAGAATCGGATCCGTCGCCCATCTGGAATATCCGTTTCCCTGTGCTCCGAGAGAAAGAGGGGTTGTGATGTCTGCCGATACGGTTGCGGTGCACGGTTCCGATCCACCCGCATCGTCTGCGCCCACTCGCGTGCCGGCGCTCGCGGTGCGCAACCTGACGAAGAGCTACGGTCATGTCCGTGCGCTTCGCGGCGTGTCGTTCGAGGCACACGCCGGAGAGGTGACGGCGCTTGTCGGCGACAACGGTGCGGGCAAGTCGACGCTGATCAAGTGCCTCGCGGGGGTCGTGCAGCCGGACGGGGGCACGATCGAGGTCAACGGATCCGTGGTGACGATGACCGATCCCGAGCACGCGACTCGGCTTGGAATCGAGACGGTGTACCAGGATCTGGCGCTCGCCCCGGATCTGGACGCGGCCGCGAACGTCTTTCTCGGCCGTGAGATTCGCCGCTTTCGCATTCTCCACAACCATCCGGAGATGCGGCGCCAAACGGCGCACAGCTTCCAGGAGTTCGGTGTGGGGATGGTGCAGGACATGCGTGTACCGGTGGTGTCGTTCTCCGGGGGGCAACGACAGTCCGTCGCGATCGCGCGCGCGGCGATGTGGGCCGAGCACGTGATCGTCATGGATGAGCCGACCGCGGCTCTCGGTGTGATCCAGACCCAGAAGGTGCTCGAGCTGATCACGCGGGTGCGAGACCGCGGGTTGGCTGTCGTGTTCGTCTCACACAACCTGCCGCAGGTGCTCGAGGTCGCAGATCGCATCGAGGTGATGCGGCTCGGTGCTCGCGTCGCGCGTTTCGGTCGAGGGGAAGTCGGTGTCGAGCGGCTGATCGCGGCCATCTCGGGCGCCTACGCGAACGAGGTGCCGGCATGAGCACCGATCCGGGAGCTCCCGCCGAGGCGGCCCCCGAGGGAGCCGGGACGTCCGTCGAGCCGACAGAGTCGCGTCTTCGCGGCTTGGTACGCAGCCCGGTGATGGTCACGTTCGCGGCGTTGCTCACGATCATCGTGGGCTTCGCGATCAAGGCGCAGGGCCAGTTTGACACGACGAGCAACTTTCGGCAGCTCGCCCAGAACGTGGCGATCCTGACCGTCGTCAGCGTCGGGACGACCTTCGTGATCGCCACGGCAGGTGTCGACCTGTCGATCCCGAGCGGAATCGTGCTCGGTGAGGTCTTCGCCGTCAAGGCGCTCGGGCTGATCCACGTCAGCGGCGGCGGCACGGCGGTCGACGCGGCGGGCAACGCCAGCTCCGCGAAGTACATCATCGTCGCGCTCTGCGGTTCGCTCGTCGCGGGACTCGCGCTCGGCCTCGTCAACGGCTTCGCCGTGGGGTACATGCGAATCCCGCCGCTGCTTGCGACGCTCGGGACGCTCGGCGCCGGGCTCGGTTGCGCATTGCTCCTGCAGAACGGTGTCAACACCGCGACGTACGCGCTCGACCCGATCTCGACGGGCCACGTGATCCCGTCCGTGCCGAACATGATCGTGATCGCGGCAGTGGTCGTGCTGCTCGGCTTCGTCCTGCTGAAGCTGAGTGTCTTCGGTCGCCATACCCTCGCGATCGGGAGCAACGAGGAAGCCGCGCGACGGGTCGGCATCAAGGTCGAGCGGCATCTGCTGAAGGTGTACGTGCTCGGCGGCGTCGCGAGCGGGTTCGCGGGATTCCTCTCGCTGTCCTACTTCACGACGACGTCTCTGGCCGGACATTCGACGGACAACCTGAAGGCGATCACTGCGGTCGCGCTCGGTGGCACGAGCCTGTTCGGCGGCACGGCGACGATCATCGGGACACTGATCGGCGTCTGGATCCCGGCGGTGCTGCAGAACGGCTTCGTGATCGTCGGCGTCCAGCCTTACTGGCAGGACGTGGTCGTCGGCTTCGTCCTGATCCTCACGGTCTGGGCCGATCAGATCCGGCGACGGGGGCGCAGTCTGCGGTGATTCAGGCTTCGACGGCCGGCGGTAGGCAGCGGATCACGTCGAGATCGCCTTCGATCGTGGCGGTGCCGTACGCAAAGGGGATCAACACCGTGTCGCCGCGTTCGAGTGGAACCTCGTCGTGCTCCGTCGTGAGTCGCCCGGTTCCGGCCAGGACGACGAGGATCGAGAACGACGCGTCGAGGGTCGCGCGCGGCCGGGGGCGGATCCGCTCGGCGCGGAAGTAGGGGTCTGCGTCCGCGACGAAGACGCTCCAGACGCCGGGTCGGAGCTCGGCCGCGTCGCGCGCGCGCTGACGCAGCCGCGCGAGTGCGTCGCTTCCGAAGCCGGAGCGGTCGACGCACGCGAGCGCGAGGTCGTAGCCGATTCCGAGGTGCCCGTCGGCGAGGCCGTCGACGTCGAAGCCGTGCCATTCGAGCAGGACGGAGAAGTCGGTCGGTTCCTGCAGCTCGATCACGAGCACGCCCGCGCCGATCGCATGGGGGACGCCGGCCGGCACGAGGATGGCGTCTCCCGGGTGGACGGTGAGTGTGTGCAGTGCCTCGAGCATGGTGTCCACCTCCTGTCGATCCACCCAGCCGGCGAGCGTGGCCGCTTCGACGTCGTGGCGGAAGCCGAGGTGCACGGTGGGCGCGTCGTGCTCGACCTCGGCGATCACCCACGCCTCCGTCTTGCCGAAGGGGCAGTCGAGGTGCCGCCGTGCGAACTCCCGGCTCGGGTGACAGTGCACGGGCAGGCGTTGACCCGTGTGCAGCAGCTTGACGAGCAGGGCCGGGTTCGCGCCGTAGCGCGCGGCGTGCGCCGCACCGAGGAACGCCTCGGGATCGGCCGCGATCGCGTCGCGCAGCAAGCGGCCGTCAGGCAGCGAGCTGAGTCCCTTCGTCTCCTCGCCCCGGATCGTCGTCGCCGAGCCCACCCAGTCTTCGGGTGCACGGTCGTCCTCGCGTGTGCCGCCGCCACCGCCGCCCGTCCCGCGGAAGCGGGCAATCGCCGAGCCACCGCGATAGAAGCGGTGGAACTGGTTCGACGCGAGGTGGACCGGTTGCACGGCGGTCCGATCCTACGTCGGGCGGCCCGTTCGACACCGCGACGTGACGTGGAGAGCTCCTCGCGCTCGCATCGTTCTCCTGGTCAATGCGGGGGTGCTCTTCGGCGAAATGTTCGACCTTGAGGGTCTCGGCGACGAGTGCGCAGAGGACGGGCTCTACGAATTTCTCTTTGTGGCAGCGCCGCTTCCGTTCACGGGTGCAGTGGGCGGCCCGCTCAACCCGATCGCGATCAAGTAGCAGGGTACCTAGGAGTCCCGCGTCGCAGTGTCTAGGAGTCCCGCGTCGAATCAGTGGTTTCAGGGGAAGGGGCCCCGTCACGTCGGGCCCGAGGCGCCAGCACAGCCAAATGCGGATGCTGCTCGAGCACCTGAGCGAGCAACTCATGTCGCTGCGCGCGGGTCATCTGCGCGACGTTCAACGGGTCGTCGATCGTCATCTCCTCTGCAGGCGTCTCACCAGGGCGGCCGATGGCGTGTTCGAGCACGCGAAGTGCCGGTCGCCACGCGGCCGGTCGCCGGTTACCGAGGTGCGCACCTTGGCATCGTGCGACGCCTCGGTACTAACGTCCAGACGCGATCGACAAGCTGGGGGTCACTGGCTCGAGTTATGGCGCCCGGTGTGGCGCGCGGCTACGTGCATCACTGCTGAAACGGCTTGGCTACGCTGGTTGCGAGCGAAGGAGGAGCGTCTCGAAAACCGTTAACGGCGGTTACGTCGTTCGAGGGTTCAAATCCCTCCCCCTCCGTTGGACGAGCCGGATCCCGCTCTTGGAGCGCGGTTCCGGCGCGGTCGCGGTAGACTCAGGCTTAGCGATTCCGCGCACCGGAGCGCACCGAGACGCACAGATCCTGGCCCTCACTGGCCCACGACTGGCCCATCTCGAATCCCAGAGAGCGCGTACTCGAACTCGCCATAATCGACCGCTTATCAACCTCGCTTTCGCCCTCCAAGCGAACCCGGGAGGCTACGCGCTGCTTCTCGGCTCCGGCATGTCCCGATCCGCCGGCACGTTGTGAGAGGATGGCACTCCCCACGACATCGGAGAGTAGATGGCCAGCGCCAAAGACGTGATCCTCAAGCACATCGACGCGTTCAACGACCGTGACAGCGACGCCGATCCGTGGGCCGCCG
>JBBQQI010000084.1:0-10848 GCA_038216085.1 Gaiellales bacterium | reverse complement strand
TGCTCGGCGAGCCGCGGGATCTCGGCAATCGCTTCGGGCGTCGGATCGATCAGCACCGGGTGGAGAACGAAGTCGACGATGCTGTCCTGTTCCGCCTCGGCGGCCACCCGTTCGATCGTGGCGCCGAGCCCGTCGCCCTCGCGGGTGAAGGTGATGTTGCCGACCGTCGTAACGCCGCCCGCGGCGGCGGCGCGGGAACCGCTGGCGAAGTCGTCGGCCCACGGGATCGTCTCCCCGCCGAGCTCGACCGGCGACAGATGGACGTGCATGTCCACACCGCCCGGCAACAAGAGCTTGCCCGCAGCATCGATCTCGTTCTCGGCCGTCATCTCGCCGCCGATCTGGACGACCCGCTCGTCGCGGATCCCGACGTCGGCCGTGCTCTTGCTATCGGCGGTCACGACGGTGCCCCCGCGAATCGCCAAATCCACTCTTTCAGCCATGCGGTTCTCTCACCTCCCTTTCTGGGTCACGCAAAATGGCAGGCGGCCCAATGGCGCGGCCTGACCTCTCGCAGAGGTGGCGTGATCTCGGCGCAGACATCCTCCGCGAGCCAACAGCGGGTACGGAACGGGCAGCCCGACGGAGGGTTGAGCGGGCTCGGCACGTCTCCGCGGAGGACGATTCGCTCGCGCCGGTTCTCCGCCCCAACTTCCGGGATCGCCGATAGCAGAGCCTGCGTGTAGGGCATGCGGGGGTTCGCGTAGAGATCCTCCGCCGTTGCGAGCTCGACGAGCTTGCCGAGATACATCACGCCGACGCGGTCGCTGATGTACTCGACGACGCTCAGGTCGTGCGCGATGAACAGGTACGTCAACCCGAAATCCTCCTGGAGCTCCGTGAGCAGGTTCAGCACCTGCGATTGAATCGAGACGTCGAGAGCCGAGACGGGCTCGTCGGCGAGGATGAACTTCGGACGGAGCGCGAGTGCGCGGGCGATCCCGATCCGCTGGCGCTGACCGCCGCTGAACTCATGCGGGTAGCGGCGCAGGTGATCTTTTCGCAGCCCGACGACCGAGATCAGCTCCTCGACCCGCTCGCGGCGCTCCTTTCGCGTGAGGATGCCCTGGACCCGGAGCCCTTCACCGATGATGCCGCCGACCTGCATGCGCGGGTTCAGCGAGCCGTAGGGGTCCTGGAAGATCACCTGGATGTCGCGCCGCACCTGCTTCAGCTCGCGGCCGGTCATGGTGAGAACGTCCTGTCCCTCAAAGAGGATCTCACCTGACTGCGGCTGCACGAGCCGCACGATCGAGCGGCCGATCGTCGTCTTTCCGCAGCCGGACTCGCCCACAAGCCCAAGGGTCTCGCCGCGCTTGATCGCAAACGAGACGTCGTCCACGGCCTTGACCCAGCCGATGGGGCGCCGCAGTAGTCCGCCGAGCACTGGATAGTGAGTCGTCAGGTTCCGCAGCTCGAGCAGCGGGGCGGCGTCCGTGTCCGTGCCTCCGCTCATTCGTACAACCAGCACGCGACTTGCCGGCCGTCGTCGAGCGCCTTCAGCGCCGGCATCGTCGAGCAGATGTCCATCACTCGAGGGCAACGCGGCGCGAACGGGCAGCCGGACGGCATGTTGTAGGGGCTCGGAACCGCGCCCGGGATCACGTTCAGCCGCCGACCTTTCATCCCCAGCGAAGGAATCGAGTTGAGCAGGCCGACGGTGTAGGGATGTTTCGGATCGTCGATCAGCTGGGTCACGCTCGCGTGCTCCATCACCTTGCCCCCGTACATGACAACGACCTCTTCGCACACTTCCGCGACGACGCCGATGTCGTGTGTGATCAGGAGGACGGCAGTGTTCACGCGTGCGCGCAGCGCCTTCACGAGCTCCAGGATCTGGGCCTGGATCGTCACGTCGAGTGCGGTCGTCGGCTCGTCGAGGATCAGCAGGTCGGGCTCGTTGGCGAGAGCCATCGCGATTGTCACGCGCTGGAGCATGCCGCCGCTGAGGTTGTGCGGGTAGTCGTCGACGCGCCGCTCCGGCGCCGGAATCCCGACCAGCGTGAACAGCTCCAGCGTCCGCTCCAATGCCTCCGCTTTGCTGACCCGGCGGTGGGCGCGGATCGTCTCCATCACCTGACCGCCGACCGTGTAGACCGGATTGAGCGCGCTCATCGGGTCCTGGAAGACGATCGAGATGTCCCTGCCGCGCATCTCGTGCAGATCCTTCTCCGAGAGCCGGGTCAGGTCGGTGCCCTTGTAGAGGATCTCGCCGGAGGCGATGAACCCCGGCTCGTCGATCAGCCCCATGATCGAGAGCGAGGCCGAGCTCTTTCCGGAGCCGGATTCGCCGACGATGCCGATGCTGGAGCCGGCGCCGACCTTGAAGCTGACGCCGTCGACGGCCTTGACGATGCTGCCGCCGGTCCGGAAGTACGTGTGGAGGTCACGGACATCGAGCAGTGGCTCCGCATCCGGCGACGCCGGGACGGCGGCGCCCTGGTCGACGGCCGTCTCGGTCGCCGCGGGAGTTCCAGGCCTGCTCATGCCCGGGCGACGGCCTCGTCGAGGTTGACCGCGCCGGAGGGACTGAGCACCCGGCCGCCCTGCAGGATGGCCCGCACTTTCCGAAGCGCATCCAGGTTCTGAAGCGGATCGCCCTCGACGGCGATGATGTCCGCCTCGAGGCCCTCGCGCACGGTGCCGACCTTGTCGTCGACGCCGATGACGGACGCAGCGCGTCCCGTTCCCGCCGTAATCGCCTCGAGCGTTGGCATGCCGCCGCGCTGCATGAGCTCGATCTCGACGGGCAGCGCGTCGAACGGGGTATAGCGCCAGCCTGCGTCGGTGCCGGCGACGAACGTGACTCCCGCCTCGTGCAGGCTGCGGAACTGGTTGAGGTTGTCCTCGAGCATGACCTGCCAGCGATCGAGGTCGGCCTGCTCGTCGCGCGTGAGCTGTTCCTTCGCCGAGAGCATCTGCACCACGTACTCGGCGACGGAGAGCGTCCCCGTGACCGGGATCCCCGAGTTCGCGAGCTTCTCTCCCACTTCCGGCACGTAGCGCTGCGTGATCCGATCGCCGTCGGCGACGATGAAGCTCGCGTGCTCGATCTGGTCGACGCCCGCGTCGATGGCGTACTCGATCGCCTCGGCACACAGGCAGTGCACGGTGATCTTGCGGTCGAGCCGGTGAGCCTCGTCCGCTAGCGCGTTGAGCTCATCGCGCGTGAACGACGGCCTGTGCGAGATCGTGCCGATCGTCCCGCCGCCGGTCCCCATCACCTTGATGAAGTCGACGCCGAGCTTGACCATCTCGCGGACCTTCCTGCGCACGCCGTCGACGCCGTCGGCCTCGCCGCCGAAATACCAGGTGTGCCCACCCGTGATCGTGATCGACTGACCGCACACGACGAGACGCGAGCCGCGGCAGTAGCCGAGCTCGAAAGCGCGGCGAAGGTCGACGGTGGTCCGCGCGCGCCCGCCGGTGTCGCGGAGGGTGGTGATGCCGGCGTCCAGCGCGGTGCGCGCTCCATGCGCCGCGGTCGCGACGAGCACCCCGTCCGACTCCTCCACCGAATCCTCGAACGGCGTGCCGTCGCCGGGCAGGTTCAGGTGGACGTGCGTGTCGATCAGCCCGGGGAGCAGCGTGCAGTCCGCGAGGTCGAGGATCGACGCGTCGTCGGGCACGAACTCAGCCGGCGCTTCGCCCTGGAAGACCCCGGCGATCGTCGTGCCGCGCACGACGACGACGGGATCGTCGACTGCGGGCGCTCCCGACCCGTCGATCAGTTTCGCTGCTCGGATAACCCTTGTCACCATCAGATGCACCGTCCTCCTTGTCGTGTCGTCATCGAGACGCGCACGCCTTCACTTCGTCCGCGGTTTCGGGCGGGGACGCCCGCTCGGTGCGGGCGCCCCCTCATCGTTGTTCGGCAAGACACCGGCTCCTACCCCGCGAGCGTCGCCAGGTAGAACGTCTCGAAGCCGCCGCCCGACCACGTGACGCCGCTGAGCTTCTTCGACATCACCAGTAGATCCTGGTTCACGTGGATCGGCATCTGCAGCGCCTGCTCCATCACGAACCGTTGGATCTTCTTGTAGGTCGCTATGCGCGCCGGTCCGGCCGGCTGCTTCTGCCCCTGAAGGATCAGCTTGCTCAGCGCCGGGTTCGTGTAGTGGCTCCAGTTGAAGAACTGCTTCGGCAGGTACCAGAGGTGCAACGCATCGGGATCGACCGCGATGTACTGCAGCGGCGTCAGCGAGAAGGACCCCTTGATGTTTGCCGCGAGCCATGCTGGCACGGCGAGTTGGCGCAACTTCGCGTCCATGCCGTTCTTGCGGAGTGCCCCCTGGATCCCCTGAGCGATGAGCGGGTACTCGGGCACCGAGGAGATCGCGGTCAGGTCGAGCGTCAGCCGCTTTCCGTTCTTCGCCCAGAAACCGCCGCTCATCTTCCAGCCGGCCGCAGTGAGGATCTGCGCGGCCTTCTTAGGGTTATAGGGGTACATGTTCTCGAGCGAGGCGTCATAACCCGTGGTTCCCTTCTGGATCGGCGTGTTGCTTACCGGGAAGACGCCGTTGTCCGCGACCTTGATCGCGCTCACCTTGTCGACCGAGTAAAGGATCGCCCGGCGCACGGCGACGTCGTTCGTCGGGAACTTGCTGGCGTTGATCGGAGCCCAGATGCCGAGCCCGGTGATCGTGTCGGCGACCACCTTGTACGCTGGGTTCTTTGCGAAGGTCTTGTAGAAGACGCCGGGCGTCTCCTGGATGATCTGCGACTGGCCGCTTTGCAACTCGCTGATGCGGGCCTGCGAGCTGACGACGATGTGGAAGTCGAGCTTGCCGATGCTTGCCGGTCCGTTGTGGTTCAGGGCCGGCGGCGCCCATTGGTAGTCAGGGTTGCGGTCCAGCACGACGTTGACGTTGGGCGTGTAGCTGACGAACCGGAACGGTCCGGTGCCGATCGGATGGACCGCGAGGTCCTTGCCGTACTTCTGGATCGCGGTCGGCGACTGGATGCCGAAGTAGGGCTCGCCGAGCTGGACGAGCAGCGGCGTGTATGCAGTCTTGCAGTGGATCTGCACTTGATAGGCAGACACCTTGGTCGCGGTGAGGCACGGTCCGAGCAGCGCAAGCGAGATGTTCGACTTCGTTGCCGAATCGGTGATGTACTTGATGTTCGCAACGATCGAGTCCGCGTTGAACGGTGTGCCGTCGTGGAACTTGACGCCCTGGCGCAGCGTGAACGTGTAGGTCTTCCCGTCCTTCGAGATCGACCACTTCGTCGCGAGATCCGGCGTCACCTTGAGATCCGGCGTCAGCCATACGAGCGTGTCGAAGACGTTCACCAAGATCGGCCCGACATCTCGCGCGCCGGTGGTTGCCGGGTTCAGGTTGTCGGGCGGCTCGGCCCAGCCGATCGTCAGCGTGGAGCCGGTTGCCTTCGGTGAAGCCTGCGATGCGGCGATGCCGAAGGCCGCCACCACCGCGCCTGCGAGCGCGCAGATGATGACGAGCCGCACGGCCTTCCTGAGGTTGTGCATGGTCACTCCTCCTGGTTGGGGGCTTGGAGCCGGGGATAAAGAGCGGGGGTCGATCGCGGAGAGCCTGGTAGGGGTGGGGTCATGGCATGAGGAAAAGGTCAGCGGCGGGCAAGAGTCGGGTCGAGCTCGTCGCGCAGCCCGTCGCCGATCAGGTTCACGGCGACGACGAAGAGGGCGAGCATGGTGCCGGGGAAGAGAGCGATCCACCACGCGAGCGTGATGTAGTTCTGGCCGTCGTTGACGATCGCGCCCCATTCGGGGGTGGGCGGCTGGACGCCGAGTCCGATGAAGCCCAGCGCGGCAATCCACAGCGCCGCGATCCCGAGCCACGAGGTCGCCATCACGATGATGCCCGGCAGGACGTTCGGAAAGATGTGGCGCGCCAGGATGTGTCGAGATCCAGAGCCGAGCGTCACCGCGGCGTCGACGTACGGGAGATGACGTATCTCGAGCGCGGCGCCTTCAACGACCCGCGCGTAGGCGGGGACGGAGACGATCGCGACGGCGATGATGCCGTTCACGAGACCAGGCCCGAGAATCGCGGCCACCATCAGCGCGAAGAGAATCCCCGGGAAGGCGAGCAGCAGGTCGACCACGCGCATGATCAGGAGTGCGGGAAGGCCGCCGAAGTAGCCGGCGATCAGGCCCAGCAGGCTGCCGACGGTGCAGCCGATGAGCGCGACGGCGAGGCTCGCGAGTACCGTCTTCCGGCCTCCGTAGAGCACGCGCGAGAAGACATCCCGCCCGAACGCGTCCGCGCCCATCAGGTGGTGATGGAGCGATGGGTGAGCGAAGACCGCGTTCGCATCCTGCGCGTCCGGTTTGTAGGAGGTCAGCAGCGGCGGCGCCGCGATCATGATCACGATCGCGGCAATGATCACCAACCCGACGAGCAAGCTCTTGTGGCGGAGCGCGCGCCGCAGTCGGAACCCGAGCGATGTCGCGGGCGCGAGCACCTCGGCGACCTCGGCCGCACCGAGCAGCAGGGGCGCCGTGGCTTCGAAGTCTGACTGCTGTTCCATCGGCCGGCCTAGCGGTGCGCGATGCGTGGGTCGAGGAGCGGATACATGAGGTCGACGAGCAGGTTCGTGATGGCGTAAAGCACCGCGACGATGAGCACGATCGCCTGGACAGTCAGGTAGTCCTTGGCGAGGATCGCGTTCACGAGCAGCCTTCCGATCCCGGGCCTCGAAAAGACGGTTTCGATCACCACAGCGCCGGAGAGCAGGCTTCCGACCTGCAGGCCGACGATGGTCAGCACCGGCAGGACGGCATTTCGCATGACGTGCCGCCGAAGCACCTGGTGCCGTGTCAGACCCTTCGCGCGCGCCGTGACGACGTGCTGCTTGCGACCGGCCTCGATCATGCTCGAGCGGACGAACCGCGCGGTGAACCCGGCGACGCTGAGCGCGAGCGTGACAGCCGGCAGAACGAGTCCTTTCAGTGATGTGCCGCCAACGACTTCGAACCAGTGCAGGTGCACCGCGAAGACCACAACCAGCAGCAGGCCCAGCCAGAAGCTCGGAAACGAGAGTCCCGCGAGCGCGAAGCCCATCACGACCGTGTCGATGATGGTGTTGCGTTTCAGCGCCGCGACGATGCCGAGCACCGTGCCGACGACAAAGGAGAAGGCGAGGCCGGCGGCGGTCAGCTCGAGCGTGTACGGCAGGTTCTGCAAGATGAGCCGCGAAACGGGCTGGTCCTGGCCGTACGAATAACCGAAGTCGCCTCGCACGACGCCGGCGATCCAGTGCACGTACTGCACGGGAATCGGACTGTCCAGGCCGAGCTGATGGTGCAGCCGCGCGACGAGCGCGGGATCGCCGGCGTTCGTTCCGAGCAGGACGATCGCCGGGTCGCCGGGGATCAGCCGGATGATCAGGAAGACGATGACCGAGATGCCGAAGCCCAGCACGACGATTGCGGCGAGTCGCTTCGCGATGTACCCGGTCACTGCGCAGCCGCCTTCGCGGGCACGCCGAGCGGCGGGCGGTGCTCTCCCCAGCCGATCTCCGTCTCGAGTGCCCTCGCCGCGTCCAGGACATCGGCCTCGCCGAGTGCGCGACCGACGAGCATCGCGCCGGTCGGCAGGCGCTCCCGGCCGAATCCGATCGGCACGCTGATCGCGGGCACGCCCGCCAGGCAGCTCGCGAAGTTCAGCGGCCTCGGAAAGGCGCCGGGCAGCATGTACTCGAAGTCGTCGTGCAGGCCCGACGCAACGACGCCGACCGTCGGCGCGATCAGCGCGTCAACGTCGGCGAGGAGGTCGTTCATGGCGTCGGCGATCCGCCGGCGGATGCGCTGCGCCCGGATGTAGTCGTGCGCCGGCAGTACTATCCCGGCCAGTCGATGCCCCGCCGCCTTCCGCGCGTCGAGCTCGGACGTCCGCCCTGCGGCGATGAAGTCGTCGAAGGCGCTGTACGCCTCTGCGGAGGAGATCGTGTCGATCACCTCGTTGTAGGGGAGCGGCGGCAGCTCGATCTCCTCGACCGTGCCGACCTGGCGGAGGATCTCCACCGCGCTGTCGAAGTTGTCGGCGACCTCCGCCTCGACACCTTCGCTGCCGCCGGAGATGAGCCCGAATCGAAACCCGGTACACCTCGGACGGAGACGGTGGCGGTATGTGCCGCGCACGCTGGATGGGTCCCGCGGGTCCGGGCCGGCGATCGCCTCGAGCACGAGGCCGCAATCGTCGGCCGTCCGGCACATCGGGCCGAGGCGGTCGAGCGTCCAGCAGAGCGCCATTGCGCCGGAGCGGCTGACGAGCCCGTAGGTGGCGCGCAAGCCAGCGGTCCCAGTCCAGGCCGCAGGCAGGATGATCGATCCGCTCGTGTCGGAGCCGATCGCGAAGGCGACGGTGCCCGCCGCGACGGCGGCCGATGGGCCGCTCGACGAGCCGCTCGTCCAGGTGCTGACGTCCCAGGGGTTTGCGGTCGGGCCGGTGAAGGACGCTGCGGGGTTGTCGTAGCCCATGCCGCCCGCGAGCTCGATCGTGGCCAGCTTCGCGACCAGGACGGCGCCCGCCTCGCGCAGCCGGCGCACGACGGTCGCGTCGTCGTCGATCCGCTGGTACTTGAACGGTGCGGCACCCCATGTCGTCGGTACGCCCGCGGTCGCGATGATGTCCTTGACGCCGTACGGAATGCCGTGCAGTGGGCCGCGGTCGAGCCCGCGCGCGAGCTCAGCCTCGGCGAGCGCCGCTTCTTGGAGACCGATCTCCGCGGTGATCGCCACGACAGCGTTCAGCGGCCGGCCGACGGACTCGAGCCGCTCGAGGTAGATCCGCGTCAGCTCGACGGGCGACAACTCGCGAGCTCGGAGCAGGCGGCCGAGCTCGCGCACAGAGAGAAAGGCGACGTCGGTGCTGCTCACGGCCCTACGCCAGCTTGGAGATCGAGGACGAACGCGGGCTCGTCGGCATTTGTGAGGGGGAAGCCGTGGAGCTTTTCTGCGACGGCGATCTGGGCCTCGATGCCCTCGCGCACCTCGTTCACCTGGTCGGGTGAGAGACGGCCCCCGAAGCGTGCGCTCACAAGCTCGAACAGCCGCTCTCTCAGGCGGGCGACCTCGTCCGCGTTGAGCACGGGGTACGGAACGTCAGTCACGCGGGCGCTCATTGTGCGGCGGCATCGGGAAGCTTCTGCGCTCCCGTGTCGTGGTCGAAGGTGACCAGGATCTCGTGGAGCGCGCGCTCGAGAATCGAGCGGTTCGCGCTCTCGGCTCCGGCTGGATCCCGTGCCTGCACCGCGCTGTGTAGCAGCGCGTGTTGCTCCAGCGAGCCCTCGCTGTAGCGCGGCAGCCGGGCCAGAAGGCTCCAGTAGCGCCTCGACCTCGTCCAGCAGAGCTTGACGAGCTCCCGCAGGTGCTCGTTCGGGCAGCACGCGACGAGCGCGTGGAAGTAGTTGATGTTCTCGCTCAGGAAGGTGTTGGAATCGGCGGCGGCCACGGCCTGCTCCATCGCAACCCTGATCGAGTCGAGCATTGCCAGCTCGGCAGACGCGAGCGTCTCCACCGCCTCGTGCGTACAGCGCGGCTCGAGCAGGATCCGGCAGGCGTAGAGATCGCGCACGTCATGGGCACCGATCTCGACGACCTGAGCGCCGATCCGGGGAACGATCTCGACCAGGCCCTCGCGCGCGAGGATCCTGAGCGCCTCTCGGACCGGTGACCGGCTGACACCTGCAAGCTCGGCGAGCTTCGACTCCATCAGACGCTCCCCGGGCGCTTCGGCCCCGGAGAAGATCCTCGTCGCGATCCAGTCGGCGACCGTGCGTGAGAGCAGCTTGTGGTCCGCCGGGCGAGGGAGTCCTGTGAAGTCGAGGCTCTCCATCATGCACTCACGGAAGTGTCAGTGTGTTGCACACGAAACACGGTACGTTGTATACAACAGACTGTGATCGAAATCAAGGTGCCCGCGCACGAACTTCGAGGCCTCCGTTGAGCGCTTCGTGTGTGTACCGCTCGCTCCTCTTCGCGCCCGCCGACGATGTTGATCTCCTTCGCGCAGCCTTCCTCTCGCCAGCCGACGCGGTCGTGGCGGATCTCGAGGACGGTGTCGCCGTGCCGCGCAAGGAGGAGGCGCGCCGGATCCTGGCCGACTTCCTTACTCGGCCGCCGGCCGGTGCACCCGCGTGCCTCATCCGGATCAACGCTCCCGGGACGAGCCACTTCGCGGAGGACCTCGAGCTGGTTGGCGCGCTTCGCCCCCACGCCGTTGTCGTGCCGAAGGCGACGCCGGAGGGGATAGCCGCCCTCGATCACGCGGGCCCGCCAATGATTGCCGTGATCGAGACCGCCACCGGGCTGCGCCTTGCGTACGAGACCGCCTCAATGCCGCGGGTCATCGCACTCGCGCTGGGCGCAAAGGACCTCGGTGTGGCGCTCGGGCTCGAGACTCGCACGGACGGCCAGGAGCTCCTCTACGCCCGGTCAAAGCTCGTCGCGGACTCGGCGGCCGCCGGACTGCGCGGACCCTTCGACCGGGTCTTCCCCTCGTCCGACGACCCCGCAGGCCTCGAGCTTGACACGCGCCTCGCGCGCACGCTCGGCTTCCGAGGCAAGAGCACGCTTCATGCCGACCAGCCTGAGATCATCAACCGGGTCTTCTCGGGCACCTAGACTGGACAGGGCAACGCCAACGGGTTAAACGGTGCCATTATCGATGTCGCGCCTCAAGCGGCGGCTCGGTAGTACTCGTGAATGAGGCCGCCGAGTCGGTCGCGGCGACGGATGTCGCGCTCGGGTAGTTCTCCTCGTCGTTCGTCCGGCTCGGACGGCCGGAGTTCGAGCGCTCGATGCGGCCTCTGGGTGTTGTAGTGGTTGACGTAGACCCGGAGGACGTGCTCGAGGTGACGTCGGTT
>JBBQQI010000083.1:0-10952 GCA_038216085.1 Gaiellales bacterium | reverse complement strand
CGCCGCACGGCGGCGCGGTCGCGAACCTGATCGCGCTCGGCCTGCTCGGCGGCGCCGTCGCGAAGAGCGCGCAGATCCCGTTGCACACCTGGCTCCCGGACGCGATGGAAGGCCCGACGCCCGTGAGCGCGCTGATCCACGCGGCCACGATGGTCACCGCGGGCGTGTACCTGATCGTGCGCTGCCACCCGCTGTTCGAGAACGCCTATGCGATCGAGGACCTGGCCGCGGGCCTCGGCGCCGCTACTCTTCTCATGGCAGGCCTGATCGCGCTCGTGCAGACCGACATCAAGCGCGTGATCGCGTACTCGACGATGTCGCAGATCGGCTACATGTTCGTCGGGGCGGGGCTCGGCGCGTACCCGAACGCAATGTTCCACCTGATGACGCACGCCTTCTTCAAGGCGCTGCTCTTCATGGCCGCCGGGATCGCAATCCACGCTGTCGCCGGCGAGCAGGACATCCGCAAGCTCGCGGGCATCGGCAAGTTGATGCCGTTCACGAAGATCGTGTTCCTGATCGGCTCGCTCGCGCTCGTCGGCATCCCACCGTTCGCGGGCTTCTTCTCGAAGGACGCGATCCTCGCCGCCGCGCTCGACCACGGCTGGTACGGCGACGTGATCTACGCCGCCGGACTGATCGGTGCGTTCCTGACCGGTCTCTACGCGTTCCGGCTCTACTTCATCGTCTTCACCGGCGAGCCGTCGAGCTTCGCGCGTGAGCACTTCCATGACCACCACGGCAAGGAAGGCCCGCTCTCGATGCGCTGGCCGGTCGGCGTACTCGCACTGCTGGCAGCGATCGGGGGCTTCCTGCAGTTCGGGCCGCTCTGGCATCCGCTCTCGACGTGGCTCGGACCGGTCGCGGCCCCGTTCGCCGAGCCGACCTCGACGCAGGAGTGGCTGACCTCTGCGGCCGCGGTGGCCGTCGGCCTCGCCGGCATCGCGGTCGCGTGGGCGCTCTACTACGCAAAGCGCGCGCACGCGCCGCGTGCGGTCAAGCTGTTCGAGCGGAAGTTCTACTGGGACGAGCTCTACGACCTCGTCTGGTATCGCAGCGGCGACCTCATCGCCCGCGGCTTCTACTCACTCGTCGAGCGGCCATTGATCGCCGGCTCGCTGACGGCCGTCACGAGCAGCTTCGGTCTCGGCTCGCGTGAGGTCGGCCGCGCCCAGAATGGTCTCGTACGCTCGTATGCGCTGGCGCTTGCCGGCGGCCTTGCCGTCCTGATGGTCGTCTTCTTGAGCGTGCGCTGATGAACGACTGGCTGACGACGATCCTGATCTTGCTGCCGGTTGTAGGCGCGCTCGTCGTCGCGGTCGCGCCGCTGCCGCGCGCCTGGCTCGGGTCGCTCGCCGGACTGATCTCGCTGATCGAGGTCGGCTTCTGGATCACCGCTGCGTCGAAATTTTCGTTCGGAGACCCGAAGCTCCAGTTCGCCCAGCAGCGCTCGTGGTTCGGCGACCTCGGCGTCAGCTACCACGTCGGGCAGTACGCGTTCTCACTCTGGCTCGTCGGCGCGACCGTCGTCGTAATGGCAGCCTGCGTGCTCTACGGCTGGTGGGTCGGCCGCGAGCGCGCACGCGCGTACTTCGCGCTGATGATGCTGCTGACTGGCGCGATCGTCGGCGTCTTCACGGCGCAGGACCTGCTGCTCTTCTACGCGTTCTTCGAGGCGATGCTGATCCCGCTCTACGTCCTGATCGGCGTCTGGGGCGGCGCCGGACGGCTGCGCGCGACGCTGACGTTCGTGATCTACACCGTCGTCGGCTCGCTCCTGATGCTCGCGTCGATCGTCATCTACGGGCTGCAGCAGGGCACGTTCGACCTGACGCGGATGGGGACGAGCAACTCGACCTGGCTGTTCCTCGGCTTCGTCGCCGCGTTCGCGATCAAGTCGCCGCTCTTCCCGTTCCACGGCTGGCTCCCCGAGACGTACCGCGAGTCGCCGCCCGAGATCGCCGCGGTGCTGTCGGGGATCGTCTCGAAGGCGGGCCTCTACGGGATCCTGCGGATCGCGCTCCCGAAGTTCCCCTCCGTCGTGCACGACTGGCGCGTGCCACTGCTCGTGCTCGCGTCGATCTCGCTCGTGTACGGCTCGCTGCTCGCGTTCCGCGCGCCCGACTTCCGCGGCGTCGTCATGTACTCCTCGCTTGCCCAGTCGGGACTGATCGTGCTCGGGCTGCTCGCGAACAACGATCTCGGCTTCGACGGCGCAGTGCTGCAGATGGTCAACCACGCGCTGATGTCCTCGTCGCTCTTCCTGATCGCCGGGATGATCGAACGGCGCACGTCGACGGGCGAGTTCCGGCTGCTCGGCGGGATGGCGCGCGGGCGGCCCGCGCTCGCGACAGTCGTGATGACGGTCGGCATCATCTCGCTCGCCGTGCCACTCTCGACGTCGTTTGCCGGCGAGTTCCTGATCCTCGCCGGCGTCTTCCAGCAGGGCTGGGCGTGGGCGGTGATCGGCGCTGCGGCGATCGTGCTGGCGGCGATGTACATGCTGCGCGCGATCTCGGGCGTGCTCCACCAGGACGTCGGGCCGGCCGTCCCCGACTCGGCGCTCGACCTGCGCCTCGGCGAGCTGGCCGTCGTCGTGCCGCTCGTGCTCTGCCTGCTCGGCCTCTCGGCCTGGCCAAACCTGATCGCGGGCCGCGCCTTCGGCGGCGGCCAGGCGACGATGGAGATCCAGCACGGGCTCACATCGGCGACCCCCGGCGCGGGCTGGACCGCCTACGCCCCGCTCGCCACGAACACGGTGAACAAGTGATTTCCAAGCCGCACATCGACTGGTTCGCGCTTGCGCCGTCGCTGTCGCTGCTCGCGGCGTCCGGGCTGCTCCTGATGGTCGCAGTGTTCACCCGCCGGACGACGCGCAAGGCCGTTGCTGCGTCCGTCGGCTTTGCCGGCTTCGTCGCCGCGTTCGTCTTCGCGGTGCTCGTCGACGTCAAGAGCCCACAAGGCGCGACCCAGGTACACGACGCGATGTTCCGCGACCGCTGGGCCGCGCTCGCGCAGATCCTGATCGCAGGCTCGGGCGCAGTCACGGTGCTGATCTCCTACAGCGAGCGCTGGCGCGACGAGCACGTCGCCGAGGTCTATGCGCTGCTGACCGCGGCCGGCGCAGGGATGGTGTTCTTCGTCCAGGCCGGAAACCTGATGACGCTGTTCCTCGGGCTCGAGTGGTTCTCGATCGCGCTCTACGTCCTCTCGGCAATCGACATCGACCTGATCGGATCGCTCGAGGCTGGCCTCAAGTACCTCGTCGTCGGCTCGGTCGGCTCGGCGACGCTGCTCTTCGGCTCGGCGCTCATCTACGGCGAGACCGGGACGCTGAGCTTCGACAAGATCGCGGCGTTCGGGCACGGCCACGACGCAATGCTCGTCGTCGGGCTCGCGATGATCATCGTCGGGCTCGCGTTCAAGTCGTCTGCAGCGCCGTTCCACATGTGGACGCCCGACGCCTACCAGGGAGCGCCGACCCCAGTGACGGCGTTCATGTCGTCGGCGACGAAGATCGCTGCGCTCGTCGTCACCTACCGCGTGCTCGTGACGGCGTTTCCGAGCGACGAGCACCTCTGGACGTATGCGATCGCCGTGATCGCGATCATCTCGCTCGCATGGGGCAACATCGCTGCGCTCGTGCAGCGGAACGTGAAGCGGATTCTCGCCTACTCGTCCGTCTCGCACGCGGGTTTCATGCTGATCGCCGTCGCCGCTGCGAACCAGCTCGGCGAGCGAGCGCTGATGTATTACCTGATCCCGTACGCGGCCATGTCGCTCGGGGCGTTCGCGATCGTGGCGGCGCGCGAACGCGAGCTCGGGGTGCCGGTGACGCTCGAGAATCTCGCGGGCCTCGGTTGGGAGCGGCCGTTCCTCGGTGTCTCGATGTGGATCTTCATGCTCGGCTTTCTCGGCTTTCCGCTGACCGGCGGCTTCATCGGCAAGTTCTACGTCTTCGCCGCGGCCTACCGGCACGGCTTCTGGTGGCTGATCGTTGCCGGCGTGATCGCGACGATGATCTCGGCCTACTACTACCTCGGCATCGTGCGCGCGATGTACTTCCGCGACTCGGCCGAGCTCCAGCTCGCTCCAGCCGGCGGTTCACCGCCGCCGCGCGAGCTGCTCCTGAGCACGGGCGTCGGCATCTGCCTGGTCGTGACGGTCGGTTCGTTCTTCGCCGTCCAGCCGCTGATCGACGTCGCCAAGTCTGCCGCGAACGCGCTCCCGCTCTAGGGTTTTGCAGGACTAGAGTTTTGCAGGACTAGGGTTTTGCAGGACTAGGGTTTTGCGGGGCTCAGCGCAAGGCGTGCATACGGCGCGAGCGCGACAACGCCCTTGAGGACGAAGACGGCCAGGCACGCAGCCAGTGCCGAGGCGCCGAGCGGCGGCAGCGTTCCCGACTGCGTCGCCGGCGAGCGGGCCGCACAGCTGAGCACGATCAGCGACAGCGTGAGGCCCCAGAGGAGCGACTGCAGGCCCAGGATCGACTTCGCGCGATCCTCCAGATACGCGCCGAAGGAAACGAGCCCCGCAACCGCGGTGAAGGGCACCGCGCCGAGGAGCGCGTCGAAGGCGAGTCCGTGCGCACCACGGCTGTCAGCGACGGCGGCCGCGACAGCGAGCAGTGCCGGAAGCACTCTGCGTCCCACGGTCCCCTAGCTTCTCTCTCGGCTCGGACGGTCCTTCTATGCTCACGGCGTTCACCGAGAGAGAGGATTCGAATGGCTTCACTCACCTGGCTCGGTCACGCGTCGTTCCGGCTCGACACGGCAGACGGAACACGCGTCTACGTCGACCCGTGGAGCGGCGGCCCGACCTTCCCGGACGCCGAGAAGCCGATCGACCGCGCCGACGTGATCGCAATCACACACGGCCACGGTGATCACGCGTCCGAAGCCGTCGCGCTGCAGCAGCAGACAGGTGCGACCGTGATCGGGATGGTCGAGCTGGTCGGATGGTTCGGCACGCAGGGTCTCCCGGACGACAAGGCCGTCGGCTTCAACAAGGGCGGCACCGTCGAGGTCGCGGGCATCCGCTTCACGATGACGAACGCGTTTCACTCGAGCTCGGCTCCGGACGGTTCCTACGCCGGCGAGCCGGCAGGCTTCGTGATCCACGCCGACGACCAGCGCATCTACTTCGCAGGCGACACGATCGTCTTCGGCGACATGCAGCTGATCGCGCGCCTCTACGAGCCGACCGTGGCCGTGCTTCCGATCGGCGACCACTACACGATGGGCCCGAAGGAGGCGGCCCTTGCGCTCGAGCTGCTCGGAGATCCGCGCTGTGTGCCCTGCCACTGGGGCACCTTCCCGCTCCTGACGGGGACGCCCGACGCGCTCGCCGCCTTTACCGGCGCAACGGTCGAGAGGATCCAGCCCGGCGAAACGGTCGAGCTTTGAGAGAGAGATGGTTCGGCGCGACGGGGCGTCGCGTCCCCGAGATCGCCGTCGAAGGAGAGCTGGAGCTCGGCGATGCGCTCGTGCTCGACGCGATCGACGAGGAGGCCGTGCGCGCCGCCCACGCGACCGGCCGGCCGGTCGCCGTCCGGGCCGCCACGGCGGCGGAGGTGCGCGCTGCGCTCGCCCGGCCCGAGGTCGCGGTCGCGCTCGTTACCGACCGGTCGCTGCTCGAGCTCGACCTGACCGAGCTGACCTATGGCTGATCCCGTCGTCGCGACCTACTCGATCGCCGCGTGCGACCTCGCAGCGGGCCAGTGGGGCGTCGCAACCCAGTCGAAGTTCCTCGCCGTCGGATCGGTCGTGCCCTGGGCCGAGCCCGGCGTCGGTGCAGTCGCGACCCAGGCCTACGCGAACCCACGCTACGGCCCGGCGGGGCTCCAGCTCCTGCGCGCGGGCGCCTCGGCCGAGGACGTCGTCGTTGCGCTGACCGAGGCCGACGAGGGGCGCGAGCACCGGCAGGTCGGCGTCGTCGACGCCCGAGGGGGCAGCGCGTCGTTCACGGGCTCCGAGTGCTTCGACTGGGCGGGCGGGCTGACCGGCCCCTGCTTCGCCGCCCAGGGGAACATCCTCGTCGGCGAGGAAACCGTCGCCGCGCTGGCGACCACATTCGCGGAGAGCGAGGACGGGCCGCTGGCCCGGCGGCTGCTCGACTGTCTCGCCGCCGCCCAGGCTGCCGGCGGCGACAGACGCGGGCAGCAGTCGGCGGCGCTGCTCGTCGTCGAGCAGGACGGTGGCTACGCCTCGCTCAGCGACGTGCTTGTCGACCTCCGGGTCGACGACCACGAGCAGCCCGTCACCGAGCTTGCGCGCCTCCACCGCATCCACGAGCTGCTGTTCGGAAAGACACCCCGCGCAGAGTGGGTCGACGTCGGGGACGGCCTCCGAGCCGAGCTCGTCGAACGACTTGCGCGGCTCGGCTACGACGGTCAGTTCGAGCGCGCTCTCGGCGCTTGGGCGGGCACGGAGAACCTCGAGGAGCGGATCGACGGCGTCGAGCGCATCGATCCAGTCGTCCTCTCGGAGCTGCGCGCACGATGAGCGGCCGCGGGTACGAGATCCTCTCGATCGACGATCTCGACCGGTTCACGTCGTCGAACGGCTCGCAGGTCCTGCGCCCGCTGCGGCGGCGGCTCGGATTCCGCCCGTTCGGCGTCAACGTCTGGGTCGGAGAGCAGGTGGGCAACCACGTGATCGAGCCGCATCGCGAGCCTGATGGGCCGGAGGAGCTCTACGTCGTCCTCCGCGGGACCGCACGCTTCACGCTGGGCGAGGAAACGTTCGAAGCTCCAACCGGCACGCTGGTGCACGCACCGCCCAACACCTTCCGCCAGGCGATCGCCGTCGAGAGTGACACGACCGTGCTTGCGCTGGGTGGAAAGGAAGGCGAGGCGTTCACTCCATCCGCGTGGGAGGACTTTTTCATCGCCTACGCCGAGCTCCGCGCCGGCAGGCCCGACGAGGGCCGCGCGGCGATGGAGGACGCACTCACGCGCGAGCCGGACACGTGGGAAGGACCGTTCAACGCCGCGTGCTTCGAGGCGCTCGCCGGCGAGACCGACGCTGCGCTCGCGCACCTGAGACACGCCGTCGAGCTCGACGGCCGCGAGGTGAAGCGCTACGCACCCGACGACACTGACTTCGACTCGATCCGTGAGGATCCGCGCTACGCGGAGATCCTCCACTGAGCATCACGCATGCCGGCGTTGCCCACGTCGACGACCTCGAGGCGATCGGCATGCCCGACGGCTTCGTCTGGCGGCCGATCCGGCGTCACTTCGGGATCCGCGGATTCGGTGTCAATGCGTACACCGCACCGGCGGCAGGCAGCCCGATCGTCGAGGAGCACTCCGAGACGAGTCTCGGGCACGAGGAGATCTACCTCGTTCTGCGGGGCCGCGTGCGCTTCACGATCGACGGCGACGAGCACGAGCTCGGCCCGGGCCGGCTCGTCTTCGTCGGCGACCCGTCGCTGCGACGAGGTGCGGTTGCCGTCACAGCCGACGCAGTCGTGATCGCGCTGGGCGGCAAGCCCGGCGAACCGCACCGTGTCTCCGCGTGGGAGGCGATGTTCGCCGCCGTGCCCGCGTCACGCCGCGGCGATTGGGCCGAGGCGATCCGGATCCACGAGGAGGCACTCACCGAACAGCCCGCGCATCCCGCCCTGCTCTACAACCTCGCCTGCATGGAAGCGCAGGGGGGCCGCCACCTCGATGCGCTGCTGCACCTGAAGCGCTCCGTCGAGCTCGACCCGAAATGGGCCGCGCACGCGCGCGCCGATCCGGATTTCGCCGCGATTCGCGGTGAGCCCGGCTTCCCCGCGTAGACCTCTAAATCAGCGAGGGTCGCCGGGGAGCCGTGCGCCGTCGGCCAGTGCGCGCAGGGCAGGAACGGGATCGGCGTGAGGGCGAGCGACGACGAGCACGGCGCCGTAGCCGTCGTGCGAGATCAGTGCGTCGACGAAGAGATGCAGCCCGACGGCGAGGGCAAAGGACTTGTGCGCCAGCTCGCCGCCGAAGGGCACGAGCTCCTCGGGTCGAGCGTGCCCGGCGAGCACGGCGCCGTAGGTGACGGCGCCCATCGAGACGTCGGCGACGACGGGCGCACCGTCACTTGACGGCACCGCGATCGCGAGCGGATTCGTGCCCGCAAGCTCCGGTCCGCCGCCGGGCGGGGCCAGCCGCCGCGGCGAGGTCGCCGTCAGCATCGCGACGAGTCCCGCGTCGGCGACCTGCCGTACCCAGTAGCCCAGTGAGCCCGTCGGAAACGTCTGCGTGCAGACGACGACGCGCGCATGGGGCGGCGGGGCCTCGATCTGAGCTGCCACGACCGTGGCGAGGGTGAGGTAGCCGAGCGCGCCGTCGCCGTCCCACAGCTCGTATCCCTCTTCGGCGACGACGCGGCGGGGCCGTGCGCTTGTCGGTAGGTCGCCCCACGTCTCGAGCCACTCGACGCGCGAGAGCCCGTGCCCGAGCTGGCCGCGGCGCTCGGCGTCGAGGAAGTGGAGCGCAAGCGTCTCGACGTCCGCGGGCGTGAAACCGAGCGCCGCGAGGCGTGGCCGTGCCTCGTCAGGCAGCACGATCCGAGAACCTGATCGTCGGCCAGCCGCGCGCGCGGGCGAGCCGGCGGAGCTTCCGGTCGGGATTGGCGGCGACCGGATGGCCGACCGCCTCGAGAAACGGCAAGTCCGTATAGGAATCGGAGTACGCGGTCGACGCCGAGAGGTCGAGACCGTCGGTCTCGGCGAGCTCGCGCAGCGCTCGGGCCTTGCCCTCGCCGTGTGCCGCGCGCAGCGAGCGGCCTGTGTACGTGCCGTCGACGATCTCGCAGGTCGAGCCGATCGCGCCGTCGAATCCCAGGTCGACCGCGATCTGCTCGACGATCTCCTGCAACGTGGCCGAGACGATGTAGACCTTCTCTCCGCGCTCTCGGTGGCGCTGCACGAGGTGCAGCGGCTCGGCGTAGACGAGCGGCCGGAGCACCGGCTCCATCGCGTCGCCGACGAGCGACTGCATCTCCTCGACAGAGAAGCCGGCGAGGATCTTCATGCCGTCTTCGGAGGCCGACCTCACCCGCTCGGCGCTCGCACCATGCGCGACGAAGAGCAACTGCCAGAACGCCGACTTGGCGAGGTCGAGCCGCGAGATCAGCCCGCGTGCACGCAGCGAAGGCGCGAGCGCCAGCACGGACGAGCGCCGGATCAGCGTGCGGTCGAGGTCGAAGAACGCGGCCGCCTGCACGTCAGGAGACGAGCGGCAACGTGCGCGTGAACCCGCCCGTGCGCGCCTCGTCGAGCACGCGGGCGATCTCGATCAACGCCTGCGCAGTCTCGCCCTCCGGATCGCGCGTGACGAGCGGCTCACCGTCGTCACCCGCCTCTCGGAGCGAGGCGTCGAGCGGCACCTGGCCGAGGAACGGGACACCGAGCTCCGTCGCTAGGCGTTCGCCCCCGCCGGAGCCGAAGACCTCCGACGTCATGTTCTCGATCACGCCCGAGACGCGTAGACCTGTCTTCTGCGCCATCGTCGCAGCGCGTGCGGCGACCTCCTGGGCGAGCGGCTGTGGCGTCGTGACGACGACGGTCTCGGCGCGCGGCAGTAGTTGCCCGAGCGAGATCGATACGTCCCCGGTGCCGGGCGGCATATCGACGAGGAGCACGTCGATGTCTCCCCAGTGGACATCCTGCAGGAACTGTTCGAAGGCACGGTGCAGCATCGGGCCGCGCCACATCACGGGCTGGTTGTCGTCGAGAAAGAACCCGATCGACATCAGTTTCAGGTCGTGTGCGACCGGCGGAACGATCATCTTGTCGACGACGACAGGCTTGCGCCGAATCCCGAGCATGTGCGGGATCGAGTGTCCGTAGATGTCTGCGTCGAGAATCCCCACCTCTCGCCCGAGCGCAGCGAGCGCCGCCGCGATGTTCACGGTGATCGTCGACTTGCCGACACCCCCTTTGCCCGATGCGACTGCGAGCACGCGGGTCGTCACCGGGAGCTGCACGCCCCGCACCTCGGCGCCACCGCGCAGCTTCGTCGTCAGCGCGGCACGCTCGTCGGGGGTCATCACGTCGAAGCGAAGAGCGACAGAGCTGACCCCGGGGAGCGGCGCGACGTGCTCCTGCACTTGATCCTCGAAGCTCGACCGGAGCGGACAGCCGACAACCGTCAACGCGATCGTCACGATGACGTTCCCGCCGGCGATCTCGATCGCTCGAACCATGTCGAGCTCGGTGACCGGACGACGCAGCTCCGGGTCGATGACCCGGCCGAGGGCTTCGGTCACCTGCTCCTGCGTCGGCACGTCTCGAGCGTAGCGAAGAGGGGTGAGCGGGCTACGCCGTTCCGGAGATGAACGCCCGCGGACGAAGCCCGAGGGCGAGGGAACCGGCCTCGGCCTGGCCGTCGTCTTCGGGTTGTCGACGCTCTCGGCGGGTCGCTGACGCTCGCATCGGAGCCGGGCGAGGGCACGGTCGCCGAGATCGTGCTGCCGGGGGCTGGGACTGTCAGCTCGGCTGAAGCCCCACAGCCCGCCGCTCCGGTGCAGCGACGGTCGAGCGCCCGCATTTTGATCGCCGATGACCGGGAGATTGTCCGTACGCTGACCTGCGAGGTCCTACAGAACGCGAGGATCAGCCAGGCATGAAGGTGCTCTACGTGTCGGGTTACACCGACGACGTGCTCGACGCCGCCGAGCTGACCCACGAGGACAGGCGTTCATCAGCAAGCCGTTCCAGAACGACGAGCTGATCTCGGCCGTCCAATCGGTCAAACGGGATGAAAGAGTAGGCCGGACGTCAGCTTCGGGAAGAAGAAGGTCGATTTCTGCGGCATCGTCTCCCCCGCGTGCGCGAAGCGGGCTACCTGTTCGACGGTCACCGGTTGCAGAAGGAATACCGCAGCAGCGTCGCCGCGGTCGACGGTTGCGATCGCCTGGTCGGCATATGCGCTGTAGGAGACGCCCCGCGGCGAGAACGACTCGACGATGCGC
>JBBQQI010000082.1:0-11304 GCA_038216085.1 Gaiellales bacterium | reverse complement strand
GAGGCGCCGAGCGCGTAGGAGCAGCCCGGCGAGCCGGAGGCTGAGCAGCGCGGCGGCAAAAGACAGGAGCGCGTCCACGCCGATAGTGTGCTCCCCGAGTGAAGCAGGCGCTCGGAGCCATCGTCGTCCTCGCGCTCGCAGCGGCTCTTGGCGCTGGCGCCTCTCCACGACACGACTACGCTCTCGTCGCGCGGGACATCCTGCCGCCGGGCAACTACGGCGGCATCGACATCAACCGCCACTCGAGTGACCAGGCGGTGCTCTACGACGCGCTGACGCCGCTCTTCGACAAGGTCAATGCGAAGGACGTCGCGAAGGACTTCAAGGCCGAGCCGTTGTGGACGGGCAAGGAGAAGGCCGTCCGCAGCGAGCACCCCGGGCGCGGCGTGCGGATCCTGCGCGACAGCTTTGACGTGCCACACGTCTTCGGCAAGACCGAGACCGACGTCTTCTACGGGACCGGGTTCGCGGCCGCAGAGGATCGCGGCGTCCTGATGGAGCTTGCGCGGTTCCCGGGCCGGCTCGCGTGCATCGACGCGCCCGGCTTCAACGCGTTCTCGGTCGCGCTCTCCGGCAAGCAGTTCAAGCCGAGCGCGCAGAGTGAGGCGTTCATCGCGGAGGAGCTGAAGCTGCTCGTGGGTGCGATCGGCAAGCGAGAGCTGGCCGACGTCGATGCGTACATCGCCGGCATCAATGCCCAGCGCAAGGGCGCGAATCTCGATGTGCCGCCGTGGACGAGGAACGACGTCGTCGCGATGACGTGCCTGCTCGGCGCCCGCTTCGGAGCCGGCGGCGGGGACGAGACGCGGCGCGCCGAGTTCCTCTCGGCGCTGCAGTCGAAGCTCGGCTCGGCGAAGGGTCTCTCGATCTTCAACGACCTACGCGAGCAGAACGACAGGTCTGCGCCGACGACACTCGCGACCGCGTTCCCGTACGGGCCGCAGTCCGCCGGCGCGCCGGGAGCGGGCAACGCCGTCGTCGACGACGCGAGCGTCAGCGCGCCCGCACCGCTGCATTCGATGTCGAACGCCATTCTTGTCTCGGCGAAGCGCTCGCAGACCGGGCACCCGATCATGGTCGCCGGGGCGCAGCTCGGCTACTTCTACCCCGAGTTCTTCTGGGAGGTCGACATGGAGGGCGGGGGCGTCTCGGTGCGCGGCGGCTCGCTCGCCGGCATCCCGAACGTGCTGATCGGCCGCGGCCGGGATTACGGCTGGTCGTTCACCTCGTCGCAGTCCGACAACATCGACCAGTTCGCAGAGACGCTCTGCGGTGGCGACGCCCTCCACTACCTCTACCACGGCACCTGCACCGCGATGACGCGGTTCGACGCCGGCAGCATCGTCACGCCCGGCGGCGCGAGCCCGGTCGTGTTCTACGAGACGGTGCACGGCCCGGTGGTCGGGTACGGGAACGTTGCCGGCAAGCGCGTCGCGCTCGCACAGCTCCGCTCGACACGCGGACGTGAGCTGAAGGCGGCGCTCGATGTGTATGCGCTCTCGACGGGACGGCTGCACTCACCACAGCAGTTCACGCACGACATCTCGCGCTTCGAGATGTGCTTCAACGGGTTCTACGTCGACGCGAAGCACATCGCGTTTGTCTCGGCCGGCCGGCTGCCCGTGCGTGCGCCCGGCGTCGATCCGGGGCTGCCGACCAGCGGGACCGGCGAGTACGACTGGCGCGGGTTCCTCGCTCCGGCTGCTCATCCACAGGCGATCGACCCGGCGAGCGGGCAGATAGTCAACTGGAACAACAAGCCGGCTCCCGGTTTCGCCTCTGCCGACGACAACTTCGCCTACGGGCCTGTGCATCGCTCGCTGCTCCTCTCGCGCGGTGTCGGCCCTGGCAAGGTGAGCGTCGTCGACCTCGTGCGGACGATGAACAAAGCGGCGACGCAGGACCTCCGCGCCGTCGAGGTCTGGCCGATCATCCTCACCGCGCTGCTTCGGACGGGCGCCCCGACGCCGCGCGACCAGCAGCTGGCGAATCTCGTCACCGCGTGGGTGCGAGCCGGCGCCTCACGCCTCGATCGCAACCTCGACGGCAAGGTCGACGATCCGGGCGCGGCGATCCTCGATGCGGCCTGGGCGAAGCTGGCCGACGGAGCGCTTGCTCCTGTCCTCGGTACCCTGACCGACCGGCTCGCCGCGCTGATGGCGCGCGACGACACCCCGAACGTGAACGGATCCGCCTACATCGAGGGCTGGTACGGCTATCTCG
Source organism: Gaiellales bacterium (assembly GCA_038216085.1). Classification (GTDB taxonomy): domain Bacteria; phylum Actinomycetota; class Thermoleophilia; order Gaiellales; family Gaiellaceae; genus PALSA-600. The sequence continues at coordinate 9,081 of JBBQQI010000082.1, read as the reverse complement.
ACAAGGATCTCTCAGCTCTGCTGGGGTCGCCCCTGACGGGCTCGTATGCGAACCGCTTCTGTGGCGGAGGCGACGTCACGGCCTGTTCGAAGGGTCTCTGGGCTGCGATCGACGCTGCCGGCAACGGGCTCGCAGCGGCACAGGGCGCCGACCCTGCCGCCTGGCGCTCGGACGCGGTGCAGGAACGGATTCAGTTCGCGCCCGGGCTCCTGCCGGTGACGATGCGCTGGACGAACCGTCCGACGTATCAGCAGGTGCTCTCGTTCGACGGCCACCGCTGAACGGCGTCCAAAACTTCATCTTCTGAAGTGACCTCGACCTCTGCTGTCGGTATCGTGGCCGATGTGGAGAAGCGCTACCTGTTCACGCCGGGCCCGACGCCCGTGCCGCCCGAGGTGCTGGCGGCCGGCGTGCTGCCGATCGTCCATCACCGGGGCGCCGACTTCCGCGAGTTCTACGCGAGCACGCTCGAGCGTCTGCGGCGCGTCTTCCGCACCGAGTCCGACGTGCTGCTGTTCACCGCGTCGGGCAGTGGCGCGATGGAGTCCGCCGTGGCGAACCTCTGCGCGCCGGGCGACCGGGTCGCGGTCGTCAGTCACGGCTCCTTCGGAGAGCGCTGGATTGCGATCTGCGAGCAGCACGACGTCGAGGTGCAGGCGATCCGCTACGAGTGGGGCGAGGTGCCGGACGCCGAAGAGATCGGGGCTGCCGTCCGCGAGTCGGGTGTCGATCTCGTGCTCTGCCAGCAATCGGACACCTCGACCGGCGTCGTCTCCGACGTGCGCGCGGTCAAGGAAGCCGTTGGCGGCGCGACGCTCGTCGTCGATGCGATCTCCTCGCTCGGCGCAGTTGCACTCGAGACGGACGCCTGGGGCATCGACGTCGTCATCTCGGGCTCCCAGAAGGCGCTGATGAGCCCGCCCGGGCTCGCGATGACCTCCGTTCCCGAGCAGGTGCTCACACGCGCGAAGCCCTCGCGCAGCTTTTACTTCGACTGGCGCGCGAACAAGCAGGCGCAGGACAAGCTCGATGCGGCGTTCACACCGGCGGTCTCGCTGATCCGAAGCCTCGACGTCGCGCTCGGTTTGATTCTCGACGACGGTCTCGACGCCGCGTTCGAGCGCCACGTGCGACTCGGTCGCGCGACGCGCGCCGGCATCAAGGCGATGGGCCTCGAGCTCTTCTCGCCCGACGACGACAGCGCGGCGGTCGTCACCGCGGTGCGCGCACCCGACGGGATCGACGGCGACGACCTGCTCACGCACCTGCGCGACAAGCACGGCATCACGCTCGCGCCGGGGCAGCAGCATCTGAAGGGCAAGATCTTCCGGATCGGGCACATCGGCTGGTTCGACGTCTTCGACATCGCGACCGCGCTCGCGGCAGTCGAGCTGTCGCTGACCGAGCTCGGCGCGGACATCGAGCGTGGCGTGGCCGTTGCCCGGGCGTTCGAGGCGTACGAAACGCCCGTTCCGGCCTGATGGCCAAAGCGAAGGTTCTGGTTCGCGAGTCGATCGCGGACGCCGGGATCGAGCTGCTGCGGTCGAAGTTCGATGTCGACGTCGACGCCGATTCGCCCCTCGACGAGATCATCGGGCGCTACGACGCGCTGATCGTTCGGTCTGCGACCAAGGTGACTGCCGAGGTGATTGCCCGTGGTGACCGTCTGAAGGTGATCGGCCGCGCGGGTGTCGGCGTCGACAATGTCGATGTCGATGCCGCGACCCGCCGCGGCATCGTCGTCGCGAACGCGCCCGAGTCGAACGTGATCTCAGCAGCCGAGCATACGATCGGCCTGCTCGTCGCGCTCGCGCGGAACATCCCACAGGCGCACGGCGCGCTCGTCGCGGGACGGTGGGAGCGCTCGAAGTGGGGAGGAGTTGAGCTGGCAGACAAGGTGCTCGGCGTGCTCGGGTTCGGCCGCATCGGTCGCCAGGTCGCGCGGCGCGCGCTCGGCCTGCAGATGAAGGTGGTCGCCTACGACCCGTTCGTCGGGCCTGACCGCTTCCGCGAGCTCGGCGTCGAGAGCGCGCAGTTCGACGAGGTGCTCGCCCGCGCGGACTTCCTGACCTTGCATCTGCCGCTCAACGACGAGACACGTGGCGCGATCAACGCGGAGGCGATTGCGAAGATGCGCGACGGTGTTCGCATCGTCAACGCTGCGCGCGGCGAGCTGCTCGTCGACGAGGCGCTCGTCGCGGGGCTCGAATCGGGGAAGGTCGCGGGCGCCGCGATCGACGTGTTCGTCAAGGAGCCCTACGACGGCCCGCTGCTCCGCGCCCCGAACATCGTCGTCACACCGCACCTCGCCGCCTCGACCGAGGAGGCACAGGACCGGGCGGGTGTGATCGTCGCCGAGCAGGTTGCCGCGGCACTGGACGGCGGCCTCGTCTCGAACGCCATCAACATCCCGACCGTCGGCGCCGACGATCTCGAGGTGCTCGGCCCGTACATCCCGCTCGCCGCCAAGCTCGGCCGCTTCGCGATGGAGCTCGCTGGCAACGAGGTGAGCAAGCTGACGGTCGAGGTCTACGGTGAGCTTGCCGAGTACGACACGCGCCTCCTGACCGTCGCTGCGCTGAACGGGGCGTTTCAGGGGCACACGGAGCAGCCCGTGAACTACGTCAACGCACCGCTCGTTGCGGCCGACCGCGGGATCGAGGTGGTCGAGGAGAAGCGGCGCTCCTCGCGCGACTTCACGAACCTCGTCGCGATCACCGCGGACGATGCGCGTGTTGCCGGAACGACGATCGGCAACGACGACCGTCACTGGCTCGTCTCGGCGCTCGGCTTCGAGCTCGAGATGGAGCTCGCCCCGCGGCTCGTGTTGCTTCGCTACGACGATGTGCCCGGCGTGATCGGGCGCGTCGGCACGTTGTTCGGAGCGGCGGGCGTGAACATCGCGAACATGGCCGTCTCTCGCAACAGGGAGGGCGAGAAAGCGCTGATGGCGCTTTCGATCGACACTCCCGCCCCGGCCGACCTCGTCGCGCGCCTCCGTGAGGGCGTCGACGAGGCTTACGTCATCCAGTAGCCGCAGATGAGCTTGAACCCTGGACCCTGGCCCGAGCCCGTCGAACGTGTCTCGACCATCCTCCGGGCAGCCGCCGTCGAGGCGCGAATCGAGGAGTTCGGCTCGGGCACGCCGACCGCCAGGGAGGCGGCGCGCGCGATCGGGTGCGAGCTCTCGCAGATCGTCAAGTCACTCGTCTTCGTCTGTGACGGCGCCTACGTGCTGGCGCTCGTGCCCGGTGATCACCGGGTCGAGGAGCATGTCCTGGCCACGGCTCTCGCGGTCCGGGACGTCCGGATCGCGCGGCCGCAGGAGGTGGTGCACGCGACCGGCTTCGAGCCGGGTGCTGTTGCCCCGTTTCCACTGCGGGCTGTCACGCAGACCGTGATGGACCGGGGATTCTTCAAGCACGACCTGGTCTGGATCGGGGCCGGCTCGACCTCGCACATGGCCTCGCTCGGCCCGGCCGAGCTGCAACGGCTCTCGCAGGCGAGGATCCTCGACCTCGTCTCCCGCGGGTAAACTGCGTTCGCCCCGGCGTCCGGCGAAAAGGAGCTCAGACGGTGCAGGAGACGGAGAAGATCTGGATGAACGGCGAGCTCGTCGACTGGGCTGACGCAAAGTTCCACGTCGGCGTGCACGGATTGCACTACGGCTCGGGCGTCTTCGAAGGCATCCGGTGCTACGACACGCCAAAGGGCCCGGCGGTATTCCGGCTGCGCGACCACATGCAACGGCTGCACAACTCGGCGCGCCTGCTGTACATGCAGATCCCGTTCTCGGTTGACGATCTCTGCTCGGCGACGAACGAGCTGCTCGGCGCGAACGGGTTGCCCGAGTGCTACATCCGGCCAATCTCGTTCTACGGCTACGGCGAGCTCGGCGTCGCCGCCCGCGGCAACCCCGTGGAGACCGTGATCATGAGCTGGCCGTGGGGCTCCTACCTCGGCGAGGAAGGCCTGAAGAACGGGATCACCGCGAAGATCTCCTCGTGGCAGCGCGTGTCGCCGAACATCGTCCCGCACGTCTCGAAGGCGACCGGCGTCTATCTGAACTCGATGCTCGCGGTCACGGAGGCGAACAACGCCGGCTACGACGAGGCGATTCTGCTCTCGCCGGAGGGCACAGTCGCGGACGGCTCGGGCGAGAACATCTTCATCGTGCGTGACGGCGTCCTCTACACGCCCGACCTCGCGACCGGGATCCTGCCGGGCCTGACCCGTGACACTGTCACGCAGATCGCGCAGGACCTTGGCTACACCGTGATTGAGAAGTCGATCATCCGCTCCGACCTCTATCTGGCGGACGAGGTGTTCATGTGCGGCACGGCCGCCGAGGTGACGCCACTGCGGGCCATCGACGACCATGAGCTCGGCGTGGGCGAGATCACGATGGTGCTCCAGAAGGCGTACCTCGAGACGGTGCGCGGCCAGAGCGAACGGTGGTCGCAGTGGCTCGACCCCGTCCCGCAGCTCGCGCACAGTTGAGCCGCGTGAGCACGGCGACAGACCGGATCAACCTCTCAGCGCCGTGGATCGACGAGCGCGACGAGGAGCTCGTGCTCGAGGTGCTCCGCTCGGGCTGGCTCTCGCTCGGCCCGACCGGGCCGCTCTTCGAGTCGATGTTCGCCGACGCGGTCGACGCTCCGCATTGCGCGGCGGTCTCCTCCGGCACAGCGGGCCTGCATCTCTGCATGCGGCACGCCGGCGTGACGGCCGGCGACGAGGTGATCACGTCGCCGTACTCGTTCGTCGCCTCTGCGAACTGTGCGATCTACGAAGGCGCCACCCCGGTGTTCGCCGATATCGACCCGCAGACGCTCAACCTCGATCCGGCGGCGGTCGAGGCCGCGATCACACCGAAGACGAAGGCGATCGTCGCTGTCGACATCTTCGGCTACCCGGCCGAGTACGACGAACTGCTCGCGCTCTGCGAGCGGCACGGCCTCGCGATGATCGAAGACGCCTGCGAGGCGCTCGGCGCCCGGTACAAGGGCAAACCGCTCGGCTCGCATGGTCACCCGGCGGTCTGGGCGTTCTATCCGAACAAGCAGATGACGACCGGCGAAGGCGGGGCGGTGACGACGCACGATGCCGAACAGCACGAGCTCCTGACCTCGCTGCGCAACCAGGGGAGGCTCGAGACGTCGAGCTGGCTGCAGCACGGGAGGCTCGGTTACAACTACCGCCTCGACGACATCTCCGCTGCGCTCGGGATCGGCCAGCTCGAGAAGCTCGATCGGATCCTGGACGCGCGCAAACAGGTCGCGGCCGTCTACGGCGAGCTGCTCGCCGGGATCGACGTCGAGACGCCGCTCGCCGACGACGCCGATCACATTCGCTCCTGGTTCGTCTACGTCGTCAAGCTTCCCGCCGGCGTCGACCGCGACGGCGTGATGGCGCGGCTCGCGCAGCAGGGTGTTGCGACTGCGCCCTACCTGCCGTCGATCCACCTGCAGTCGTACATGCGCGACCGCTACGGCTTCGGCGAAGGGATGCTGCCGGTCAGCGAGGACTGCAGCGCGCGGACGATGGCGCTCCCGTTCCACGCGCGGCTCGAGCGCGGCGATCAGGAACGCGTCGCCGAAGCACTTCGCGCTGCCTTGTAAAGCACCGTTCGTTCGTCCAGTTAGATTCGGTCGCGCATGGCGATCGATCCGATGCACACCGGCGGGCGTAAGAGCGTCTTCGCGCTGTTGCGAGTCGACACACGCCCGTTTCGGCACCGCGACTTCCGCAACCTCTGGATCGGCCAGGCGATCTCGACGGTCGGCGGCGAGATCGGCATCGTCGCGGTCCCCTACCAGGTCTACACGCTCACCCACTCGACCGCGATGGTCGGCCTGCTCGGCCTCGCCTCGCTGATCCCGCTGCTCGTCGTGCCGCTGATCGGCGGTGCGATCGCCGATGCGCACGACCGGCGTTCGGTGCTCCTGCGCACCGAGACCGGGATGGCAGTCGTGACCGGCGGGTTCCTGCTCAACTCCCTGCTCGCACACCCGCAGATCTGGGCGCTCTTCGTGCTGCAGTCAGTCGCGGTCGCGATCTTCAGTCTTGGGAGGCCCGCGATGAGCTCGCTGACGCCGCGGCTCGTTCCGGACGAGGAGATAGCGGCGGCCGTCGCGCTCACGAGCGTCTACAACTCGCTCTCCGCCGTCGGCGGCCCGGCGGTCGGGGGCATTCTGATCGCCGTCGCAGGCGTTCCCTGGACTTTCGGGATCGACTTGACGACGTACGCGGCGTCGTTCGTCGTCATCTGGCTGCTGCCGAAGCTGGCGCCGATCGAAGACGCCGACCGGCCGAGTCTGCGCTCGATCCTCGACGGCTTCCGGTTCCTGAAAGGGCGACAGCCGCTCATTGGCGTCTTCGCCGTCGACACGAGCGCGATGGTCTTCGGAATGCCGACCGCTCTCTTCCCGGCCCTCGCACTGCACCGGCTCGGCGGTGATGCGTCGACGGTTGGGTTCCTCTACTCGGCGCCGTACGCCGGCGCGCTGGTCGGGTCGCTGCTTTCGGGGTGGACATCGCACGTGCGCCGGCAGGGCCTCGCCGTGACGATCGCTGCGTGCGGGTGGGGTGTCGCGATCGCGGCCTTCGGATTTATGACCTCTCTCTGGCCGGCACTCGTGCTGCTTGCCCTCGCAGGCGGGGCCGATTTCTTCAGCGCCGTTCTGCGCAGCACGATGTTGATGCGGGCGACACCGCCGCACCTCCTCGGCCGGCTGCAGGGAATCGAGTTCGCACAGGTTGCGAGTGCACCGAGCCTCGGCGACCTCGAGGCCGGCGTGCTCGCCTCGTTCACCTCGCTGCGGTTCTCGGTCGTCTCGGGCGGCGTGCTGTGCGTGGTCGGCTGCGTCGCGACGGCGCTCGCGCTGCCCGGCTTCCTGAGATACGACAGTCGTGAATCTCAGACGTAGCCCGCATGAGGTCGCGCCTGACCTGATCGGCGCCGAGTTGACGGTCGACGGCGTGGGGGGAATCATCGTCGACGTCGAGGCCTACGACCACGAGGACCCGGCCTCACACGGGTTCGGCAACCGCCGTACAGCCCGCAACGCGTCGATGTTCCTGCCGGGCGGTCGCCTCTACGTCTACCGCTCCTACGGGATCCACTGGTGCATGAACGTTGTTTGCTGCGAAGAGGGCGTCGCGGGCGCTGTGCTGATCCGCGCGCTCGAGCCGACGAAGGGGCTCGAGGCGATGGCGTTGCGTCGCGGCGTCACCGACGCGAGCCTCCTCTGCAGCGGTCCGGGGCGGCTTTGCCAGGCACTCGGCGTCACGCGCGAGCACGACGGGCTGCCACTCGACCGGCCGCCGTTCGAGCTGCGTGACCGCCGCGGTCAGGTCGAGGTCGCGACCGGGACGAGGATCGGGATCACGAAGGCGGCGGACCGTCGGTGGCGCTACGGCCTTGCCGGCTCGCGGTTCCTCAGCCGGCCTTTACGGTCAGAGTGATCTTCAGCCCGGCCTCTGCCGCGGTGTGCGCGGGAACGGACTGCTTGACCACCGTGCCGTGCGAGTCGCCGTCGACCGAGACGTCGAGCTTCAGGCGCGCGAGCGTCGCCCGCGCGCGGGCGACGGAGAGCCCGACCACCCGCGGGACCGCGCCGTGCAGCGACTTCGGGAGGATGAGCGTGATCCGGTCGCCGGCCGAGGCCGTTCCCTTCCTCGGAACCTGCCCGACCACGTAGCCGAGCCGGTCGCCGGTTCGCGCGGGCTTGTAGACGACCGACGGCGTCAGCGGCTGCCCTTCGAGGCGTGCCTTGGCGGTCGCGAGCGGCTGGCCGATCACCTCCGGGATCTCAACCTCGTTCGGCTTGCAGGTCGCGACATGCTGCGGGCCCGTGCCGCCGAAGAACTCGAGCTGCACCGTGTTGCGGCAAACGCCGTCGTCGCGCTGCAGCACCCCGCCGCGGTTGACCACGGTGACGGGCGAGGCGTAGCCGTAGCTGGGCGGCTGGAAGCTCTCGGCGGGGGCCTTCAAGTGCTCGAGCGCCTTCGACATGAACGCCTTCCAGATCAGCGCCGGGAAGGTGCCACCGGCGACAGGCTTGCCGTGGAACTCGGTCGTCATCGGCACCAGCTTGTCGGGATAGCCGACCCAGACGGCGGCGACGAGCTGAGTGGTGTAGCCGACGAACCAGGCATCCCCGAAGTTCTCGGTCGTGCCGGTCTTGCCGGCGACTTCGCGGCCCGGCAGTTGCGCCGCCTTGCCGGTGCCGTACTGGACGACGCCCTGCAGCAGCGAGTTGATGGTCTCGGCCTGGGTCGAGGTGAGGACGGGATGGCGCACGATGTCGTTGCTCTGGATGTGCCCCTTCACGTCGCGCACCCGCTGCACGGCGCGCGGCGTGTTCCCGAAAATCGAGCCGTCGATGCGCGCGCCGCCGTCGGCGAAGCTCCCGTAAGCGCGTGCCATCTCGAGCGGGGTCGCCGGCTCGGCGCCGAGCCCGATCGCGAAGTAGCCGCGTAGCTTCGTCGTGATGCCGAGATCCTTGGCGACGTCGCGCACGTTCCGCGGCCCGAGGATTGCCGTCAGCTGTGAGAACACTGAGTTGTCCGAGTAGGCGATCGCCTTCGCGAGGTCGATCGGCCCGAGATACTCGCCTTCGTAGTTGTTCACCTTCCACAGGCGGCCGTCGGCGTTGATCGTCACGGGCGCCGAGGTGAGCACGCTCGAGGGCGCAACATTGTCCTTGAGCGCGGTCGCGAGCACAAAGGGCTTGAACGACGAGCCGGGCTGTCGCTCGCCCTGCGTCGCGAGGTTGAACTGGTGCTTGTGGTAGTTCTCGCCGCCGACCATCGCGAGGACGGCGCCCGAGTGCGCATCGAGGACGACGAGTGACGCCGTCGGCCCCCTATCGCTCGCGGGCAGTACTGAGCGGACGGCTTCGCGCGCGATCTGCTGCAGGTCGACCCTGAGCGTCGTCGTCACGCGCAGGCCGCCGCCGAAGGTGCGGTTCGCGCCGTACTGGTTGACGAGCTGCTCCTTGACGTAGTTCGCGAAGTACGGAGCGGCGACGCCCTGCGTCGAAGGCAGGTGCACGGCCTCCGGCTTCGGCATCGGGA
>JBBQQI010000081.1:0-11643 GCA_038216085.1 Gaiellales bacterium | reverse complement strand
CGGGTCGGATCGCCGCGGCGAAGACCGTGTTCTGGAACGGCCCGATGGGTGTCTTCGAATGGCCGCGCTTCGCGTCAGGCACATTTGCCGTCGCACACGCCCTGGCCGACTGCGGCGGTTTCACGATCGTCGGCGGCGGCGACTCCGTGCGAGCCGTGCACCAGGCCGGGGTCGCCGACCGGATCTCGTGGGTCTCGACCGGCGGCGGCGCGTCGCTCGAGCTGCTCGAAGGCCGGGAACTGCCGGGCGTCGCGGCGATCCCCGATTAGGATCGGCGTCGAACGATGCTGATCGCCGGCAACTGGAAGCTGTTCAAAGGGCCGGCAGAGGCGGGCGCGTTCTGCCGCGTGCTTCGCGACGCCGAGCTGCCGGCAGGAGTCGACGTCGTCGTCTGTCCCCCGTTCGTGTCGCTCTCCGGCGCCGTCCAGGCGCTCGCCGGCACCGAGATCGGCGTCTTCGCCCAGAACTGCCACTGGGCCGAGGAGGGCGCGTTCACCGGCGAGGTCGCGCCGGGGATGCTGCTCGAGCTCGGCGTCTACGGATCGCTCGTCGGGCACTCCGAACGGCGCCAGCTCTTCGGCGAGACCGACGAAACGGTCGGCCGGCGCGTCGCCGGCGCGCTCGAGGCGGGCCTGCACGTGATCGCGTGCGTCGGTGAGACGGAGGCGGAGCGGAACGGCAACGAGACGGACGAGGTGCTGCGGCGCCAGCTTTCGGTGCTCGAGCCCGACGACAACCTGGTGATCGCCTACGAGCCGGTGTGGGCGATCGGCACCGGCAAGACGGCGACGCCCGAGCTCGCCCGGCAGGCGCACGAGACGATCAAGTCGGTGCTCGACGCACCGGTGCTCTACGGCGGCTCGGTCAAGCCAGAAAACGCGGGCGAGCTCCTCTCCCAGCCCGGCGTCGACGGAGCGCTCGTCGGCGGTGCGGCGCTCGACGTCGACTCCTTCGCGGCGATTTGTCGAGCAGCTTCCCGTTAGTCGCCCTCGTGATCCTCGACGGCTGGGGTTGTGCCCCCAGTGGGCCGGGGAACGCGATCGAACTCGCGGACACGCCGGTGTTCGACCGGCTCTGGCGCGCATTCCCCCACACGACGATCGAAGCCTCCGGCGAGGCCGCCGGGCTGCCGCCCGGGCAGATGGGCAACTCGGAGGTCGGCCACCTGACGATCGGCTCCGGCCGCCGCCTCTACCAGGACCTGATGCGCGTGAACAAGTCGATCGAGGACGGGTCGCTCTTCGAGAACGAGGTGCTGCGCGCCGCGTTCGAACGCGGGAAGCGTGTCCACCTGCTGGGGCTCGTCTCCCACGGCGGGGTCCACTCCCACATCGACCATCTGCAGGCACTGTTGCGTTTCGCGCCCGAGAAGACCTGGATTCATGCGTTCACGGACGGGCGTGACGTCTCGCCCACCTCGGCGGTCCACGACCTGGCCGAATTGCCGCTGGATCGCCTGGCCACGGTCGTCGGGCGCTACTACGCGATGGACCGCGACCAGCGCTGGGAACGGACGCAGGAGGCCTTCGACGCCGTCGTTCACCGCAGGGGTACACCGGTGTCGGGTGACGAGATCGTCACGGCAGTGCAACGAAGCTACGACGAAGGGATCACCGACGAGTTTCTCCGTCCGCTCGTCGTCGAGGGAGCACCCGGGATCGAGCCCGGCGACACGGCGATCTTCTTCAACTTCCGGCCCGACCGTGGCCGCCAGCTGACGCGGATGCTGCTCGATGCGAAGGTCGACGCGACGACGATGACGCGTTACGCGTCAGACCTCGACACTCCCGTCGTCTTCGCGGAGCAGCCGGTCGCCGAGACGATCGCCGAGGTGCTCGCCGAGCACGGCTTGCGCCAGCTGCACGTCGCCGAGACCGAGAAGTACGCCCACGTGACGTACTTCTTCAACGGGGGGCGTGAGGAGCCGTGGCCGGGCGAGACGCGCGACCTGGTGCCGAGCCCCCGCGACGTTCCGAGCTACGACCACAAGCCGGAGATGTCGGCCGAGGAGGTTGCTGAACGCGTCGTCCGTGAGGTGGGGGACGGCTATGCGTTCTGCGTGGTCAACTTCGCGAATCCCGACATGGTCGGGCACACGGGCTCGATTCCGGCGGTCGTTCGCGCGGTCGAGACCACTGACCACTGCCTCGGCCGGGTCGTCGAGCGGGTGACCGAGCTCGGCGGCGCCTGCCTGATCACGGCCGATCACGGCAACGCGGAGAAGATGCTCGAGGCCGACGGCGTCAGCCCGCACACCGCTCACACGACCAACCCCGTACCGCTGATCCTGACCGTCGCGGGGGCGGCTCTGCGAGACGGCGGCGAGCTGGCCGACCTGGTGCCGACAACCCTGCAATTGCTGGGAATCGAGGCGCCTTTGGTCATGACCGGTGAAGCTCTCGTAAACCCTGGGTAAGGCCTATGGACGCCGCCGATAAGGGGGCTATACTCCGGCTCCTTGTCGCTCCCACAGCCAGATCTGGCCGTCTTGAGGAGGGCCCAGCGGGGCGACGAGCGTGCGTTCGCCATCATCGTTCGCACCTACGAGACGCCGGTCTACAACTACGTGCTCCGTTTGACCAACGGGGACAAGTCGCTCGCCGAAGATCTGACGCAGGAAGTCTTCATGCGGGTCTTCCAGGGACTGCCTCGGTTCTCGCTGCGGTGCAAGTTCACGACCTGGCTCTTCCAGGTCACGAAGAACCGCGTGCTCGACGAGCTCCGTGCGAAAGAGCGGCGGCCGCATGCGCCGGTCAACCTCGACGACGCCCCTCACCTCGAGGCGCTCGAGCAGCCGGCAGAGCGGGTCGAGGCAATCGACGGCCTCTGGCGCGCGATCGACGCCCTGCCGGTCGATCTGAAGATGGCGCTCCTGCTCCGCGACGTTGTCGGCCTCTCCTACAACGAGATCGCCGACTCGCTCGAGATCACGCTCGCGACGGTCAAGTGGCGGATCTTCAAGGCACGCGAAGACGTCCAGATCGGCCTCGCGCGCGAAGGCATCACCTTCGGTAGCTCGCAGAGCTCCGAGTCGGCCTCCGCGTAGAGCACTAACGCGAATAGTGATTCAGCCAGGCCGCGAGGTTGCGCGCCTGCTGCGCCGTCGATGCGGCGGGCGGCACCGGCCGGACCTGCGGCGGGCCGTTCGATCCGGTCACTGCGACGGCGACCGCGATCACTGCGACGACGATGGCCGCGACGGTGGCGACGGCGAGCACGAGCGGTCGACAGGAGCGGATGCTCCGCCTGGCGAGAACGCGCGTCGGAGGCTCGCGAAGCTGTGTGACGGCCGCCTCGTCGACGGGGACGGTGCCCGCCAGCGTCGCGGCCACCTCCGACGCGGTGGGCCGGTTCCCCGGTTGCTGCGCCTGGCAACGCGCGATCAGCGCGCGATCGGCGGCGGTCTTCGCGTCGAGCAGCTCGTCGAGCACGACCCCGAACGAGTAGACATCGGCCTCCGGGCCGGCCGTGCGGCCTTCGGCCTGCTCGGGTGCGAGGTAACGGAGCGTGCCGAGGACGGTGCCGATCTGGGTCAGCATCGTCTCCTCGACGGCCCGAGCGATCCCGAAGTCCGCGATCTTCACCGTGCCGTCGGCCGCGCGCAGCAGGTTGGCGGGCTTCAGGTCGCGGTGGACGACACCCTGCTCGTGCGCGTACGCGACGCCCTGGGCGAGCGCCGCGGCCTGCTCGTGCGAGAGGCTCTTGCCCGCGAGCGTCCCGCCGGAGATCAGCTCCATCACGATGCACGGCCGGCCGTCGATCTCCGTGATGTCGAACGTGCGCACGAGGTTCGGGTGGTGGAGGCGCGAGGCGATACGGGCCTCTCGGAGGAACCGAGCGCGAAAGCTCGCGTCGCCGGCGAGGTGCTCGGCGAGGATCTTCAGCGCGACGCCGCGTTCGAGCTGCTCGTGCCAGCCGGCATAGACGACCGCCATTCCGCCGCGTCCGATCTCCTTGTCGACGCGGTAGGTGCTAATCGCCGCCGCCCTTGTCATGGCCGCCCTGCTTGCCGTTGTCCTGCCGGTGCTTGGACGCTGGGTTGTTCGAACCTGCGCCGCTCGAATCGCCCTGATCGGACGCCGGAGCCGGTGGCACACAGACGGGCGTCCGCGCGCTGAGCGCGTTGACGCCGCTGAGGAACGGCTCCTGCAACTCGGCGGGCACCCGCTTGGCGTTGATGAGCTGCAGCGAACGCGTCCGCACGGCACGGATGTCGCGGGCTTGTGCACACGGCGCCTCGGTGGCGATGCGGTTGCTGAGAGCGATCAGCTGCGCCGCGTCGCTCTTTGCCAGGTGTGCGCCGCCACCTCCGCCGCAGCCCGCGAGCAGCGCCGCGGCCGTCACAGCGGCGGCGAGCAGCCCGATGCCCTGTGATCTCGTGTCGGTCAACTCCGAGTTGCTCAACCCCTCCGCCAGTCTCAGATGCCGTGTGCGAGGCGCGCCGCCAGCGCAGGCGGCAGCCCACGCTCCCGGATCTCTGCCTGGGTCTGCTCGATCGGATAGGCAGCTCGCCGAAAGCTACCCCGTCCGGCATCCTCGTCAATCAGCAGCCACGCCGCCCGGGCATCGCCGTCTCGCGGCTGGCCGACCGAGCCGGGATTGAGCAGCCAGCGTCCGGCCGCGAGCTCGGCCTCCTTGCCCGCAGGAGCAAGTCCGCCGTCGATCCGCTCTTCGTTCCACGTCAGGGCGAGCGCGACGTGGCTGTGGCCGACGAGGACGATCGGCGCCGTCGTCTCGAGGAGACTCGCGAGCGCGACCTCCTCGCTGAGGACGTAGTCCCAGACCGGATCGCGTGGACTGCCGTGGAAGAGCTCGGCGTCTCGGCGGGTCGCGCTCGCCTCGAGCCCGCGGAGCCAGGCAGCTTGCTCCTCACCCAGTTCACCCTGGGTCCAGCGGGCGGCGGCGGCCGCATCGCCGCTGAAGTCGGCGATGTCGAGCGTGCCGAGCACGGCCAGGTCGTGGTTACCGCACAGGCTCAGTCGAGCGCGCTCGCGCACGAGATCCACGCACTCGTTCGGGCGCGGTCCGTACCCGACCACGTCGCCGAGGCACCAGATCTCGTCGACCCCCTCGCCGTCTATCTCGGCGAGGACTGCCTCGAGTGCGTGAAGATTCCCGTGAATGTCTGAGAAGACGGCGATCCGCATGAGGACGATCGTGACGCTAGCCGTCGCGGGGGCGGGCTGGGGCATTGCAGTGTGGCTGCTCGCGCGCACGAGCGTCCCGTCACTGCCCCTGTCGGGTGTCGACCAGCACCGGTTCTTCTCCGCGCACGCACTCTCACGCTCGACGAGCTACACGCGAGGCGAGGAAGCGCTCTGGCTGACGAGCACGGTCACAACGCTGGCTGCGCTCGTTGTCCTGGCGCGCAGGGTGCCGGCGACGGTCCGCGGCATGGGGCTCGGTCGAATCGGCAGCGCACTGATCGTCGGCATGGTGCTCCTGACGACGCTGTGGGCCGTCAGCCTCCCGTTTTCCCTCGCCGGGCTCTGGTGGCAGCACCACTGGGGCCTCGGGCCGTTCGACGTGCTCGCCTGGCTCGACGCGCAGTGGGGCGCGCTCGGCGCGACCGCCGCCTCGGCAATGCTGACGATCGTCCTGCTCGTCGGCACCGCCGGACGCTTCCGCCGCTGGTGGCTCGTCGCCGGCCCGGTGTTCGTCGCGATCGCCGCGACGTTCGCCTTCGTCGGCGGCTGGCTGGGAGCCGCCGCGTCGCATCCGCTGCGCAATCCCCGGCTCGCGGCGGACGTCCAGCGCATCGAACGGGTCGAGCACGTGACGGGCACGCCCGTTCGCGTGCAGGACGTGTCGCGCTGGACCGATCAGGCAAACGCGTTCACGTCCGGTTTCGGCCCGTCGACGCACGTCGTCATCTGGGACACGCTGCTCGACGGGCGCTTCTCCCGCGGAGAGGAGGATGTCGTGATCGCGCACGAGCTCGGACATGTGCGGAGCCGGCACATCGTCAAGGCGATCGGCTGGACCGCGCTGCTCGTGCTGCCGACGCTCTGGTTGCTGGCGCTTGCGCTGCGACGGCGCGGCGGGCTCGGCCGTCCCGAGAACCTGCCGTACGCCTTCCTCGTGCTGGCCGTCGTCGCTCTGCTCTCGGCTCCGGTCGAGAATGCGGTCTCACGCCGTTACGAGGCCGAGGCCGACTGGCGCGCGCTGAATGCGACGAAGGATCCCGCGTCGGCCACGAAGCTCTTCGAGAGCTTCCAGCGCACGAGCCTCGAAGCACCGAGCCCGCCGGCCTGGGACTACCTGTGGCTCGAGAACCACCCGACGCTGATGCAGCGCATCGCGATGGCCGAGCGCTGGCGCGAGCGCAATCCTTAGTCGGGGCGGCTGTCGGTCTCGGGCAACGACTGGATGCCCTTGACTGTCGCGTACTTCGAGTAGGCGTCCTGGAGCGCGGCGAGCAGCTCCTGCGCGAATTGCTGCGACATGTTGACCCGCGCGACGACCACCCCGGGAACGTCTCCCTCCTCGACCTCGTGGTCGATGCGGGCAAACGTCATCGTGAACTCGTAGTCCGAGAATGTGATGTTCGCGAAGTTCGCGTAGACGCCGGCGAGGTGCTGCGGCTCCATGTGGATGTTCAGCTGCCGCTCTTGGCCGTCTTCCATGGTGCTTGACGATACTAGAGCCGTGGATGACTTTGACCGCAAGCGCCTGATCGCCATCGTCCTCGGGATCGTGGTCGTGTTCGCCGGAGGCACTCTCGGCTTCATGGCGGTGCTCCACGAGTCCTGGCATGCCGCTCTCTACCGGACGATCGTCACCGCCTCTCTGGTCGGCCTCGATACGACGCCGCGTGGACTCGGCGCTGAGATGCTGACCGTCGGGATCGTGCTCACCGGGGTGGCTATCTTTGGGTACCTCGCCGCGCAGGTCTTCGATCAGATCGCGCACGGCATCCTCGGGGGCGCATACAAGGAGAAGAAGCGGCGCAAAATGATCAGCGGGCTTCGCGACCACATCATCGTTTGCGGCTACGGCCGGGTCGGCCGGCGCGCGGCCGAGGAGCTTCGAGGCTCGGGAACGCCGTTCGTGATCCTGGATTTCAGCGAAGAGGCGCTCGGCATCGCGCGCGAGCAGGACGAGCTGTACGTCGACGGCAACGGAACCGAGGACGCCGACCTGACCAGTGCCGGCCTCGACCGCGCGCGCGGAGTGATCGTCGCCTCCGACGACGACGCGGACAATCTCTACGTCACGCTGTCGGTCAAGTCGCGGCGGCCTGACGTGACGGTGATCGCGCGTGCTTCCAGCGAGTCCGCCGAGCGAAAGCTGAAGCTCGCCGGCGCAGACCGCGTCGTGACGCCGTACACGACGGCCGGGCGCGTGATGGCGAACCTGATGATCAAGCCTCAGGTCACCTCGTACCTGAACCTGCTCACCTCCGCGAACGAGCCGGAGCTCGGGTTCGAGGAGATCGTCGTCAAGTCGACCTGCGGCGCGGTGGGTCTGACGATCGGCGAGCTCGACATCGCAAAGCAGACGGGCGCGTACATCGTCGCCGTTCGCAAACAGGGCCGAGACCTCGAGCCGCGCCCTTCGAAGGACACGATGCTCGAGGAGTCCGACGTGATCATCGGCATCGGCTCCCCGACGGAGATCCGGGAGCTCGAGCGCATGTTCGAACCGCGCGAGTCCGTTGGCGGCTAGCGCCGTCGAGCGGCTCGCCGCGCGCGTCGGAGAGGTCGTCGGGGCGGAGGTCCAGCTCGAACGGCCGAAGGACGCGACGCACGGCGACTTCGCGACCAACGTCGCGATGCGCTCGGCGAAAGCCGCGGGCCGTCCTCCGCGCGAACTCGCCGAAGAGCTCGCACAGAAGGTGATCGCTCTCGACGAGATCGAGTCTGCGGAGGTTGCCGGGCCGGGCTTCCTGAACATCAGGCTCGCCGATCCGTTCTTTCTCGACGCACTCTCGGAGATGGGGGAGGGCTACGGCGGGGGCTGGACGAGCACGCCCGAGCGCGTGCAGGTCGAGCTGGTCTCGGCGAATCCGACAGGCCCGATCGTCGTCTCTGCCGCGCGGAACGGCGCGTACGGCGACTGCGTCGCGCGGCTGCTCGCCTTCGCAGGGCACGACGTGCAGCGGGAGTACTACTACAACGACGCAGGCGCGCAGATGGATCGTTTCCGCGCGTCGATCGAAGCGCTGCGGCGCGGCGAGCCGGTGCCCGAGGACGGGTACCTCGGGGAGTACGTCGTGGAGCTGGCGCAGCAGGACGGCGACCCGGTGCCGAAGATGCTCGCGTCGATCGAGCAGACGATGGACCGCTTCCGCATCCACTTCGACAGCTGGGCGCTGCAGAGCGATCTCGAACGCAGGTTGCCCGAGCTCTTGCCGCGGCTCGACACCTACGAGCGAGACGGTGCCCTCTGGGCGCGCTCGTCCGCCTACGGCGACGAGCAGGACTGGGTGCTGATCCGCTCCGCGGAGAAAGGGGGCACGCCGACCTACCGCGCAGCCGACGTCGTCTACCTCGTCGAGAAGCTCGACCGCGGCTTCGACCGTGCGATCTACGTGCTCGGCGCAGATCACCACGCGACGGCTCGCTGGTACGCCGCGATCGCGCGGATGCTCGGCTACGACCCGGAACGCGTCGAGGCGCTGCTCTACCAATTCGTGCACCTGACGCGCGGGGGCGAAGCGTCGAAAGCGTCCAAGCGCGCCGGCAACGTGGTCTTCCTCGACGATGTGATGGACGAGATCGGCGTCGACGCGGCCCGCTGGTACCTCGTCAACCGCGGGCCCGACCAGACGATCGAGATCGACCTCGACCTGGCCTCGGAGAAGTCCGCGAAGAACCCGGTCTACTACGTGCAGTACGCCCACGCGCGGATCGCGGCGATCCTGCGAAACGCCGAGGGCGCCGAGGTCGGCGGTGCGCCGCCGGGAACGCTCGCGACCGAGGAGAAGGAGCTGATCAAGCGGCTGACCGACTTCCCGGTGACCGCCCGGGAGGCAGCGGAGCGCCGTGGGCCGCAGCTCCTGCCGGCCTACGCGATCCGCCTCGCCGACGACTTCCATCGCTTCTACCATGCCTGCCGCGTGCTCGGCGATCCCGCGCAGTCGTTTAGGCTCGGCCTCTGCCGCTCGGCCCAGCAGGTGATCGCCCGCTGCCTCGACCTGGTCGGGGTCGAAGCGCCGGAGCGGATGTAGGCTCCGCGGCCGTGGGCACCCAGCGTCCAGACCGGAACCTCGCGCTCGAGCTCGTCCGCGTCACCGAAGCGGCCGCGATGGGCGCCGGGCGCTGGATCGGCCGCGGCGACAAGATCGCCGCCGACCAGGCCGCCGTCGACGCGATGCGCGCGATGCTCGACTCGGTCGCGATGGACGGCGTCGTCGTGATCGGCGAGGGCGAGAAGGACGAGGCGCCGATGCTCTACAACGGCGAGCACGTCGGCGCGGGCGGCGGGCCGGAGGTGGACGTGGCGGTCGACCCGCTCGAAGGCACCCGTTTGACCGCGCTCGGCCAGCCGAACGCGATTGCGGTGATCGCGCTCGCCGAGCGCGGGACGATGTTCTTTCCCGGCGCCGCCGTCTATATGGAGAAGGTCGCAGTCGGCGCCGACGCCGTCGACGCGATCGACATCAACGCCACGCCGACCGAGAACGTGAACGCGGTCGCGAAGGCGAAAGGCAGGCGCGCGACCGACATTCGCGTCGTCGTGCTCGAGCGAGACCGCCACGACGACCTGATCGGCGAGCTCCGCCAGGCAGGCGCGCGCGTCAACCTGATTCGCGACGGCGACGTCGCGCCCGCGATCGCGGCCGCGCGGCCGGAGACCGGCGTCGACCTGCTCTACGGGGTCGGCGGCACACCGGAGGGTGTCATCTCGGCCGCTGCGCTCAAGTGCGTCGGCGGTGGCATCCAGGGCAAGCTGTGGCCACGCAACGACGAAGAGCGCACTGCGCTCGTCGCCGCGGGGTACGACCTCGATCGCGTCTTGCTGACGGACGACCTCGTCACCGGCGAGGACGTGTTCGTCTCGGCGACGGGCGTCACGACCGGCGCGCTCCTACGCGGCGTGCGCTACGTCACGGGTGGCGCGATCACGGATTCAATCGTCATGCGCTCGCGCTCCGGCACGGTTCGCCGGATCGAGGCGCGTCACCAACTGAGCAAGCTTGGGCAGTTCACAGGGAGGGAATACTGATGAGTGAGATCGGTTTGAACGAGCTCGGCTACCACGAGCGCCTCTACGTCCTCGCGTTTGACCATCGCGGATCGTTTGAGAAGATGGTCGGCGACGTCGAGCGCGTCCCGGGTGCGAAGACGCTGATCTGGGAGGGCTTCCAGCGCGCGGTCGAGGAGGGGGCGCCGAAGCAGTTCGCCGGCGTGCTCGTCGACGGCAAGTACGGGCCGTCCGTCGCGCGCGAGGCGAAGGCAGGTGGCTACAAGCTCGCGATGCCCGTCGAGAAGAGCGGCCAGAACGAGTTCGACTTCGAGTACGGCGACGCGTTCGGCGAGAAGATCGAGGAGTTCGACCCCGACTTCTCGAAAGTGCTCGTCCGGTACAACCCCGAGGGCGACCAGGCGATGAACGAGCGGCAGATCGAGAAGCTGCGGCGCCTGTCGGAGTGGTTGCACCAGCACCACCGCAAGTACCTCTTCGAGCTGCTCGTGCCCGCCGAGGAGGCGCAGCTCGCAAAGCTCGCCGGCAGTACCGACCGGTACGACGTCGAGGTGCGCCCGCAACTGATGATGGAGGCGATCCTCCAGTTGCAAAACGGCGGCGTCGAGGCTGACATCTGGAAGATCGAGGGCATCGAAGACCGCGAGGCGTGCTACGAGATCGCGCAGCTCGTGCGGCGCGACGGGCGCGATCGGGTGTCGTGCGTCGTGCTGGGGCGCGGTGCCTCCGACGAGAAGGTCGACGAGTGGCTGCGCGCCGCGGCGGGCCTCGACGGCTATATCGGGTTCGCGATCGGCCGCTCGATCTTCGCCGAGGCCGTCAAGGCATATGCCTCGGATCCCGACGGATTCGACCGCGATGCGGCCGTGTCGAGCATCGCGCGCAACTACCTCCGCTTCATCGAGGTCTATGAACGAGCGCCCGCGGGGGCGTAGAGTGCGCTTTGCCGTGGTGAGCGGCGCGGCTGCGGCTCCGCGCCCCTCGCCCCGGCGTTTCGTTCCTCACCACGCGCTGGCTAGACTCCCCACGACGCGGGTGTAGCTCAGTTGGTAGAGCATCAGCTTCCCAAGCTGAGGGTCGAGAGTTCGAGTCTCTTCGCCCGCTTGGCAGTGATACGAGAGAAACGGCCCTTCCGGGCCGTTTCTCTACTCAGACCGGCCGCTTCCATCTACCGCTGATCTACCGCGCGGTGCACAAGGCTCTGACTCGGCATCCGCTCGAGCGGGTCGTAGAGCTCGACTGCCTCAGCGAGTGCGCCCTTCATCAGGTGCCCGTAGACCTTCAGGTTGATGCTCGGCTCGAGCCGGGCGCAATCCCCGGTAGGCCCTGCTCGCATTTGATCCATCGTCGTGCTCGTTTTAATCAGAGCCTCCGTTCGTTCCGGTTCTTCGGCTGAGGCTCGCCCATGGGCGTCGCGGAAAGCGTCGACTCATCAGCTTCGGGCTGACCGCAAACCCGTTCGACCTCGGCAATCGTCGTCGCCCGAGCAGCGAC
>JBBQQI010000080.1:0-11839 GCA_038216085.1 Gaiellales bacterium | reverse complement strand
ACATCACCGACGACGAGATCGACATCGCAATCGAAGCCGTGCCGGCCGCGTTCGGGGCTCATGTCCACGCTTGAGGCACTCGATCGCCTGCTCGCCGAGCGACAGGCCGATCGACTGCCGTCGGTTGCCGCCGCCGTCGTGGCCTTCAGCGCGAGGTCGGGGACATGTTCGTCACCGGCGAATCGCCGACCGCGGAGCAGCTTGTCGAAGGGATGGCCTCGATCGAATTCGTCTCGCGCCCTGCAGAGCAGCACCACTACTCGAATCTCGCCTTCGCGCTGCTCGGCCAGGTCGTCGCGCGCACGAGCGGCCGGGCGTACACGGACTACGTCGACGAGCGGATCATCGGCCCGCTCGGCCTCGCGCGCACGTCGTGGCTGCCGTCGGGCGCACACGCGCAGGGCTACCTCGTCGACGAGTACGCGCGGACGGTCTGGCAGGAGCCCGAGACCGACCTGGCGGGCGCCGCGCCGGCCGGTCAGCTCTGGTCGACGGTCGAGGATCTCGGCCGCTGGGCGACGTTCCTTTCCGAGGGTGCCGACGGGGTGTTGGAGTCGAAGGTCGTCGACGAGATGTGGTTTCCGCAGGTCATGTACTACCCCGACGACTGGCTGCTCGCATGGGGCCTTGGGCTGCAGCTCTTCAACCAGGGCGGCGCGATCTACGGCGGGCACGGCGGTGCGATGGCAGGGCACCTCGCCGGTGTCTACGTCAATCGCAAGACGAAGATCGGCGCCGCCGGGCTGACGAACTCGGGTACGCGCGCGAACATGGACCTGTTCGCGATCTCGCTCGCCGCGAAGGCAGCCGAGATCTGGCCGACCGACATCGAGACGTGGCGCCCCGAGGCCGAACCGCCCGCGGATGTCCGTTCGCTGCTCGGGCGCTGGTGGTCGGAGGGCAACGAGTTCCTCTTCTGGTGGCAGGGCGGCGAGCTGCACGCGAAGGTCGCCGCGGCCCCCGCCGGCAAGGGCGAGACGGTCTTCGCGCGCCACGGCGACGGCTGGCGGGCCTCCGGCGGGCGTGAGCGCGGCGAGCGGCTGCGCGTCGACGGCGAGCGGATGATCTGGGCGGGCTACGCGTTCACGCGCGCCCAGGAGCCTTTCAAGGCTTGAGACACGTCAGGCGAGGTAGTAGGCGACGACCGCGAGGCCGTAGACGCCGATCAGCAGGAAGCCCTCCCAGCGGCGCGAGCGGCCGTCCCAGACGACGAGCGTCGCGAAGGCCGCCGCGGCAGCCATCGTCACGATCTCGATCGCGCGGAACGAGAGCGGCAGCCCCCGGCCGACGATCCATGAGAGCAGGCACACGGCGGGGATCACGAACACCGCCACCTGCATCGACGAGGTGATCGCGATCTCGGTGGCGAGCGTTGTGTTCCCACGTTTTGCAATCACGATCGCCCCACCGTGCTCGGCGGCGTTGCCGACGCTCGCGACGATCACGTCCGCGATGACGAACTCGTTCAGGCCGACAGCGTGGCCGAAGTGATCGAGTGAGTGCACGAGCGTCTCTGAGACGAACGCTGTCGCCAGGGTCGCAGCGCAGAGCAGCCCGACGGATCTCCGGAGCGGCCAGGCGTGCTCGGCTGCGTCGTCGCGCTCCGTTGCGCGGTGGATTCGGAGGTTTCGCACCGTGATCAGGACGTACGCGGCGAGCAAAACGATCGACACCGGGATCGAGAGGAGGAACAGTCCGTGCCGCTCGCGCGAGCCGCCGTCCCACGACGGCACCGAGACGAACAACAGGAGCACGACCGCGCCGAACACCGACGTCAGCTGCCAGCGGAGCGAGCGTGTATCGACCCTGCCGTCGCCGCCGGCGATCATCGCGGCGCCCAGGACGAGCAGAATGTTCGAGACGACCGAGCCGGTCAACGATCCGCGGACGACACCCGGCAAGCCGTCGGCGACGGCGAAGAGCGCGATGATCAGCTCGGGCGCGTTGCCGAAGCTCGCGTTCAGGAAGCCGCCGACTCCTGGGCCTGTGTGCTCCGCGGCGTGCTCGGTTGCCTCACCGATCAACCACGCGAGCGGAATCAGCGCCAGCGCCGAGAGAATGAACAGCGTCGGCTCGTCGAGGTGAAGCATGTAGCGCGCGATCAACACGATCGGCGTCAGGGCGATCAGCCCCCAGAGGATGCGCCGCACCACGCAGCTACCCTAGCCACGCAGTGATCGAGGCCGTCCTCTTCGACTGGAACAACACACTCGTCCAGTTCACCTGGGACGACGAGCTGCTCGGGGACGGTCACCGCGCCGCGCTGGCCGCGATCGGCCGCACCGGCGATCCGCTCGCGTTCACCGCTCGTTACCGGGACGTCGTGCTGATCGCAGCAGCACAGGAGCGCGACTACGCGGAACTGCTCCGTGACGTGCTCGGCGAGGTCACCGACGATGAGATCGACCGGTTCGTCGATGCGGAGCACGCCGTCTGGCGGCCTGCGCACCAGGTGCTTGGCGCCGCGCCTGCGATGCTGGAATCGCTGCGAGCGCGTGGCATCAAGACGGCCGTCGTCGCGAACGCGTGGCCCGATCCCGCGCGCCTCCTGCGTGCGGACGTCGACGCGTTCGGCCTCGCAGACCTGCTCGACCTGCAGGTTTATTCGTCGGAGGTGGACGCTCGCAAGCCGGAGCCCCAGATCTTCCTGCACGCACTTGAGCAGCTCGGGGTGGACGCCGCCGACGCGATGTTCGTCGGCGACCGGCTCGAGATCGATGTGCAGGGGGCAGCGAACGTGGGCATGACGACCGTCCAGGCGCTGTGGTTCAACGCGGACGACACCCCTGGGATCGAGCCGGATTTCATGGCCTTCACGCCGATGGACGTCGTGAACGCCGTCCGGCGATTAGCTGCTTAAGCGCGAAAAGTCAAGTCTTGCGGGCATCCGTCAACGCTCGGACAATGCATCTATGAGACCTGAGCAAACGGACAGCCCCGCGCTCCCACTTCATCCCCAGGATGAGATGGAGTGCCGTCGCTGCGACGTTCATTGCGACAAGGTCGTCTACCCGGGCGCGTGCCTCTCCCGCGGCTGTCCATTTGTCTATTCGTACGAGGCGTGGGGGCACACCTACGTCGGCTGCATGCAGAAGGTCTACGAGGTCGAGATCGACCTCGACATGCTGCGAGCGGCCGAAGCTCAGTCGGCCGGGTTCGGTGCGATCCGCGCGCTGCGCCGCCCGCTTCCGATGTGCCGCGCGGAGGTCGAGCGCACCTATGCGCATCGCAGCGACGAGGAGCTCGGCTGCGTCAACCCGGAGTTCTCGGAGCTTCCCGTCGGCGAGCCGGCGTTTCGCGTGATCGCCCTGCTCAAGGCGAGCTGAGCAGCGCGTCCTCGCGCCGGCGCCGCAACGCGCGGACAGCGAGCCAGGCGAGGCTGAGCAGCACGACCAGCGGCAGTCCGAGCGCAAGCGCGTAGACCGCTCCGATCCAGATCCAGTGGAACGCGACGCCGAGACCGTGCAGCGGCCCGTGGCCGTGCTTGACCGGCACGCCATGCTGCTGTGGGGTCGCAAGGTGGAGGTCGATCGTCGCGAAGCGCGTTGTCCGGAGCGCGTTGGCCCGGCTGCGCTGGAGGCCCTCGATGCTGGTCGTGACGGCCGCGATCTGCCGCTGGACTGCAGGAGTCTGCGTCTCGGCGCGCAGCTCGCGCAGACGACGCTGGAGGCGATCGATTGCGGTTGCGGTCTGGTCGATGCTCGCCTGCACGTCCTGCACGTCGACCTGCTCGGAGGTGATCGTGCCGAGCGCCGAGAGCCGTATGATCGCCTGCTGGACGTGCGCGCGCGGAACCTTCAGCGTCAGGTCGGCGGACGCGCTTCGCTTCTGGCTCGTCGCGTGGACCGAGGTCGGGTAACCGCCGAGCGACGAGGCGATGCGGAGCGCGCGCTTGACCCCGTCGGAGACACGCTCCGGTGTCGAGAGGCGGAGGGAGAGAGTCGCGCCATAGTTCTGCGCACGCGAACGGCTGGGTGCGGGAGCAAGCGCCGCCGCGCTACCAACGGCGCCTCCGGCTCCGCTCGTCGCGGGCGCATTGGGCGCCGTCGGCGTGGCCTCCTTCGTCGTCCCCTGGAGCGTCAGCTGGTCACGAGTCGAAGCACGGTCCTGCCGCGGGTGGATGAGCAGGATCCCGGCAGCGATCGCCGCCGCAATCGGCACCGCGACCACGAACGCACGGCGCCACGTGAAGCGGCTGGGCGGTGTCGTGGCGGCGGCGGCGATCAGGCGCACGCGCTCGCGGACGTCGTTCGGGGCGCTGATGCGCGACGTGCGGAGCTCTGCAGTCAGGTCACGCTGCGACATCGAGTGCCTCCTCGAGTTTCTTGAGCGCGCGGTTCAGGCGCGTGGTGCAGTTGGTGGTCGAGATCCCGAGCACGCGCGACGCTGTGCCCGCATCGAGCTCCAGCACGACCCGCAGCGCGATCACTTCGCGCTCGCCGGCGGTGAGCACGCCGAGGGCTGCTTCGAGATCGGGTGAGAGGCCTTCGGCGAACCGCTCGTCGACGCGTTCCGGCAGCGCGGCCAGTTCCTCGCGGCGTGTGCGGCGGCGCTCCGAGCGGAAGTGGTCGAGTGCGACGGTGCGTGCGACCTGGCAGAGCCAGGTCTGGACGGAGCCGCGCGCGGGGTCGAACCGGTGCCAGAGCCGAAGCGCACGCTCGAACGTCGCACCGGTCAGGTCGTCGGCGGCGCCACGGTCGCCGGTGAACCAGGCGAGGTATCCGTAGACGTCGTCGAGGTGCGTCTCGGCAGCTTGCGCGAAGGTCATCTCACATGTCATACGCCGCCTGTGGACGAATTGTCACACCCGCATGTGTCAGACACGGCTCCGTCAGACACGGCTCCGACCTGAGTCTGAGTGCAGTCAGACTCAGGGGGTCCAACGTGCGTGCAAATCGCGCACTTTTCGCAGCTCGTCGGCATTCGGGCCCCGCTTCTCGACGCCGGGCACCTCGAGGTAGGTGGACAGGCCCTGAAAGGCCGGGTGTGCAAGGAACGCGCCGAGGCCCTCGCCGAGCTCGCCCTCGAGGATGTTCGCGTGCCGGTCGCGGTTCGAGCCGAGTGGCGCCGCGCTGTCGTTGACGTGCAGCGCCCGCAGGCGGTCGAGGCCCATCCGCCCAGCGAGGTCGGCGACAAGCGCGTCGACCGCCGCCGGATCCGTGATGTCGTAGCCCGAGGCATAGAGGTGGCAGGAGTCGAGGCAGATGCCGAGCCTCGGATGACCGTCGAGACGCTCCAGCAACATTGCAAGCTCGTCCACCGAGCGGCCGATCGTGCCGCCGGCACCGGCCGAGTTCTCCATCAGCAGCCACGTGTCGCCCGCACAGCGTTCGAGGATCTGGGTGAGTGCCGCAGACGAGCGTTCGAGACCCGCCTCGAAGCCTGCACCGAGGTGTGACCCGACGTGGAAGATCACCGCATCCGCTCCGATCGAGCACGCTGCGTCGACCGTGTTGCGCATCGTCTGCACCGACTTCTCGTAGATCGCGTCGTCCGGCGCAGCGAGGTTGCAGAGGTACAGCGCGTGACAGACAATCCCGCCGATCTTCGCCTCCTGCCGCCGCGCACGGAAGCGCTCCATCGATTCCGGCGTGTGCTTGGTCGAGCGCCACATGCGCGGGCTCTGAGTGAAGATCTGTGCGCAATCGCCGCCGATTGCCTCGATCCGGTCGATCGCGGTGTCGATGCCGCCTGCAGATGAGACGTGCGCGCCGAATTCCACCGCGTCCCTACGATAGTGGCGCGATGAGCGTCCGCGTCCGCATGGCTCCGAGCCCCACCGGCTTCCTCCACATCGGGGGCGTTCGGACGTTCCTCTTCAACTGGCTCTTCGCGCGCAGGCACGGCGGCGAGATCCTCTTGCGGATCGAGAACACGGACACGAGCCGCGAGGTCGCCGAGGCCGTCGACCAGATCAAGGAGTCGCTCATCTGGCTCGGTCTCGACTGGGACGGCGATGTGCGCTTCCAGCTGGACACGGCGGACAAGGCGCGCGAGCTCGCCCAGCAGCTGCTCTCCGAGGGCAAGGCCTACGAGGATGACGGCGCGATCCGCTTCCGGCAGCCGACCGAGGGAACCGTCTTGTGGGAGGACGCGGTGCGCGGCCCGATCGAGTTCAAGAACGAGCTCCTGAACGACCTCGTGATCGTTCGTTCCGACGGTCGCCCGACCTACAACTTTGTCTCACCGGTCGACGACATCACTGATGCGATTACACACGTGATCCGCGGCGAGGATCACGTCTCGAACACGCCGACCCAGATCAACATCCTGCGCGCGCTCGGCGCCGAGCCGCCGGTGTACGCGCACCTCCCGAACATCAACGGCGATGACGGGCGCAAGCTCTCGAAGCGCCGCAACGCCGTCGCGCTCGACGACTTCCGCAGCGAGGGCTATCTGCCGTCTGCGCTGTTCAATTTCCTGGCGCTCCTCGGTTGGAGCTACGACGACAAGACGACGATCATGACGCGGCGCGAGATCGTCGAGCGCTTCTCGCTTGACCGTGTCGGCTCCAGTCCGGCGACCTTCGACTACAAGAAACTCGACTGGATGAACGGCATGTACCTGCGCGAGCTCCAGCCCGACGAGTACGCGCACTTTCTCTGGAAGTGGCTCGACGAGAGCGGGTCACAGTGGCCGAAGGAGCGGGTCACGGCGACGGTGCCCCTCGTGCAGGAGAAGCTCGAGAAGTTCTCGCACTACCCGGACTTCGTCCGCTTCCTCTTCGAAGACGTCTCGCCTGAAGGTGCGGATCCGGACACCTGCGCGACCGCGCTTCAGCGGCTCGAGATGGTCGAGCCCTGGGAGGCAGCGCGGCTCGAGGAGGAACTGCGAGCGCTCGCCGACGAGCTGGGCCAGAAGCCTCGAGCCGCATTCGCGCCGATCCGCCTTGCGATCACCGGCTCGAAGGTCTCGCCGGGCCTTTTCGAGAGCATGGAGCTGCTCGGACGCAAGCAGTCGCTTGCCCGCCTGCGCCGGGCGAGCTCTAGCTCGGCGGCCTGAGGCGGCTCGGAGGCCGGAGAGGCTGCGGCCGCGCCAGAGGGTTGAGGGCCCGCTGAAACCCGCACCACGACTTCAGGCGGTACTGCAGGGTCGGGTGCGGGAGGTTGTCGTCGTGCGTGTCCTCGATGTCTCGACGCCCGCCCTTGAGTTTGGGAGCGCGGCTGTTTCTCATTTTCGATAGGTAAACGGCCGAGCCACCCGGTCGGGTACGGTTCGAGGCGTTACGGCCGGTAGGCGAGGATCGAAGCGGAGACGGCGAGCATCCCCGCAACCCAGAGTGGCCAGAGACCGATCGTCGCCCCGCCGACGAAGGCGACCGCCCCGCTGAGCGCAAGCAGGAACGCGACGAGCGGCCGAGCGAGCGGTTCCCGCTCGGGCTCGACCGGCGCGACCGGTTGGGTCTGCGTCGGCGCGAGGCGCAGCCGCGCGAGCCGGACCCGGAACAGCGCACCCCGCCATTCGTGGAGCAGGGGCTGCACACCGTCAGCACCCCAGATCGAGACCGCCTCCGCGACCTCGGCGGTCGCGTCCCGTGCGCACGAGAGGGCGTCCGCCAGCTCGGCGTGCGCCGTCACCGCGAAGGCCGGTGGGGCGAGGCCGTAGGCGTGCTCACTCGCCAGGTGCAGTGAGTACTGGAGCCTGCGGAGCGCGTAGACCGCACCGTCGTGGTCGAGCCCTTGCGGATCGCCTGCGACGACGTCGAGGCGCGAAAGCGTGTGCGCGAGCTCTTCCCAGAGCTCGCCGACCGCGGTCGCATAATGCTCGCCGGTGCCGGTCCCTGCCGTCACGTCCACGATCGTATCGTTACGATCGCTGACCTCGATGACCGCTACCGCGCCCACAGCGCTCGTCGTCGACGACGATGCTGCGTTGCGCATGCTTTCCCGTGTCAACCTCGAGCTCGACGGATTCTCGGTCCGCGAGGCGAGCACGATCGCCGAGGCAGATGCCGCCGTTGCGGCCGAGCGCCCCGACGTCGTGCTGCTCGACGTCCACCTTGGATCCGAGGCGAGCACGCCGCTGCTCGGTCGCCTGCGCGGCGCCGGGATCCCGGTGGTGCTCGTCACGGGCTCGGTCGACATCGACGAATACCGCGATCGGGCCGACACCGTGCTCGCGAAACCATTCGAGCCAACCGAACTCGTCGAGATCGCGCGCCGGCTCGCTAAGGTTGACGCGTGAGCACAACGTCCGTTCTGAGCCCCACCGAGTTCGAGTCGCGCCTCGAGCGCTATCTGTTCGAGCGCTCGGAGGAGTGGCGCGCGGTGCGCGTGGGGGAGAAGGAGGTCTCGGAGCAGGCTGAGATCGTCCGCCGCTTCGCGGATCTCTTCAGCCGCGAGCAGCTCGACTCCCTGCGCCAGGTCGAGGAGGGTGAAAGCGGCGACCGCCGTGAGCTTCTCTACCGGCTGCGCAAGACGTGCGAGTCGGGGCTCATCTCGGCTCAGCTCGCTGAGCGCGAGGACGAGCTGGAGAACCGGCTGCTTGCGACCCGCGTCTCGTTCCAGGGCGAGGAGATGCCGCTGCGAAACGCGCAGGCGAACCTCGCCGTCCTGTCGTCGTATGCCGACCGCGAGGAGCTGGGCGCGATTCAGGCCGAGGCAAGCGCTGCATTCAACGACGACCGGCTCGAGCTCTTGCGCGCGACCGAGGATCTCTCGGCGGACTACTCGGGCATCGCAGACGCGGTCGAGCGGAACGAGGAGGAGAAGGGCATCTCGCTCCACGACCTCTCCCGCGCGCTGAACCAGGCGAGTGTCGACTCAACACAGAGTTATGGCGTGCTGCGCGACACGTGGTTCGCACGCCTGCTCGGAGACGAGCGCGAAGCGGTTCCGTCGAGCTACCACACCGCCTGGATGCGCCGGCTCTCGCCACTCGAATCGACGTACACGAAGGATCGTGCGACCGAGATCTGCCTGCAAACGCTCGAGGTACTCGGCTTCGACCTGAACGCCCAGCCGAACATCAAGCTCGATCTCGACGACCGCCCGCAGAAGTCACC
The DNA here is from genome assembly GCA_038216085.1 of Gaiellales bacterium. Classification (GTDB taxonomy): domain Bacteria; phylum Actinomycetota; class Thermoleophilia; order Gaiellales; family Gaiellaceae; genus PALSA-600. Next base: position 2,835 of record JBBQQI010000080.1, on the reverse strand, counting down.
GCGTGCCTGCGTGATCGCGAGCGACCCGCCGAAGGTCGTGCACCTGATCACCCGCGCGCAGGGCGGGCTGCACGACTACCAGGCGTTCCTGCACGAGGCGGGTCACGCCCTGCACTACGCGGGTTGCGACCCGAACCTGCCCTACATCTTCCGCCGCATCGCGCGCGATCACGCTCTGACGGAGATCTTCTCCTACATCGTCGAGGCGATCTCGCGCGAGCCCGAATGGCACGAGCTGTATTTCGGCCTTTCGCCCGAGCAGGCGCGTGAGAACGCAGAGGCGACGACATTCCTCGAGGCGCTCCTCTACCGCCGCTACGAGGCGAAGCTTCGGTTCGAGCTCGACTTCTGGTCGGGCTTCGACGGCGACGGTGTGGACGCTGCCGAGTACGAGCGCCTGCTGACCGAGGCAACCGGTGTCCGCTATCGCAAGGAGGGTTACCTCTCCGACATGGACGCCGGCTTCTACTCGGCCGATTACCTGCGTGCATGGATTCGCTCGGCGCAGCTGCGGGCTCATCTGGTCGGCGAGATCGGTGCCGACTGGTGGCGCAGTCCGAAGACCGGCGACCTCCTGCGCGACCTCTTCCGTGAGGGCACGAAGCCGACCAGCGAGGAGATTGCTGTCCGGCTCGGCTTCGACGCCCTCGACACGAAGCCGCTGTTGCACGAAATCGGCGCCTAACTTGAAGCGTCGGCTCCGCTGATACCACTCCTACGTGGAGCAGGAACAGCCGCAGCGTCCGCCACGGCCGAAGCGCACCAGGGAGACGGTGCGAACGTCGATCGAGGTCGGCGCATTCGCGGTGATCGCAATCGTCGTGCTGGCGCTGCTCGGGGTCGTCTTGCACGCCGGTCGCGGCGAGAGCGCCCCGCCGCGCAGCACGATCGTGGTCAGCCAGTCCGAGGATTTCGCCACTCTCGACCCGGCGCTCGCTCAGAGCACGGAGGCGTGGGAGCTCGAGTACGCGACGTGCGCGAAGCTCCTCAGCTATCCGCCACAGCCCGGCTACCGCGGCACTCGGCTCGTCCCGGAGGTGGCAACGAGGCTGCCGAGGATCTCGCCCGACCGCCGCACCTACACGTTCACGATCCGGACCGGCTGGCGCTTCAGTGACGGGACGCCGGTGACGGCGGCGTCGTTCGCGCGTGCCTTCGAGCGCGCACGCTCGCCCGCGCTCGTCTCGCCGGCGGCCCCGTACCTGCGTGAGGTCAGTGCCTGGCGGGTGCGCGGTCGCACGCTGTCGGTCAGGCTCCGGAGCGTCGCGCCCGATTTCGCGCAGAGGCTCGCGCTGCCGTACTTCTGTGCGGTGCCGCCGTCGGCGCCCAACGAGCAAACCGACAACCTCCCGTCGGCGGGCCCGTTCGCGGTCGAGCGCTACGCGCGCGGACGCTCACTGCTCCTGAAACGGAATCCCTACTACGGCGGTTCGCGCCGGAGCCATGCCGGCGCGATCCTCTATCGCTTCGGTGCATTTCCGTCGCAGATCGAGCTGCAGCTCGAACGTGGGGAGGCCGACTACGGCGTCGTCACCGCAGCGGCATTCGAATCGCTCGCCTCGAAGTTTCGTGGGGATCGCCGCCACCTGTTCGTCGTGCAGCAGCCGATCGTCGCCTATCTCGCGCTGAACACGCAGCGGCCGCTGTTCAAGGACAACCCGACGCTCCGCCGTGCAGTCAACTACGCACTCAACCGACCGGCGCTCGCTCGACTGTTCGGCACACACGGCGCGCGTCCGAGTGACGAGTATCTGCCGCCCGGGTTCCCGGGCTACCAGGCGAAGCATCTGTATCCGATCGGTGCGCCGGATCTCGCGACTGCGCGCCGACTCGCCCGGGGCCACCTGCGCGGCGGCCACGCAGTATTCCTCTCGTGCGGTTCCCAGGGTTGCCACGACCGGGCTGTGCTCGTCGCCGATGCGTTGTCGAAGATCGGGCTGAAGGTGCGCATCGACACGTCGCCCGGCGTCGGCGGCTTCACACTCGCCTCCGTGAAGGGGACGAGATTCGACATCGCCGACGTGATCGCGCGACCCGACTACGGCGACCCGTACGGACTGATCGACAAGCTCCTGGACGGCCGTGCGATCCGCGCGGTCGGTAACACGAACCTCTCGTACTTCGCCGAACCGAGATTCAACAGAGCGATCGACGCGGCGCAGCGTCTCACCGGGCTCGCCCGCGACCGCGCGTACGGGAGGCTCGGGGTCGAGGTCGCGCGCACCGAAGCGCCCCTCGCCGCATACGCGGTGCTCAACGCACGCGTGTTCGTGTCGGCGCGGGTCGGCTGCATCACCTACCAACCGGTCTACGGACTCGACCTGGCCGGCATCTGCCTCAGTTGACCGCCGCGGACACTCGATACCTCGAAGACTCCTTCGCTACACTGCGCCCGCGGTCCGAACGGCACGGCCCATTCGTCTAGTGGCCTAGGACACCGCCCTCTCACGGCGGCGGCACGGGTTCGAATCCCGTATGGGCTATGAAACACCTGCAAACGCCAGGGTTATTGTCTGATCTTGAGGCCTTCGTGTTGACAGGTACCTGTAGGCTCTTGAATACAACGCCCTTCCGCCGCCGGCCTAAAGCGCTACGGCATGAGGACGCATCGTCTCCCGTCGCGAGCAGCGTTGCGGGACATGCACCGAGGAAGGCAGCAAAGATGGACGCCACGGGCAACCCGCCCCACCCACCCTACGGTCGGGAGGCTGGTGTCACCGTTCAACGTTTCGTGAACGACGAGATTGCCAAGACGGCCAGGCCGTTCGATGACGAATCGACGGAGTTCGAGTTCCTGTGCGAGTGCGGTGACCTGAAGTGCCGCGGCACCGTGAG
>JBBQQI010000079.1:0-12182 GCA_038216085.1 Gaiellales bacterium | reverse complement strand
TCGGGATGCCGCCAGAGAAGCCAATCGCCGAGGCGAACACTCGCGAAGATCCGAGCGTGCGGTCGGGCGCGGGAAGCTGCCGCGACGGTGTCCGCCGCGGCAGCGGGGTAGGACTCGTGCTGCAGGCGATCGAAGCTCGAGACGCCGGAAACAACTCCCAGCAGGAACAGCAGAGCGCCTGCAACGGCTGCGGCCGGGCCCGAGCGTCCGGCAGCCTGACGGGTCGGGCCCGCGGAGGGCCACACCGCGTCGAGCCCGCGGGGCACGAGGATCAGAGCCACGAGCACGAGCCAGGGCCAGTTCCGCACTGCGAGCAACGCCACGATGACAGCGATGACAAGCAATGTGCGCTCAAACACCAAGTAGATGCCGGGCGCCTTCCCGAGCAGCCAGATGATCCCGAGGGCCAGCACGAAGACCGGCGCAGACACGGCAGAGAGCCCGGTGGGAGCCCATTGCGCGAGGTAGCGGCCGAACGTCGGATTGAACGCCGTCGTAGCGTAGTAGTGCGGCAGACCAGTGGCGTACGGAGAGGCGAAGATGCAGGCCCAGGGTGCGACGACGAGCAGTAAGGGTCCCGGCCGGCGGCCGAACCGTCGCAGGTCGATGACTCCGCGGAGCGAGACAATCCCCGCCGCGAGCAGCACCGAGCCGTGCAGGTTCGCCCAGGCGACGAGCAATATCAGTATGAACGCGATGCGCGAAGCCCCGAGCCCGCGATCGGGCAGCAACGCCAGCACCAGGACGACGAAGAGGACGTAGACGAACGACTGGCTGCGCACGACACTCGCCGTCGCGAAGAGCGGCAGGACCGAGATGAACGCCAGGATCGCGACCGAGGCCGGCCGCGCACCGCGTAGACGCGCGGCAACGACCGCCGCCCCGAACGCAGCGGTCACGAGTACAACGTGCAGTGCGACGAGGAGCGGCAGCCCACCCGCTCGCTCGAACCAGTAGAGCAGGAGCTGGGCAAGCCACTGCTGGTCGACCCAGCGTCGCCCGTGGCCCAGCACGGTCAGTGAGTTGTGCGACGGGAGCCCGTGGCGCGCGATCAGCCGCCCGCCGAGCAGCGACAGCCAGCCGTCGGTCGAGACCGCGCGACCGGCCTGCGTCACGAGCAGGGCAGCGAAGCCGCAAACGACGAATGCGACCAACCCGTCCCCGCGCTCCGGCCGCACCCGCATCATCCGACCTTACGCAGAGGCCCGGTCGGCCGAACCTAGTGGTGGTACGGCGCGATCGCGCGCATCACGAACAGCATCACCCAAGCGCAGGTGAGGAAGATGCAGATCGCTGACGGAAGCGCGATCAGGAACACAGCAGCAAACGCCCCCAGCGTCAGGCCGACGCCCATCACCGCGGCAGGGGTACCAAGGAAGAGTGCGATTGCGCCGAAGAGCCAGATGGTGACGGCCTGCCCGGACTTCGGCGTCAGGCGAGGAAACCGCACGACAATCCAACCGGCAAGTGCCGCGGCCGCGCCCGTCAAGACGAGCATGAAGGCGTGTGTCGACACGCCGACAGTATCGGCAGGACGTCGGCCGTCCTTTAGCGCTGCGTGCGCCCCTCGAGGGGGATCAACCGCCGAAGCCGAAGCCGCTGCTGAGCGAGTGGGCGAGCGAGTAGAGCGTCGGGCCGAGGATGACGATCATCATCGCCGGCAGGATCAGGAACGTCAGCGGGAAGAGCAGCTTGATCGGCGCCTTCTGCGCCCGCTCCTCGGCTCTTTGACGACGCCGCTTGCGCATGTCGACAGCCAGGTCGCGGAGGATCTTGCCGATCGAGACACCGAGGGTCTCGCCTTGGATGATTGCCTGGACGAACGCGCGCATCGAGTCGCTCCGGTTGCAGCGGCTCAGCATGTTCTGCATCGCCTCTTCCATCGTCAGCCCCATCGACTGCTCGCGGAGCGTCAGGCGCAGCTCCGCGCCCAGCGGCTCCCGCACGCGGCGCGAGCTCAGTTGCATTGCGCCGCCGAAGCCCACGCCCGCCTCGATCGTGGTCACGAGCAGGTCGACCAACTCGGGCATCTCGAGGTCGATCCTCTCGCTGCGAATGCGAATCTGCCGCGTCAGGTAGAACGGCGGAAACGCCCAGCCGAGTCCACCGAGCATCAAGGCAGCGACGATCGTCAGCGTGCCGACCCCGCCGCCGAGCAGACCGAGCAAGATGATCACCAGCGGCAGGCCGATCGCTGCGAGCCCTCGGTAGCCCAGGTAGCGCGTCACCGTGGTGCGATAGAGACCCGCCGCATTGAGCCTGAGGCGCAGTTCGCGCAGCTTCTCCGCCGGCATCCGCCCCTCGAACCAGGTGCCGATCCGCTGTGCCAGCTCCGACGAGGTGAGACCGGTGTGCCGCCGTTCGCGCGCAACCGGCACACCGGCGCCGAAGCCGTACGCGCCGACCTGCGCCAGTATGTCGCGGTTTCCGCCGCGCCCTTCCATGGCCGCACGCACGACGAGCGCCGCCGCAAAGCCGAGCAGAACGATTGCAAGCAGAAGCAGGAGAATCATCTGTCAGACCTCGATTTCGACGATGCGCTGGATGACCATTGACCCGAGCCCGACCATGATCGCTGCGATCACGAACAGGACCTGACCGACGCCGGCGTGGACGAACGGCGAGAACAGATTGGGCTGGATCGCCCAGAATCCGAGACCCGTGAGGATGGGCAGCGCAGTCAGGACGACGCGCGCCATCCTGCCCTGGGCCGTCAGGGTCCTGACGAGCCGCCGGATGTCGGCGCGCTCGCGGAGGGTCCCGACGACGGTGTCGAGGATCTCGGCGGCGTTGCCACCGGTCGTGCGCTGCAGCTCTGCCAGCAACGCGACCTGCTCGAGGTCGCGGCTCGCCATGCGCACCGAGACCCGGCGGATCGCGTCGTCCATCGGCATGCCGAGCTGCTCATCGGTGATCGCGCGGCTGAGCTCGCTCTTCGACGGCTCGTGTGCGTGATCGATGCACGACCTGAAGGCGCCGTTGAAGCTGTGGCCGGCGCGAAGGGCAGATGCGAGCACCTGCAGGTTCGGCGGCAGTTGCTCTGCGAACTCGTCACGCACCTTGCGCACCTTCCGCCGAATCAGCGCCCGCGAGACGAGCGGGGTCGCCAGCCCGAGCACGGCGATGATGCCCGAGAGCAGCGAGAGCACGTAGACGATGAGGATCGTCGCACCGACGGTCAGCCAGATGACGCTCGTCGGCGACATGTCGATGCGGCCGATGTCGAGCTGATCGGCGATGCGACGACGTAGACGACCGAAGATCACGGAACCCTGCTCCGTGCTGCGGCGTGTCCGCCGCTTCCACTCCGCCGACCGGTCCACGCGTTCCACGTCTTCGGCTCCCGTGAACGCCATCATCCGCTCGACCACCTTCGAGCGCGATGCCTCGAGCAATGCGCGGAAGAGGAACAACACGATTGCACCCGCGACCAGCGCAACGAGGAGCAACGAGAGGCTCGAGAGCAGGAAGCTCGACCAGAACGACCGGTGGAACGGCGCGAGCCCGGACGGGGTCGGAGCGGTGTACGAATCGCCCGCCCGCCCGACGCCGTCGATCGCGATCTGAACGTCGACCGGATGCTTCGGCGCAGCAACCGAGCGGTACTGCACGAGATACTCGTTCGCGAGCCGGTTGCTGAGCGACTGGTAGATCTTCGACAGCTCGGCCGGCGACGTAGCCTGAGCGTACGAGCCTCCGGTCTGGTCGGCGATCGACTTGAGGGTGCCGGCGTCGAACGCACCGGAGCGAAGGCCGACCGTGAAGATCCGGACGTGCTCGCCCTTGGCGCGATCGACGAGCTTCTGGAGGTGGGTCGTGCTACCCACGTCGGCGCCGTCCGAGAGGAGGACGATCGCCCCAGTCGAGAATTTCCCGCTGTGCAGGGTGTCGAGCGAACGCCATAGCCCGTCGTAGATCTTGGTTCCATACGACAACGCAGGCTCGTGTGCCAGTGCGTCGTTGAGCTGGCCGGCCTGAGCCGTCGGATGCTGGACAACGGTGACGCGTCCGTTGAACGTGACGAGTCCGACCGCCTCGGTCTGGCCGCGATGGGCAACGAAGCTGCGCGCCGCCTTCAGTGCTGCGGCCTCGGGCTTGCCGCGCATGCTGTCGCTGGCATCGATCGCGAGAATCGCTCCGTACCGCAGGCCGCTCGTCGAGAGCGCGTCGAACGCGAAGTCGCCCACGGTCACACCGTTCTCCCTGACCGTCACCTGATCGCGGCCGACTGCAGCCGCGTTCGGCAGGTCGATCACGTAGCCGCGCTCGGGGAACGGCAGCCGCCCGATCGGCGTCACATGCAGGGTCGGCGTGGCCGCGAGAGCCGTGGTCGCCGCAGCGAGTACTGCGCCGGCCGCGAGCAGGAGGAGGGCGACGCGTCTCATCGACGGCCCTGGCTTGTCCACTCGAGGTTCGGATCGTGACCGTTCGCACCGTAGACGGCGTTGGACATCGAACCAAAGGTCTCGGCCGGGAGGTCGATCCCGTGGCGCTGGAACTTGGGCAGGAACGACGGCCGCAAGCCGGTCGACCGGATCGCGCCGACCACCTTGCCGTCCGCTTCGATGCGGTCGAGTTTGTACTCGTACAGGTTCTGCAGGGTGATCATCTCGCCCTCCATCCGCTGCACCTCGCTGATCGCCGTGACGGCGCGGCTGCCGTCGTCTAGCCGCTCGAGCTGGACGATCAGGTCGAGCGCCGACGAGACGTGATGCCGGATCGCGCGCAGCGGCAACTCGAAGCCGGCCATCAGGACCATCGTCTCGAGTCTGCTCAGCGCGTCGCGCGGCGAGTTGGCATGGATCGTCGAGAGCGAGCCTTCGTGGCCCGTGTTCATCGCCTGCAGCATGTCGAGCGCCTCGGCGCCGCGAACCTCGCCGACGATGATGCGATCGGGACGCATCCGCAGCGCGTTCCGAACGAGGTCGCGGATCGTGACCTCGCCTTCGCCCTCGATGTTCTTCGGCCGCGACTCGAGACGCAGCGTGTGCCGCTGCTTCAGCTGCAGCTCGGCGGCGTCCTCGATCGTGACGATCCGATCCGACTCGGGCACGGCGCCCGAGAGCGCGTTCAAGAGGGTCGTCTTACCGGTGCCGGTACCGCCCGAGACGAGGATGTTCAGCTCCGCCTCGACGCACTTGCGGAGGAACGTCCTTGCCTCTTCGTTCAACGTGCCGACGCGCACGAGCTCGTCCAGGTCGAAGCGCTCGGCCTCGAAGCGCCGGACAGTCAACAGCGCGCCCGAGAGCGAGAGCGGCGCGATGATCGCGTTCACGCGCGAGCCGTCAGGCAGGCGCGCGTCGACCATCGGCGAGGACTCGTCGATGCGCCGGCCGACCTGGCCGACCATCTTCGTGATGATCCGGCGAAGCTGCGCCTCGTCCGAAAACTTGAGCGCGGTCTGCGTGATCTTGCCTTCGCGCTCGATCCAGATCTGGTCGTAGCCGTTGACCATGATCTCCGAGATCGACGCGTCGCCGATCAGCTGCTCGAGCGGGCCGTACCCGAAGATGTCGTCGCCGATCTCGCGGGCGAGCCTTTCGCGGTCACCGTGTGAGAGCTGCGGCTCCTGCTGCAGCATCTCCCTGATCTCAGCCCGGACGCGCTCGGTCGCCTCCTGAGAATCGGCGACGTCGAAGAGCTGCGGCCCGAGCTCGCTGACGAGCTCGAGATGGATGCGGTTCTTGACCTCCACGAACGGATCACGCCCGCCGCTGATCGCCGCCTGGGTGGTCGTGGCTCTAATCCGCTCGTGAAGTTCCATCGCTAGTTCCCCCTCCTGAGTAGAGACCGCCGACGAGAAGCCGGCTGTTCCAGATCGCTGCTGACCGGGGTGCGCGCGACGCCGATGATCGATTCGAGATAGATGTCGGCGAGCTCGACGAAGGCACGCGCCGCTCCGGAGCGCGCGTCGGCCTCCATGATCGTCAACCCGCTCGTCAGCGCCCTCGGGATCGCACGGTCGCTCGGCACCATCACGTCGGGCGTCTTGCCGAGCAGCCGCAAGACGTCGGCCATCGAGATGCCGATGTTCGAGTCCGCCCTGTTCAGCACCAGCACGACGTCTTCGGTGCGGTAGCCCATTTGCTGCAGCGTCTCGAAACCGATCTTCGTGTCCTTGAGCGAGAGCGCGTCGAGCATTCCAACCATGCAGAGGTCAGAGGCAACGTCGATCGCGGTGATCACCTCGGGCGAGAACGCCGGTGGCGTGTCGACGATCACCACGTCGTGACTCGACCGAAGCACCTCGAACAGCTGACGCAGGAAGCTCGTCGTGATCGCCGCAGCCTGGTCGGGCCGCCTCGGTGCAAGGAGTGCCCGTGCCCCGGACGGATGGTCGAGGATGAAGCTGTCGACCTTCTCGGCGTCGAGCGACCCACCCGAGGTGACGAGCTCGAAGATCGTCTTCTCGGGGTGGAGCCCAAGTGCGAGGCCGATGTCGCCGAACTGCAGGTCGAGGTCAACGATCACCGGACGGGCGCCCGCCGACGCGAGGGCCACGGCGAGGTTGCAGGTGGTCAGCGTCTTCCCAGTGCCGCCTTTCGGGCCGAGCACCGCGATCATCGGAGCAGTCGTCTGGCTGTGCCCAGAGGGGCCCTTCCGGCGCGAGATCGCCTTCTGGAGCTGGAATGTCAGCTGGCCGGGTGGCTGCGGCAGCACGATCAGATCCTCGGCACCGGCCTTGAACGCCGGATCCATGAAGCCGTTCGGGTTGCCCTCGTAGAGGACGATGATCGGTGTGTCGGGCCGGTCCTGGCCGATCTGACCGAGCACCTGCAGGGCCGCCTCGGAGTACGCCGAGCACCCGACGAGCACGATGTCCGGCGACGTCTCGTCGAGGAGCACGCGCCCGCGGGAGTTGGCGTCGCGCAGCGACGTCACAAACACCGGCGCTCCGACCGGCAGCGCGTCTCTGATCGCCGCGTCGGTGACGTGGTCGTCGAGCAGGATCAGGAACCGGTACGCGTCGAGACTCACCGGCGGCCGCCGAACGAATGGAGCGCGGTGACGGGCGGAACGCCGAGCAGCAGCGTCTCGAGGGTGACGAGCGCCGGGGCTCCCGACTTGCCCTTCGTGCTCGGCCGCACTGCAACCCACAGCTTGCCGTTGTCGGAGGCGAATGCGAGCTCGGCCGCCTGAGTGTCGCTCACCTTGAACGCGACGTTGGCACCGCCGCCGCCCGCCGCCTTCTTTGCGACGTCGGCGACGAGGACGTTGCCCATGATCATGCGTGTGACCGGACGCGACTGGCCACCGGAGATCGGTGCACCGTCACTGCCGAGCGGGATCACGTTGAAGCCGGCGTAGATGTCGACGCGATCGCCGGACTCGAGGCTGCTGAGCATGCCGTGGGCAGAGTCGAGCGGGATCGAGATCACGCGCTGGCGATCGGTGAGCGTCGCGGCGATGTTCGTCTGCGCTGCCGCGAAGTCGGTGGCGGAGAGCTGCGCCCCGGGATAGATGTCGTGAGTCGCGACCTTGTCGCGCAAGTTCGCTGCATCGCTCAGCGCGCCGTTCGCGAGCTGGCTCTGGCGAATCGTGGTCGCCGAGTACAGGCCGGTCGTCGCGATCACTGCGCCCGAGGTTCCCTTCGGGATCGTCTGGCGTGCGACCAGCACGGTCACGGGTGCCCCTTCGGACTTGACGCTATCGCGGTACCGAGCGACGTAGACCAGGACCAGAAGCCCTGCCACCACCGCAGCCGTCGCCGCGACGAGGGTCATGCCCCAGCGCGTCGCCATCAGTCTCTGTGCGTATGCCATCGTCTTGTCTCCTTATGGGTTCTAGCGCACCAAAACCGGGACGCAAGGTGTGATTTGGTTTGGATCGCAGATCAGGCCGTTCGGGATCTGTGTGAGTGACGCGTACTTGACGAAGTAGCCCCAGATGTTGCCGCCGTTCGGCTCGCTGCCCGGGAACGGCCAGGCGGCGCCGCACTTGTTCCCGGTCCAACCGATCACGTAGAAGGCTGCGAAGTTGACGACCGGCACCCGGGTCTTGCCCTGTCCGCTATAGGCAGAGAAGTCGGTCAGCATCATCACGATCACGCGCGGGTCACCGGTCTTTGTGTAGTCGGGCCAGTTGTTGACCGGGCAGCCCGCAAAGCGATCGTCGAGCGCCTTGACGACGCTGTTGCCGAGGTTGCCCGTCTTCGTCGGCACGCAGTCCGCCGGGCCGGCGGGCGGAGCCGGATCGGGACAGATCTGCGGAACGTTGATCTGATACGGCGTCTTGCAGCCGTACCTCACCGCTGCAACGAAGTCCGCATCTCCCGGGCCATCGCACGCGACGGCGGTCGTGCGGCTGCTGTTCGTGGTGTGTGTGAGACGAAGCGCCTGCAGGACGGGTGGGTTGATGACACCAAGCGATCCTTGGATTCGAATCTGGAGGTCAACGGTTTTCACACCCGGCGTCAGCGAGTAGGCGGCGACGCCACCCTGGGTGACCGACATCAACTTGATCGGACCCTCGTCGTCGCTCGTCGCACTCGTGAACCGGGCGGCCGAGGCAAAGGTGCCGGTGCATTTGTTGCCGCCCCCGGTCGTGCACGTCTTGCCGCCCTGCGTGCCGGCCTGCTCCTCCCACGAGATCGTCACCGGGTACGCGCTTACGGCACCGGCGTCGTTGACCGGAACGGTCGCGCTGCCCGCCGAGGGTGTCCAGAGCCACGTCGTGCTCGCTGGATTGTAGGAGAGCGGCACCGGTGAAAGGGTGATCGTCGCGCCGTTGATCGTCGCGTGGACGATCGCCTTGACACCCGCCGGGGCGGCGAGCGTCGGGTTGTTGGCTCCGGTGCCGAAGTCGATGCGCGCACTGACGCCGACGCTGCAGTTGGCGATGCCGCCCGCGTCGCTGACGAAGGGCGTCGTGCCGAACTGCGAGGCGAACCCAGGAGCGCAGCTGTTCGATGGTGAGACCGCGCGCAGGATCGGCGCCAGCGGCTGCACAGCGCCGCCCGAGCCCGCGGCGTAGTCGCGAATCATCAGCGCGCCTCGAGCGTTCGCGTTCGCGTCGAAGCAGGCCCAGTTCTCGGTGCCTCCCGTGTTGGCACATGAAGCGACGAGCCCGCCCATGCCGATGCGCACGCCGATCTGCTTGGCGGCAGCCGCGCTGGCAACAGCAGGCAGGTTCGGCGAAGCTGAGACCGCCCAGGACGTCAAGTTGTTAGCGGTCGCACCCTTGGTAAGCAGATAGGTGCAGGTCGTACCGGTCGCGAGCCCGGTCGCGCCACAGCCGGTCAGCTCGTTGCCGGTCGCCTCATCGACGAACGTCGCCGCGACGTACTTGGGCTCGACCTCAGGGATCGCGAGCGGGAATGCACCCTTGAACTGGACGATCGACTGCATCTGTACGCGCGCGTGAGCGTGAACTTTCGCCTGCGGGAAGATCGACATCAGCGCCGGGATGTTCTGGTCGGTCAGCTTGACGTCGAGCGTCTGGTTGTCGGCGCTGCACTCGTTGTCGGTCATCGTGTCGTCCGGGCCGCCCCCGCCCCCGCCCGAATACGTCTTGCTGGCAAACAGCGGAAGCGTGGTCGAGCCGCCCCCGAACTGCGGGTTGAACGGTGTCCCCGGCACGGCACTCGCGTAGCCCGCGTAGTGCTTCGCCAGCTCGTGCATGTTCGTCGAGGCCTGCGCCGCGGTGAACTTGGTCGTGTCGAAGCACTGGCCGAAGAGCTGGCCACCGGCGAAGGCGGCCGCGTCGGCGCGCACCTGGGCACTCCGGCGGTGCTGCAGCCAGTCGCCGACCTGCAGCACAACGCCCGAGAGCAGCGCAATCGCCACGGTGAGGACGCCCGCGACGACGAGCATGCTGCCCTCCTCGCCGGCGAGGCGGCGCAGGAGCGCCCGGCGCTCTAGCACCCCGTGCTCCCAGCCGCATAGGACGGGGGCTGCTCGAGCCGCATCGAAGCTTTCGAGCCGATCGAGACGGTGGTGCCGCCCCAGTACGGGATCAGCTTGTAGTTCTCGGAGACGGTGACGCTGACGGTGTCACCGGCGGTGGGTGTTCCGGCCGCCGCGACAAATGCCACGTTGACGGTCTTCGCGGTCGAGGCTGCATCGGTGCCCATCTTCGGGCACAGGAAGCCGCCGACGGTGGTGTTGCCGCCGGGAAACTTGTTGACCGCTGCATACCGCGCGCCCTCGTTCGCGAGGTGCGTGAGGCTGATGTAGGAGTAGATGATCTTGCCGAACTGGAGCAGGACGACGATGAGCGCCGCCACGATCGGCAGCACCATCGCGAACTCGACCACGGTCTGGCCGCCCTCGCGCCGGACCCGGCGAACGAAGACGAAGGAGGAGCCCCGCTGAGGGGCTCCTCCTTGGACTCGAGTCGCGGTTGTCCCGCGACCGCGGCTGAAGTAGTTACGCATCAACCGCTTTCCCCGGTGAGGCCTAGAGGCCCGTCGGGAGGGCGTCGAGATCGGCGCCGACCTTGTCGATGAAGGCGGAGATGTGACCCTTGAGGATAACGAGGATCGCAAGCAGCGCGACGGCGACGAACGCCAGCACGATGCCGTACTCGGTGACGCCCTGACCCTCTTCGCGCTTGAGGTCCGAGAGACGAGTCGTCATGACCCGCATCACGAAGAGCGAAATCCGCTCAGACATTCGAATTACCTCCCTTGATGGTTGCGACGCCGCCGCGTTGCGACTGCCGCCCTAACTCGCTCCATCAAGCCAGAGCAGAGACCCAAGGCAAACTTACGAAGGTCCGGCTTTGGTAGGGCGAACGTCTAGACCCGCGGCGAGTGCCGGGGCTAACGGGAGGGCTCGCGACGCGCAGCATCCGTCCGCGTGCGATCGAGCCCGGCCAGGAAGTCGGCCGCCGCCGGATGGTTCTTCGCCCAGGTCGAGTAACTGCCGCCGCTCTGCTCGAGGTCGCGGGCGAGGGCTCGACTGCTCTGAAAGACCCGGTGCCGCCAGACCACCGCGTTCGTCTGCGGCAGGGCGGAGACCTTGACGGGGCTCGCGTCCGACAGCGTCCGCGCGAACGAGACCCAGACGAGCACCGCCACCAACGTGACCCCGGCGGCGACGAGCCACATCAGAAGCGGAAAAGCGCGGACGTGGCTGCGGAGCGTCGACACCATCCCAGACAGATGGTGCCCGAGAGGCACCCCTGGTGTCTACAGGACTTTGGTCGAAGGAAGCGCGGCGGGAGGCTAGGTGACCTCGAGCGGCCGCGGGTCGCGCCGTGCTTCGGCGTCGGGGGGCCGATCCAGCCCGGCCGCAGCGTAGGCCTCCGCCTCGTCGAGGGTCTCGGAGACGAGAAGTGCCTCTGCGAGCGCATCCAAACGATCCCGCTCGCGTTCGAGCAGCGCCTGCACCTCGCGATTCGCGAACTCGGCGATCAGCCTGACCTCGTCGTCGACGAGAGCCTGTGTCTCGCTCGACGAGCCGGCGGAACCAACGGCAGCGCCGTCACCGTCGAGTACCGAGACGAGACCGATGCGGTCACTCATGCCCCAGCGACCAACCATTCGGCGCGCGATGCGGGTCAACTGCTCCAAATCGGATTCGACACCGGTGGTCGCCTCGCCGAAGACGAGCGCCTCGGCGGCTTGGCCACCGAGCAGTACCTTGACGATCGCGTTCAGTTCGTCCCGGGTGTAGTTCCAGCGGTCGACGTCCGAGCGCGCGAGCGTGACTCCCAGCGAGACCCCACGCGGGATGATCGAAATCTTCCGCACCGGGTCCGCCTCGGGCGTCAGCATTCCGACCAGCGCGTGACCCGCCTCGTGGTAGGCGGTGCGGCGCCGGTCGAGCTCGGTCAGGACGATGTTGCGCTCGGCCCCGAGGATCACCTTTTCGAGCGCGTCCGACAGGTCGTCGGGGGTGACGGCTTCATGGCCACGCCGAGCGGCCACGAGCGCGGCCTCATTGACGAGGTTCGCGAGATCGGCGCCGGCCATTCCCGGTGTGCGCATGGCGACGTCGTCGAGGTCGACGTCGTCGGCGAGCGGCACCCCTGCGACGTGGACGTCGAGGATCAGCCGCCGGCCGGCGCGGTCCGGCTGCTGGACGACCACGCGCCGGTCGAACCGCCCGGGCCGCAGCAGCGCCTTGTCGAGGACGTCGGGCCGGTTGGTCGCGCCGATCACGATCACGCTGGTCGAGGGATCGAAGCCGTCCATCTCGGTCAGGATCTGGTTCAGGGTCTGCTCGCGCTCCTCGCTG
>JBBQQI010000078.1:0-12197 GCA_038216085.1 Gaiellales bacterium | reverse complement strand
ACCCCGGCGGTGATCATGGCCTACATCTGGGTGTGGGCCGGCTTTGCGATGGTGGTGATCGCCGCGGGCCTGGCCGCGATCTCGCGCGAGGTTCTGGAGGCGGCGCGCACCGACGGCGCCACGGAGTGGCAGGTGTTCCGGCGGGTGACCGTGCCGATGCTCGCGCCCGTGCTCTCGGTCGTGTTCGTGACGATGCTGATCAACGTCCTGAAGGTGTTCGACATCGTCATCTCGATCGCCCCAGGCTCGACGCAGTCAGACGCGGCGGTGATCGCCGTGCAGATGTGGCGGCAGAGCTTCGGCGGTGTCAACGACTTCGGCCTCGGCTCGGCAATCGCCGTCTTCCTGTTCCTGCTCGTCGTGCCGGTGCTGCTGCTCAATGTGCGCCGCTTCCGGAGGGAGGTCTGATGGCAACCGTCCAAGCCGACGCTCCCGTGGGCGCCGTCGTGGTCGTCAAGGACCCGAGCGAGCGCACCTCGGCACGCATCCTGCGCGCAGTCGCCAAGACGCCGCTGCACCTGCTCCTCGCGTTCATCGCGTTGCTCTGGCTGATGCCGACGCTCGGCCTCTTCTTCACCTCGCTGCTCTCGCCATCCGACTACGCGACGAACGGCTGGTGGAAGATCATCTCGAGGCCGCACCTCGCCACCTGGGCGAACTACTCGAACGTCTGGAACACCACCGACATCCCGACGTCGCTCCGCATCACTGCGGAGATCGCGATCGGCGGAACGTTCCTGCCGATCATCATCGCCGCACTCGCGGGCTACGCGTTCGCCTGGATCGACTTCCCCGGCCGCGACTGGCTGTTCGTCGTCGTGATCGCGCTTTTGGTCGTGCCGCTGCAGATGGCGCTGATCCCGGTATTCCACCTCTACAACACCCTGCATCTTTACGACACGATTCTCGGTCTCGTGATCTTCCACACGGCCTTCGGCCTGCCGTTCGCGATCTTCTTGCTGCGCAACTTCTTCATCGGGATACCCAAGGACATCCTCGAGTCCGCCCGCATCGACGGCGCGTCCGAGATCCGCATCTTTCTGAAACTCATCCTGCCGCTCGGGCTTCCCGCGATCGCGTCGCTCGCGATCTTCCAGTTCCTCTGGACGTGGAACGACCTGCTGGTCGCACTCGTGATGGCGCGCAACACCACCCCAATCACGGTCGACATCTTCTCCCAGCTCCGACAGTTCGGCTCGAACATCGACATCATCGCGCCCGCCTCGTTCATGTCGATGCTGATCCCGCTCGGCGTCTTCTTCTCCTTCCAGCGCTACTTCGTGCAGGGCCTCCTCGCGGGTTCGGTCAAGTAACGGCCGACAGCATGCGCTGCGCCATCGTCGGTAGCGGCCTCGCGGCCCTCTCGGCGTACGCAACGCTGCGCCACGGAGGTGTGCGTCCGGAGGAGATCGCGGTCTTCGGCACACACGAGGATCCGACGGAGGTGTGGCGCACGCGCGCCTCGTCGATTCGCCAGCGACGGATGCGCTCCGAGTCCGACGGTCATCTCGCGGCGGCGTCGTTCCCGGGTCTCGCGGTCCGCGAAGCGATGCGGCGTGGCAGCCCGGTGCCGCTGCTCGCGAGCATCGCCGGCCGCTATCACCCGCGTGTCGAGGACTTCCTCGCGCACGCCGAGGAGGTGCGCGAGCGCAGCGGCTGGTCGGAGAGCTTCCGCATGCAGCGGATCGAGCAGATCGCTCCGGTGGACGGCGGCTTCGAGCTGGACGACGCGGCGACGTTCGCGCACGTGCTCGTCGCGACCGGCCACCCGGGGCTCGAACGGCCGGCCGAGTTTCCGCAGGCGGTGCATGCCTACGAGCCGCACGAGTATGCGGCGAAGGTTGCCGTCGTCGGCGCGGGCATGGCGGCCGCGACCGAGTGGCTGAACGCACTCGCCGCGGGTAGCGAGGTCATGTCGATCCGCCGCCGCGAGCCGCTGCGCCGCCCGCTGAACGTTCCGCGGCCGCTTTTCTCGAAGCGTGGCCTGGCGGCGTTCCACGAATCGACGAACGAACGCCGCGCGTCGATGCTGCGCGAGCTCTCGACGCCGTCCTATCCACCCGGGGCCGCGTGGGACATGCCCATTCAGGCTGCGGAGCGTTTGTCACAGTTCCGTGTGTCAGACTCGAGTCAGACGAAGGGGTGGGGTGAGCAGGTGATTTGCGCGACCGGGTTCCTGAAGGGGTGGCGGTGGGACACGTTGCTTGCGGACCTCGTCGAACGAAACGGGGTCGCGACGCACGGCCGCTGGATCGTGCTCGCATCCGACTCGACAATCCCGAGCCTGACCGACGACACGCGCACGCTGACGCTCGCCGGCGTCGCGGCGCAGTGGGCGTTCCCCGCAGCCGACACGATCGCGGGTGCGAAGTACGCAGCCCGCGGCTTCCTGAGGCGCGCATGTCGTACACGCTGAGGGGCCGCATCGAGTCGCGCCTCGCCTCGGCGCTGCCGCCGCTGCTCGTCGCGCTGGTGCTGCAGCGCTGGTGGGCGATCGAGCTCGTCGCGCTGATGCTCGCACTCGGCCTCCTGCTCGACGCCCTCGTCTACGACCGCGCGCTCGCCTACCAGCCGGGCTGGGCCGCGCTGCCGCTCGGCCTGCTCGAGCTCGGACTCGTCTACGGCAGCATGCGCGCCTTCGGGATCATGGCTCCGCTCTCCTGGGCGCTCGGGCTCTACGCGATCGGCTGGGCGAGCGCGCAGCTATTCGCGCACGCGCTCTTCCCTCGAGCGCGGCTCGAGTACGCGGAGGCGGGCGGGGAGCTCGGCCGCGTCGGCACGATCACCGCGCTCGCAGTCGTCCTCACGCTCGTCGCCGGCCTCGGCGCCGCCTACGCCGTACGCCCGCCGACTGTCCACCTGCACGGCGTCATCCAAGGCCCGCTCGTGATCCGCCATGCGCAGACACTCGTCGGCGGCGTCGTCAAGGGAGGCATCGTGATCCGCGCGAACCATGTGACGTTGCGGGACGTGACCGTGCAGGGTGGCGAGAACGGGATTGACATCCTGAACGCGCGGCACGTCATGCTCGACAATGTGCACATCGTCGGCGCGCAGCTCGACGGTATCCACGTGCGCCGCAGCAACGTGATGATCGAGAACTGCAAGATCTCGAGCCCAGCCGGACCGTGGGTGCAGGGGATCGACATCTCTTTCTCGATGGACAGGTCGATGAGCATGGTCGAGGGCTGCACGATCGTCGGCGTCCGCGAAGGGATCGTCACGCACATGTCGATGGTCGACATCAGCCACAACAAGATCGGCGCGACCACACTGCGCGGTATCACGATGGGTGAGATGTCGATGGGGACGATTCAGCACAACGACGTGCTCGGCGCCCACGGCAT
Organism: Gaiellales bacterium; assembly: GCA_038216085.1. Taxonomy (GTDB): domain Bacteria; phylum Actinomycetota; class Thermoleophilia; order Gaiellales; family Gaiellaceae; genus PALSA-600. The sequence continues at coordinate 8,850 of JBBQQI010000078.1, read as the reverse complement.
CGGGATCATCTGCCTCGACCACTCCGAGTGCGAGATCGAGCACAACACGATCAGCGGCACGACACGCGATCGCTCCGACCCGCAGAGAGACGGCGTCGCGATCGAAGCGCACTACTTCGCGCAGGCGACGCTGAGGCACAACACGATCGTCAAGAGCCCCGGCGGAGTCGCCGCCTACGACGGCTCGACGATCGATCGCTGATGCCTCCCGCGAACTTCAAGCTCGTCGCGCGCACGGGCCATCCCGACTTCCTCGACCTGCCGTGGGAACAGCCGCTCGAGGACTGGCGGTCCGAGCGCATCGTCAAGATCATCCGCGGCATCAGCCGTCACGTCGTGCGGTTCGTCGAGTACGAAGGCGTGCTGTACGCGCTCAAAGAGCTCCCTGAACGCCCGGCGCGCCGCGAGTGGATGCTGCTGAGACGCCTCGAAGGCCAGGACCTGCCGGTCGTCGAGGCCGTGGGCATCGTCACCGGCCGCGGCAGCGACCTCGACGCGGTGCTGATCACGCGCCACCTCGAGTACTCGCTCCCCTACCGCGTGCTCTTCACCGGCCAGGGCATCCCCGACCTACGGACGCACCTCTTGAACGCGCTCGCCGAGCTGCTGACGCGGCTGCACATCCGCGGCTTCTTCTGGGGCGACTGCTCGCTTTCGAACGCGCTCTTCCGCCGGGACGCCGGCGCGCTCACGGCCTACCTCGTCGACGCCGAGACCGGCGAGCTCCACGGCGCGCTCTCCGACGGCCAGCGCGCGTACGACCTCGACATCGCGCAGATGAACATCCTCGGCGAGCTGCTCGACGTCGACGCCGAGGTCGGCCTGCCCGACGACCTCGACCCCGAGGAGACCGGCGAGGAGATCGTCCGCCGCTACGAGGCGCTCTGGAGCGAGCTGACCCGGGAAGAGGTCTTCAAGGCCGACGAGCGCTACAAGCTCGACGAGCGCCTGCACCGCCTGAACGCACTCGGCTTCGACGTCGAGGAGATCCAGCTCGATGCCACCCCGGGCGGCTATCGCCTGCAGCTCGACCCGCACGTCGTCGAGCCGGGCCACCACCGACATCGCCTGCTACGGCTAACCGGCCTCGACGCGCAGGAGCGCCAGGCGCGCCGGATGCTGAACGACATCGCCCGCTTCCGGGAAGCGCTCGAGCGCGAGCTGAAGCGCACGCTGCCCGACTCGGTGGTCGCCTCACGCTGGCGGGAGGAGGTCTTCGAGCCGACCGTCAACGCCCTCCCCGAGAACCTGCACGGGCGGCTGCCGGCGGCCGAGGTCTTCCATCAGGTGCTCGAGCACCGCTGGTTCCTGTCGGAGGAGGCGGGCAAGGACGTCGGCATCGACGAGGCTGTCACGTCCTACGTCGAGCGTGAACTGCCGCAGCGTCCTGCAGAGCGGGTCGTCCTCGAGGGGCCGCCGCTCATGAGGAGGAATCGAGTTGACATCTACCGCACCGCCGACGAGCGCTTCGAGAACCTGCCCGACTTCGACTTCGCGCCCCGCTACCTCGATCAGGACGGCCTGCGCATGCACTACCTCGACGAGGGTGAGGGCAAGCCGGTGCTGCTCCTCCACGGCGAGCCGACCTGGGCGTTTCTCTACCGCAAGCTGATCCCCGAGTTGACCGGCACGGCGCGGTGCCTCGCGCCCGACTACTTCGGCTTCGGCCGCTCGGACAAGCCGACCGAGCGCGGCTGGTACTCCTACGACAGCCACGCCGCCGCGATCGCGCGCTTCGCCGAGGAGCTCGACCTGCGGGAGACGACCGTCGTCGTCCAGGACTGGGGCGGCCCGATCGGCTTCCGGTTCGCGGTCGAGAACCCCGACCGCGTCGAGCGGCTGGTCGTCATGAACACCGGCATCGGCGCGCGCGCACCGGGCGAGGAGTGGCTTCGCTTCCAGGCGTTCATGCGCCGGGTTGACACCGACATTGTCGCGGGCCAGCTGGTGCAGATGACGCTGGTGCAACCGACGACCGACGAGGTGATCGCCGGCTACGACGCGCCGTTCCCCGTGCCGGAGTCGCGCGTGGGGATCGCGCAGTTCCCCGAGCTCGTCGCGACGAGCGCCGACCATCCGAGCGCGCCGAAGATGCTCGAGGTGCGCGAGCAGCTGCGGAGCTTCGACCGGCCTGCGCTCATTCTCTTCGGCGAGAGCGACCCGATCTTCTCCCGGCGCGCGGCCGAGCTGATGGCCGAGCTCCTGCCGGGCGCAGAGCTCGACCCACCGGTTGAGGGCGCGGGCCACTTCCTGCAGGAAGACCGCGGCGTCGAGCTCGGGCAGAGAATCGCCCGCTGGCTCCTCTAACCGAATTCATACGCTCCCACGCCTTTTCTCCCACGCAACTGTCTCAAGGTGCGTCCAGTGCTCGAGAGGCAATCCGGTTCCCGCGAATGCGGCACGCGGGGGCCGCGTCTCTCTAGAGCCCGAGGTGGAGATCGACGGCTCTGCGGCGCCGCCGGTCTCTGCCTCGGCATTCTTCCACGATGAAAATCCTCCGCTGGCTGGTCGCAGTTGTCGTCTCGCTCGTCGTCGTCGTGACGATCGGGTCGTTTGCCTACAACGCGGTGACCTCGGACGCGAACGTCCCGGTGCGGCAACTCTGGCACGGCAAGTTCGTCAAGGCCGACGGCGTCCTGACCGCCTACCGCCAGTGGGGAACGACGGGCTCGCCGATCGTTCTGGTCGGCGGCTTCCTCGAACCGTCGTTCGTGTGGAACGGCGTCGGGCCGCGGCTCGCAGCGGCGGGGCATCGCGTCTATGCGCTCGATCTTGACGGGTTTGGTTACAGCGAGCGCCGCGGGCCCTCGACGCTGCAGGAATGGGGCGACCAGGTGGCGGCGTTCTCAAAAGCGCTCGGCCTGGACAAGCCGACGGTCGTCGGCCACTCGCTGGGAGCGGCGGTTGCAGTCGAAGAGGCGCGCCGGGGGGTCGCGCCGCATGTCGTGCTGCTCGACGGTGATGCGTTGCGTAGCGGCAGCGTGCCGCGAATCGTCAGCTCCTTCGCCGTGCACACGCCGTTTCTGACGTCTGCGTTCCGCCTGCTGACGCGCTCCGACTATGTCGTGCGTCGAGCCTTGAAAATGGCGTACGGCCCGCAGCATCCGAGGCTCGATGCGCGCGAGCTCAACCGCTGGACGGATCAGTTCCGCGCGCAAGGCGCACGCGCAGGGCTGCAGCGAATGCTGCGCAACGGGATCGTCGGCTTCACGAACGCTGACCTGCGCAAGCTGAAGATTCGCGCCGTCGTCGTCTGGGGCGAGAACGACACGGTGGACGGGCTCTCGGCGGGTCGCGGTGCGGCGCGCGACCTCGGCGCGCAGTTCGTCGAGATCCCCGACGCAGGTCATCTCTCGATGCTCGACCGACCGGGGCTCGTCGCCTCGGCGATCGCGCCCTAGAGGCTTGATGTGGATCGGGGTGCTTCTGAGTCACCATCCGCAAGCGCATGAGATCTACGTGAGGTCTCTAGATCATCCCGGCGCGAGCAGCTTGCGTCGCGGCGCCGGCGCGTGAGGACTGCGCGAGCTTCCGCAAGATGTTCGCGACATGACGATGCACGGTGTGCTCGCTGAGCACGAGCGTCGTTGCGATCTCGCGGTTGCTCATCCCCGTCGAGACGAGCCGTAGGACTTCGGTCTCGCGTGAGGAGAGCGGCGAAGCGTCGCTCGTCTCCGCCGCAACGTCGCCGTGGAGGAACCCGGCGAGCGCCCGCAGCAGCTCTCGCTGGTCGTCGCGAAAGGGCAGGTGGGAGTCTCCGGCCAGCGGCACGAATCGCGCGTTCGGCAGCAGGGCCGCGAGCTCACGGCCGCGGCTGATCGGCACGGTGCGGTCGCCGCGGCGATGGAGGACGAGCGTCTGCACCTTCACGAACGGCAGGACCTCGCGCACGTCGGCGTCGAGGTCGAGCTCGAGGAAGATCGACGCAGCCTCGGCCGACGCCGCCCGCCGCTGCATGCGCGTGTACTCGGCGATCTCGTCGCCGCTTGCGTGCGGATCGAAGAGCCCCGCCAGCATCTGCGCACCGAGCCGCCAGTTCGTGCCGATGAACGCGATCAGCGACTGCTTCGTCGCCGCTGGGATGTCGTCGCGCGAGGCATAGCCGCCGAAGTAGATGAGCTTCGGAACGAGGTCAGGGGCCCGCACCGCGAGCTGTGACGCGGCAAGGCAGCAGCACGACGAGGCGAAGACGACGGACGGCTCGCCTGCCTCGCGGACGACCGCCTCGAGCTGGAGCGACTCCGACTCGATCGTCGGGCGCGGGTCGAGCTCGCGCGAGGAGAGGCCACAGCCGACGCGATCGAAGCGGATGACGCGATGCGTGCGCCCGAGCTCGACGTAGAAGGCGCGCTGGTGCGGGTCGTCCCACTCCTCTTCGAGGTGGCTGACCCAGCGCGGGCCGAAGACGATCGGCGGTCCCTCGCCATAGGTGGAGTAGGCGAGGCGCCGACCCTCGAAGTCGAGGAAGCGGATCTCCTGGTCCATGTGACCACAGCGTACTGGCCCGGACGGGCCATGTGCGAAAGATGGCCCGTCGGGCCGATGCGGGCGGGCCATCGCCGTCGCCATCCTGGTCTCCATGAACGCAGAAGTGATCAGGGGGATCACCGTCCGGCCGCTCCGAGGCGGCGAGACGGCAGTCGTACAGGCGGTCTTCGACCGGCTCGGGCCGCGGTCTCGCCTGCTGCGGTTCGGCGGGGCGAAGTCGGTGCTGACCGCCTCCGACCTGCAGCAGCTCGCGCGGATCGACGGGAACCATCACGTGCTCGTCGCCTACATCGACGGAGCTGCGGTCGGCATCGCGCGTCTCGTCCGCGACGGAGCGGAGGCGGAGGTCGCCGTTGCGGTTGCCGACGAGTGGCAGCAGCGTGGCGTCGGGACGGTTCTCGCGGATCGCCTCGCGGCCGACGCGCGCGCGGCCGGCATCGAGCGCTTGCGGGCGACGATGCATGCCGAAAACCGCGCGTCGATGGAGCTGATGTGGCGGATGACCCGCGAGTTGAAGACGCGTTCCGTCGGCGCCCAGCTCGAGGTGGTCGGCCGCGCAGCTTAGACTCGGCGAATGGCGCACTCAGTCGGGTTGAAGATCGACCACGAGCTGCCCGTCGGCAACGTGGACATCAAGATCGTCGTGGAGCAGGACGGGAACCGTCTCGGCGTCGTCAAGGTCAGCCGGGGCGCGATCGACTGGAAGCCGGGCAAGGCGAAGCACACGTACTCGCTCACGTGGTCGCAGTTCGACGACCTGATGCGCGAGTTCGGCCGGCCGCCGCGGTGACGGTGGCGAGAGGCTAGTTCGGCTCAGAGCCGCTGTGGGTGTGCCACAGCCAGCGCCCGTCGCGGTGCAACAGCACGGCGGTGACGCGGTACGGCGACGACTCGCCGTTCACCCAGAGCGTCCCGCGCGCGTTCACCCAGGCGACGTCTCCGCCGACGCGCACCTGCTTGTCCTCCCACTCGAACGCGAGCTCGCTCGGCGACAGGGTGACCGCCTCCATCAGCGCGCGCACCTCTTCCTGCCCGAATGCGCGCTCGTCCTCGTCGGAGCCCCACATCGTGATGTCGTCGTCTGCAGCCCACAACGCAAACACCGCTTCGGCGTCTCGATCGGTGCACGCGATGCGGTACAGGGCGTCGAACGCGGTTAGAGGATCAGACCCTGCCATGGCTGCAGGGTACGTCCTTCGTGGCCGACGATGTCGCCGGTCATGTTCAGGACGCACGTCGTTTGGCCGCGAGCGTAGGCCCAGACGCCTGTTGCGCTTGGCAGCGTGCGGTAGGGCTCGTTCGCAAATGCCCGCCGGCGCTCGATCAGGCTGCGGACGTAGTTGAGGGTGCTGTCGGGGTCGGCGCGCTGCTCGGCGACGTTGCGCGAGGTGTCGGAGAGCGGTAGCCAGGGCTCGATCCACTCCGCACCCGAGGCCGTCCAGGGGAGCGGTGTGCGCTCGGGGTCGCGAGTCGGCGTCGCGACGTCGAGGATGCGGTCGTCGGGAACGGCGCCGTCCGTGAGGGCGATCTCGTCGCCGGCGTAGAGGATCACCGAGCCGCGCAGCGTCAGCAGCAGGAAGAGCGCGGCGCGCGCCTTGCGCTCGTCCCCCCGAGCCCAGCGCGTGGCGAGGCGCGAGTGGTCGTGGTTCGAGCCGAACCAGACGGGCGCCCTGTCGGGAATGCGCCGCTCGAACTCCTCGACGATCGGGCGCAGCGCGTCGAGCTCGAACTCCGATTTCAAGAAATCGAAGTTCTGCGCGAGGTCGAGGCCTTCGTAATAGGCGAAGAGATCATCGAGCGGGACGACCGTCTCCCCCATCAGCATTCGCTTCGGGTCGTACTCCTTTGCGATCTCCTGCCACTCCCGGTAGATCCCGTGCACCTCGGGACGTTCGCGCAGGTACTTGAGGCCGTCGCGCAGCTCACGGTCCTTGATCAGCGCGTGGGCGACGTCGATACGGAAGCCGGCGACGCCTCGGTCGAACCAGAAGCGCAGGATGCGCTCGAACTCGGCGCGCACGTCGTCGTTCCACCAGTCGAGGTCGGGCTGCTGGGGCGCGAACTGGTGCAGGTAGTACGCCTTGCGCCGCGAGTCGTAGGCCCACGCCGGGCCGAGGGTGAAGACAGACTTCCAGTCGTTCGGGATCTCGTTCGACCAGACGTAGTACTCGGGGCAGTCAGTGAACCAGTCGTGCTTGTCGGAGGTGTGGTTCGGGACGAGGTCGAGCCAGACGTCGATACCGCGCGCGCATGCCTCGGCGATCAGGGCGTCGAGATCCGCCAGCGTGCCGTAGTCGGTGTGGACGGCGTTGTAGTCGGCGACGTCGTAGCCCCAGTCGACGTTGGGGCTCGGGAACGTCGGGCTGAGCCAGAGCACGTCGATTCCGAGCCACTGCAGGTGGTCGAGCTTGGAGCGGACGCCAAGCAGATCGCCGACGCCGTCGCTGTTTCCGTCCGCGAAGGAGCGGACATAGGCCTGATAGATGACACTCATCGAAGCTCGCTCCGAAGGTACAGAAGACGCGGTTTCCGGGCGGGTGCTGCTCTGGGCGCCCAATATCGGCCCCTCGTTCGTGTCAAATCCGCCTTGTCGCGTTCGGGCAGCCACCAGACGAGCTACTTTTCAGCCGTGAGCAGGACCCACAAGATCGCGAACCTCGCCGGCGTGACGTTGCCGCTCGTGGGATTCGTTGCGGCGATGGTGCTGATGTGGGGCTCGTGGCTGCATCCGCATGACCTGGTGCTGCTCGTCGTCGGCTATCTGCTGACGGGCGTCGGGATCACGGTCGGCTTCCACCGCCTCTTCACGCATCGCGCGTTCGCGACGAAGCGGTGGGTGCGCTACACGTTCGCGATCCTCGGGTCGATGGCCGTCGAAGGCCCGGTGCTCGCATGGGTCGCCGACCATCGCAAGCATCACCAGTTTTCGGATCAGGAAGGCGATCCGCACAGCCCGCATCTCCTCGGCGGCGAGGGTTTCCTCGGCGCGCTGAAGAATCTGTTCCATGCGCACGTCGGCTGGCTGTTCGTCGCCGAGGGCCGCGCAGAGATCCAGAAGTACGTTCCCGACCTGCTGGCCGACCGCGGCATGCGGGTCATTCACCAGCTGTTCGGCGTGTGGCTTGGGATCTCGCTGATCGTGCCGGCGCTGATCGGTTACTACTTCGTCGGCACCTGGCAGGGTGCGATGACCGGCCTGCTGTGGGGCGGCGCGATCCGGATCTTCCTGCTGCACCACGTGACGTTCTCGATCAACAGCATCTGTCACTTCTGGGGCCGGCGGAACTTCAAGAGCGCCGACGAGTCACGGAATGTCTGGCTGCTGAGCCTGATCTCGTTCGGCGAGTCGTGGCACAACAACCACCACGCGTTCCCGACGTCGGCGTTCCACGGCATGAAGAAGCTCGAAGCCGCGATGGATCCAGGCGGCTGGGTGATCACCGGGCTCGAGAAGCTCGGACTGGCCTGGAAGGTCGTGCGCATTCCGCGCGAGCGGCAGGCTTCCAAGTCACTCGTCGCGTAGCTCTCTGAACGCTCAGCTCTCTGAGCTCAGATGTGCCAGGTGTCGCCGGAGCCGACGAGCGCCTGAAGATCGCCGTCGCCCTTGGCATTCGCAAGCTGCGCCGCTACCAACGCGTCGTAGCTGTCGCGCTGCACGTCCCTGAACACGCCGAGCGGTACCACGCCATGCGTCTCGTACGTCACCCGCGATAGCGCGAACGCCGTTGCGAAGTCGGTCTCGTCGTGCGTAATGCCCGTCTCGCCGGCCGGCCGGCCGTGCTCCAGGTAAAGGCGGTTCTCCTTCTCGTCGCGGACGAAGTCGAACGCGCCGTCGTTGTAGATGTTGCAGTTCTGGAAGATCTCCACGAACGCCGTACCCTCGTGCGCGGCTGCTCTGCGCAGCACAGCGGTCAGGCCAGGCTTGTCGGTGTCGAGCGCTCGCGCGACGAACGTTGCGTCGGCGCCGAGCGCGACGCTGAGCGGGTTGAACGGATAGTCGACGCTGCCCATCGGCGTCGAGCCCGTCACCTTGCCCTGCTCCGACGTCGGTGAGTACTGGCCCTTCGTCAGCCCGTAGATCTGGTTGTTCAGCATCAGGATCTTGATGTTCACGTTGCGGCGCAGCGCATGGATCAGATGATTGCCGCCGATCGACATCGCATCGCCGTCGCCGCTCACCACCCACACCGACAGATCCGGGCGCGACACGGCGAGGCCCGGTGCGATCGCCGGCGCGCGGCCGTGAATCGAGTGCATGCCGTAGGTCTGCATGTAGTACGGGAACCGCGCTGCGCAGCCGATGCCGGAGACAAAGACGATCTTCTCCTTCTCGATCCCGAGCTCGGGCATGAAGCTCTGCAC
>JBBQQI010000077.1:0-12290 GCA_038216085.1 Gaiellales bacterium | reverse complement strand
CGATCGTTGCGTTCGTGACGCTGAAGACCGGCATCGAAGGCACGGTCGAGAAGCTCGGGCGTGAAGACCATGTTGGCCGGCTTCGCGATCGGGCCGATCTTGCGCGCGACGTGGTTTCGCAGCTCCTCGAGCTTCTCGACCGTGCCTTCGATGCCGGTCTTCAGCGTCACGAACGCAACGATCGCCTGCCCGGTCGTCGCGTCGCTTCGTGCCGCGACGGCCGCCTCCGCGACCTCCTTGTGGTCGACGAGCGCCGACTCGACCTCGATCGTCGAGATGCGGTGGCCCGACACGTTCATCACGTCGTCGACGCGGCCGAGCAGCCAGAAGTCACCGTCCTCGTCGACGTGCGCGCCATCACCCGCGAAGTAGGCCTCGCCGCCGTAGCGAGACCAGTACGTCTCGCGGTAACGGTCGTCTTCCTTGTAGAGCCCGCGCAGCATCGCCGGCCACGGCTTGCGCAGCACCAGGTAGCCGCCGCCGCCGGGTCCGACCTCGTCACCCGCCTCGTTGAAGATTGCTGCGTCGACGCCGGGGAACGGGCGCGTCGCCGACCCGGGCTTCGTCGTCGTGATCCCCGGGAGCGGCGTGATCATGATCATTCCCGTCTCGGTCTGCCACCAGGTGTCGACGATCGGGCAGCGTCCGCCGCCGATGTGCTCGTGGTACCAGACCCACGCCTCCGGGTTGATCGGCTCGCCGACCGACCCGAGCAGCCGCAACGACGAGAGGTCGTGCTTCTCTGCGTGCTCCGGCCCCCACTTCATGTGCGAGCGGATCGCGGTCGGCGCGGTGTAGAGGATCGTCACGCCGTAGCGCTCGACGATCCCCCACCAGCGATCCTTGTCAGGGAAGTCGGGCGTGCCCTCGTAGAGCACCGACGTCGCGCCGTTGCAGAGCGGGCCGTAGACGATGTAGCTGTGACCGGTGACCCAGCCGACATCGGCTGCACACCAGTAGACATCGGTGTCGGGCTTCAGGTCGAAGACGTGGTGGTGGGTCGAGGCGACGCCGACGAGGTAGCCGCCCGTTGTGTGGACGATCCCCTTCGGCTTCGCGGTCGTGCCCGAGGTGTAGAGCAGGTAGAGCAGATCCTCCGAGTCCATCGGCTCGGCCGGGCAGTCCGTCTCGTCGGTCGCGAGCTCGTGCCACCAGTGGTCGCGACCGTCGGTCATCGGCACGTCGTTGCCCGTGCGCCGCAGCACGATCACGTTCTGCACGCTCGGCGAGCCAGCGACCGCCTCGTCGGCGGTCTGCTTCAGCGGCACGGTCGTGCCGCGCCGCCACGCCTCGTCCTGCGTGATCAGCACCTCGCACCCCATGTCCTGCAGCCGGCCCGACAGGGAGTCGGCGGAGAAGCCGCCGAAGATCACCGTGTGCGGCGCGCCGAGCCGCGCACACGCGAGCATCGCGACCGGCGCCTCGGGAACCATGCCGAGGTAGATCGCGACCGGCGTGCCCTTCCGGACCCCGAGCGCCTTGAGCGCGTTCGCGAGCTTCGTCACCTCGCGCAGCAGATCCGCATACGTCAGCTGCCGCCGCTCGCTTTCCGGCTCGCCCTCCCAGTAGTAGGCGACGGCGTCGCCGCGGCCGGCTTCGACGTGCTTGTCGAGGCAGTTCCAGGCGACGTTCAGCTTGCCGCCCAGGAACCACTTCACGTAGGGACGCTCCCACTCGTAGAGCCCGGTGAACGGCTCGAACCAGGACACGCGCTCCGCCGCCTCCCGCGTCCAGAACGCGTCGAACCCTTCCTCGTAGATGCCGGGCTGCGCGTTCGCCTGCGCCGCAAACTCGGGCGACGGCGGGTAGCGCCGCTCCTCGAGGAACAGCGTGTCGATGTCGTTCGTCACGGCGCGAGGTCGTACGGGTACTTCGTCAGGTTCTCCGCACCGTTCGCGGTCACGAGCACGAGATCTTCGAGCCGCACGCCGCCGTAGCCCTGCCGGTAGAGGCCCGGCTCGACCGTGACGACGTCGCCGGCGCGCAGCGCGTCCTTCGTCGCGAGACCCAGACCGGGCGCCTCGTGCACGTCGAGGCCGACGCCGTGGCCGAGGCCGTGGAAGAAACCGTCGGCAAGCGGCTTGCCCGACTCCTTCGTCCGCTGGGTCGGATGTCCCGCTGCCTCGTAGATCTCGCACGTGCCGTCGTAGATCCCGCGCCCGTCGGCGCCCACCTTGATCTCCACGATCGCACGGTCGAGGGCCTCCTTGGTCAGGCGGTGCCACTCGGCGATGTCGTCGGGGACCTCGCCGACGACGTAGGTGCGTGTCATGTCGCAGAAGCAAAACGACTCGTTGTCGCGCGGCCAGATGTCGATCACGATCGGGACACCGGCGCGGATCGGGCCGGAGCCCATGTCATGGCCGACTGCTCCCTGCGGGCCGGGCGCGACGATGAAGTCGTCGGACGTTGCTCCGTGCTCGGCAAACACCACCGACATCACCGACTTGACACGCTCGACGGTCAGCGGCTTGCCGTCGACGACGAGCCCGTCACCGTTCTGGGTTGCACGCCGCAGCAGGTCGCGCGCAGCGTCCATCCCTGCCTCCGCAGCGGTCTGTGCGCGCCGCATGCCGGCGAGCTCGGCAGCGGTCTTCGCCCGGCGGCGATCCTGGAACAGGTCGTCGTCGGGGACGATCTCGACCCCGTCCGCCCGCAGGCGATCGGCGAGCCAGACCGGGAACGTCCCGGGCACGCTCGCGCGTGTGACTCCGAGCGCCGCCACTGCCCGGACGACCACCTCGTTGCGCGTCTCGCTGTAGGAGAGGCCCGAGGCCACCAGCTCGTCGGAGCCGAACTCCTCTGCCGGATGCAACTCGAACAATCCGAGCGCCGCGAGGCGCGGGATCTCCATCGAGCCGATCGCGATGTGCTTGACGCCGTCCTTCTCGACGTAGAGGAACGGGTCGGGGATACCAAGCGGCACCTCGTGGCGCAGCTCCGGGGAACGAAATGTGTCTGCGTGAATCAGGATGTCTGGCATGAGCCGGACTCTAACTAGGATCCGCGGAATGGATGCATTGGCGCGCGCCCTGGAGCTGACCGAGGAGTGGGACGAGGAGCTGCGCGGTCTCGTGCCCGCCGGCGCCGACGTTTTCGATGCTCATCTGCACCTCGGGCACGACATCGACGGCATGGTCGGCGACTACGACCAGCTCGAAGGGCTGATGGCCCGCTACGGCATCTCGCGGGCGTTCATGTTCTGCCTCGACGAGCCTGACCGCCACCCGTCCTTCAGCGCTGCGAACGACCGCACCCTCGAGTTCGCTGCCCGCTCGGGCGGGCGTCTGATCCCGTTTTTACGCCTCGACCTGAACGAGTCGCCGCTCGACGAGGCCCGCCGCTGCCTCGCCGCCGGCGCGCGCGGCATCAAGCTGCACCCCCGCGCGCAGAAGTTCACGGCCAACGACGGCCGCCTGGCTCCCATCTTCGAGATCGCCGCCGAGCATCAGGTGCCGATCCTGATCCACGGCGGGCGCGGGCTGCCGCCGATCGCCGAGGGCCTCGCCCACCTCGTCGAGGGCTACCCCGGAGCGACGCTGATCATCGCCCACGCAGGCATCGCCGACCTCGGCGAGCTCGCCCGCCACATGGCGGGCCGCAAGGGCGTCCTCTTCGACACCTCCACGTGGAGCCCCGTCGACCTGCTCGACTTCTACCGCCAGATCCCGCCCGAGCAGGTGGTCTACGCGAGCGACTACCCCTACGGCCAGCAGCCCGCCTCACAGCTGATCGCGATCAAGACCGCGCGGCTCGCCGGCTACTCCGACGAGCAGCTGCGCGCGATGCTCGCCGGCACCTCGAACACGCTCGCCGACGGCGGGGCCCTGCCCGACCCGACGACCCCGCTCGGCGAGGACACGCTCACCCAGCCGCTGCAGCTCGCCCGCATCCACCAGTACCTCTCGATGGCGACGCCGCTCCTCTGGACGGGCCAGCCGGACACCGTCGGCATCCTCGGCCTCGCGATCAACGCCTGCAGCGAGCGGAACGGGCACGCGGACGCCGTCGACCGGATCCGCGTCCTGCTCGTCGCCGCGAGCGAGCTCTGGGCGACGCTGGCCGGGATCGAGAACGAGCTCGATCGGCGCGCAGCAACCCGCCTGACGTTTCGGTTGCTCCACCTCGCGGACATCGAGTCCATAACCGCGGAAGTGGCCAGCACCGATGCCTGAGACGAAGCTGAACATCAACGACCACGTCTACGAGCTCCACTCGCCCGTCGGCACAACGCTCGCCGAAGCGCTCCGCGACGAGCTGACGCTGACCGGCACCAAGATCGCCTGCGGCGAAGGGCATTGTGGCGCGTGCACCGTGCTCGTCGACGGTGTCCCGACGCTCTCGTGCATCACGCTCGCGCATTCGGTCGACGGCGCCAGGGTGACGACGATCGAGGGCCTGCGCGACCATCCGATGATCGCCTCGTTCGTGCGGTCCGATGCACTGCAGTGCGGTTTCTGCACGCCCGGCCAGATCGTCAGCGCGGTCGCGCTCGTCGAGGCGAGCGCCGCGCCCACGAGCGACGAGATCAAGCACGCCGTGGCCGGCAATCTCTGCCGCTGCGGCGCGTATCCGAAGATCGAGGAGGCGATTCGCACGTGGCAAGACTGATCCGCACCGAGAAAGAGGTCGAGGGACGCTACGAGGAGGTCTGGCTCGTCGTCGAGGAGGACGCGCTGCAGCAGTGGCCGGCCGGCGCGCGCGAGATCGTCGGACAACCAGCGTTGCGCGTCGACGGCAGCGAGCGCGCACGCGGCGAGGCGATCTTCACCGCCGACCTCCGACTGAACGGGATGCTGCACACAGCCGTGCTGCGCTCCCCGTACGCCTCGGCCGTCGTCAAGCGCATCGACGTCGCGCCGGCGCTCGCACTGCCGGGCGTCCACGCCGCGCTCGGCGTGGACGAGATCCCGCAGCTGGCAAGCGAGTGCAACTACGAAGGCTCGGCGGTCGCCGCGGTCTGTGCCGACACGCTTGCGCAGGCGCGCACGGCCCTCGCCGCGATCGTCGTCGAATGGGAAATTCGCGAGCCGCTGCTCGACCCGGACGAAGCGGTGCGCCGGGGACAGTTCGTCGACGGAGGCGACCCTCGCCTGCGTGAGCGCGGCGACTACGAGCAGGGCCTCGCGGAGGCCGACGTCGTCGTCACCGGAGAGTTCCGCACCGCGCCGGTGCTGCACAACTCGATGGAAACGCACCAGGCAGTCGTGCAGTGGGTCGGCGAGACGGTCGAGGTTCACATCTCGACGCAGTACATCTGGGGTATCCGCGACGCCGTCGCATCCGAGCTCGAGCTCCCGCCCGACAAGGTGCGCGTGATCTGCCACTACATGGGCGGCGGATTCGGCTCGAAGAACGAGCCGGACGACTACACCTTCATCGCTGCGGAGCTCGCCAAGCGCACAGGCCGGCCGGTCAAGTGCGCGCTGACCCGCCGCGAGGACAACGTCAACGCCGGCAACCGCAACGCGACGATCCAGCGTCTGACGATCGGCGCCAAGGCCGACGGCACGCTGACGGCGCTCGGCGGCGACTTCGTGAACGCCGTCGGTTGGAGCGGCTGGTCGTCCTCGACCGAGGGCCCGATGCAGATGCTCTACACCTGCCCGAACGTCAAGACGACCACGTACGGCGCGCAGCTCAACCAGCCGCCGATGAAGGCATTCCGCGCCCCCGGCTTCGTCGAGGGGACGTTCGGCCTCGAAGCGCTGCTCGACCAGCTCGCCGCGAAGCTCGACCTCGACCCGCTCGAGCTGCGGCGCAAGAACTACGCCGACCACGACGCGGCCGACTCGCGCCCGTTCAGCGGCAAGAAGCTGATGGAGTGCTACCGCCGCGCCGAGCCCCACTGGGAGCGCCGCGAGGAAGTGCGCGCTCGGTCGACCGACACGATCAAGCGCGGGGTCGGCATGGCGTCGCAGATCTGGTACGGCGGAGGCGGACCGCCGAGCTATGCCTGGATCCGCGTCGGCTCCGACGGGCGCGCGACCGTCGTGACCGCGATGCAGGACATCGGCACCGGCACGAAGACCGCGATGGCGCAGATCGCCGCCGAGGAGCTCGGGATCCCGCTTGCACACGTGACCGTGTCGATCGGAGACTCGGCTCGCGGGCCGTACGGCGCGATCTCGGCCGGCTCGTCGACGACACCTTCGATGGGGCCTGCGGTGCGGGCAGCGGCCGCCGACGCAAAACGGCAAATCATCGAGATCGCAGCGCAGCGCTACCACCTGGAGGAGCGCGTGCTCGACCTGAAGGGTGGCCAGGTCGTCTCGGCCGACGGCAATCTCAGCACGTCGCTCGCAGAGGTGGTCGGACTGCTGGAGGACGCACAGATCCTCGGCAAGGGCGCACGCGGCCCGAACCCGACCGGCATGCAGGTGCTGACCTTTGGCGTGCAGGTCGCCGAGGTTGCCGTCGACATCGAGACCGGTGAGGTATGGGTCGACCGGATCGCGGCCGTGCATGACGTCGGCCGCGTGATCAATCCGCTCGGGGCATCGAGCCAGATCGAGGGCGGGATCATCCAGGGCGTCGGGCACACACTCTCGGAGGAGCGCCTGCACGACCCGCGCACGGGCCGGATCCTGACGACGGGCCTCGACGCGTACAAGCTGCCGACGATCGCCGACGTGCCGGAGATCATCAGCGAGCTGGTCGACGAGCCCGACGAGCACCTGACGAACCTCGGCTCGAAGGGGCTCGGCGAGCCTCCGATCATCCCGACCGCCGCCGCGATCGCAAACGCGATCCGCGACGCGACGGGCGCCGAGGTGCGCCGGCTGCCGATCACCCGGGCGGAGATGCTGCGCGCGCTCCGCGAACAGCAGGAGCGCGCGGCGAGTGAGCGCCCGAAGGAGAAGGTTGGAGCTCCGGCAGGCAGTTGACCACGAGCTCGGCGGAGCGACACCCGTGCACGGCGGCACCGAGGTGGTACCGCTGCTGCGCGCGGGGATCCTCCAGACCGATTCGCTGATCGACATCCGTCGGGTGATCCCACGCGGGATCTCCGGCGACCGGATCGGCGGCGGGGCGACGCTCGCCGAGCTCGAGTGCGATCCGCAGGTACCGGCCGCGCTCCGCGAAGCGTGCCGGCTTGCCGCGAGCCCGCAGCTTCGGAACATGGGCTCGCTCGCCGGCAACCTGCTGCAGGAGACACGCTGCTGGTACTGGCGACTCAAGTGGCCCTGCCGCATGCACGGCGGTGACGAGTGCTTCGCGCAGGACGGCGAGCACCGCGAGCACGCGATCTTCGCGAACGACTTCTGCGCCTCGGCGCATCCTTCGGACGTTGCTGCCGCGCTGCTCGCGCTCGATGCGGTTCTGCACACGAACCGCCGCACGCTGCCGATCGCCGAGCTGTACCGAGTTCCGTCGGAGGACGACCGGACGACGACGACGCTCGCCGAAGGCGAGTTGCTCCTCGAGATCGAGGTTCCACCGTGCGAGGGCTCCGTGTACCTGAAGGCGATGGACCGCAAGCGCTGGGCCTTCCCGCTCGTCGGCGTCGCAGCCGCAAGGTCCGGCGGAGCGACTCGCATCGCACTCGCAGGTGTCGCCCCGATCCCGTGGCTCCTGCAGGGAAGCCTGGACGAGGCGACGCCGCTGCCCCTGAACGCCTACAAGGTCGACCTCGCGAGGGCGCTCGTAAAGCGCGCCGAAGCAGCCGTCACCCCGGGCTAGATGGATTGCTGCAAGGTGGCACTTCGTCGCCGGCTGCCCCTGGCCGCCGTCCTCGTGCTCGCTGCCTGCGGCGGCGGCTCGAAGCACGCGACGTCGCTCGACTGTGCGAAAACGAGCTCGCCGGCGGTGAAGGGGCACATCGAGGTCGCGCTGCCGACGCAGCTGCTCGACACGGGCAAGACCTACGTCGTTCATCTGAAGACGAACCACGGCAGCTTCGCGATCAACCTTGCGACGAAGACTTCGCCCTCGACCTCGGCGTCGTTCGTCAACCTCGTGCGGAAGGGATACTTCGACCACACCGTCTTCCACCGCATCGTCCCAGGCTTCGTCATCCAGGGCGGTGACCCGACGGCGACCGGGCAAGGCGGCCCCGGTTACTCGTGCGTCGACACGCCACCGGCATCGACGCAGTACACACACGGCGTCGTCGCGATGGCGAAGACGGGCGCCGAGCCGGACGGCACGAGCGGCAGCCAGTTCTTCGTCGTCACCGCGCAGGACGCCCAGCTGCCACCCCAGTACGCGGTGCTCGGCACGGTCACCTCGGGCCTCGCCGTCGTCGACCGGATCGGTCGGCTCGGCGACGCGGGCACCGAGCAGCCGACAGAGAAGATCGAGATCCTGAAGGCAACGGTCACCGTTCAGTAGTGCGCGTCGCCGCCGTCGTGCTGGCCGCAGGCGCAGCGACGCGTTACGGCGGCCCGAAGCAGATCGAGCTGCTTCCGGCCGTGCTGGACACGCTCGAACGCTCGGCGGTCGACGAGGTGGTCGTCGTCGAGGGCGCTTACCCGCTGCACGTTGAGTCGACCCGAGCTCGGGTGGTGCGGTGCGACCGCTGGGCGGACGGGCCCGGCGCCTCGCTTCGCTGCGGGCTCGCTGCGCTCGGCGACGAGGTGACGCATGCGCTCGTCGTGCTCGCGGACGGGCCGACGCTCGACCCGCAGGCCGTCTCGCGCGTGCTCGCGCACGCAGACGATGGCGCGGTCGTCGCCGCCTCCTATGACGGGTCGCGCAGCCATCCCGTGCTCCTATCACGATTCAGCTGGCACGACGTGCCCGACGAGGGCGGCCGGGCGCTCGACCCGGTGCTCGTCGACTGCTCAGATCTGGAGGCTCCAGGCGATGTCGACTTCCGCCGATAGAGGATGTCGACTTCCGCCGAGCTAAAGAGGCGTGCGCAGCGCGGCGAGCCTGGCCTTGAGACCCGGCGACATCGGCTCGGCCGTCGCAACCCGCACGTAGTGGCGAAGCCGCTCTTCGAAGCGGTAGCGCTTCGCACACCAACTGCAACCCTCGAGGTGGCGCTCGGCCGCCTGTACTTCGTCCGGCGACAACGCACCGTCGAGAAACGGCTGCATCATCTCTTCGCACTTCTCGCACCAGTCGATCATTTTCCGCTCCGGCGCCGGCAAGCCGGCGCCTGCGCTCTTTGTGAGTCTCCGTCAAGCCTACGACTCATGAATTAACCACTTCGTCTGCGAGGTTCTTCTTCAGGATACGCCGACCGCGGTGCAAGCGGGACATCACGGTCCCGATCGGGATGTCGAGGATCTGCGCCGCGTCGGCGTAGGAGAACTCACCGATGTCGACGAGCACGATCACGTCGCGGAAGTCGTGCGGCACGTCGGCGAGCGCATCGACGATCGAATCCTGGCTCAAGCGCTCGAGCACGCGGTCCTCGTCCGGGTTCTCGTCGGGACCCTGCGACTCGAGCGCGTTGTAGAGGAAGTAGTCGCCGGCCTCCGTGTCGAGCGAGGTCGTCTGCGGGGAGCGCTGCTGGCGGCGCCCGCGGTCGATGTTCAGGTTCGTCAAGATCCGCAGCAGCCAGGCGCGCAGGTTCGTGCCCGGGGTGAACTGGCGCCACGAGCGAAACGCACGTTCATAGGTCTGCTGGACGAGATCCTCGGCCTCTTCCTTCGAGCCGACGAACCGGCGGGCGACGCGGTAGACCTGATCGCTCAACTCGAGAGCCTCCTCCTCGAAGCGAACTCGCGTCCTCGCCTCTTCGGCGAGCCTGCGGGTATCGGCGGTCGACGGCGCGCTCTCGCTCATCCGGCGGCCACCCTAGACGATCGATGCCTCCTTCAGGTGCACGGAGGTGACGTCGCTCGTCTCTCAAGGCCTGTAACGCGGTCCGGACGTGTCGGATTCCCCGTTTCGAGCATGGGTAGGGAAGAGAACGCCAGCGAACGGGAGGTAGCCGCATGGCAGGCCAAGAAGTCGTCACGAGCGACGATCAGAAACTCGGCAGTGTGATCGCCGAGCGCGACAACTGCGCGATCATCGAATGGGGTCATCTGTTCAAGTCGAAGCATGCGATCCCGCGGGACTTCCTGCACGAGGAAGCCGGCGTCCTGCGTGCGACCGTCTCCAAGGATGTGGTCGGCGCCTCGCCGAAGGTCGACACCGACAACTGGGATCTCGCAGCTGTCCGCCGTTACTACGGGCTCGACGGCGAGTTCGCGGCCGAGGCCGACCCCGACGGCGTCGACGCAGCGGAGCCCGCAGGCGCGAAGCTGAGCTAGATGAACTGCCGCTAGACGAACTGCGACTCGCGGAAGCCGCCACGAGTCATCACGTCGACGAGCGCATCCCTGGTGGTGCGCTCGTCGTCGTAGGTGAGCAGTACCTGGCCCATCAGGTTCGCGTTCGCGGACTCGAGCCCCTCGGTGCCCTCGAGCGTTTTCGCGAGCCGCATCACGCAGCGTTCGCAGCGGATACCGCTGACCTGGACCTGCTCGGTGACCGTTGCCATGACGTCAGGTTAGCGAGCGGGCCACGAGGTCTGATGCCGCCTCGACGGGCGAAGTGCTCCGCAGCTGCAGGTCGCTCTCGCAGGTTGCCGGGTCGATCCGGTCGAGCGCTTCCGCGCCGCCGAGCGAGCTTGCGGCCGGACGGACGAGCGCGAGCAGCTCGGCAGCGATCTCCGACGCCGGGACGAAGGTCGAGCCGTTCGGATGCAGCAACTCCCCGCGCGGGCCGAAACGGGCGGCCGCCCAACGGTTCTGGGCGTAGTCGGCACGCCCACGGTCGCCGAGCTGTGCCTTGTCGCGCGGCAGAGCGTCGTCGAGCGCGGTCGCGCACATCGCCTGCAAGAGCGCCGCAAACGCAGTCGAGAGCCGCACGTCGGTCGGCTGGTCCGGGATCCGCACCTCGAGCGTGCCGAGCTTCGGGTGCGGTCGCACGTCCCACCAGATGCGCGTGTATTCCTCGGTGACCCGCAGACGCGCAAGCCGCTCGACCCACGATTCCCATTCGGCGTAGGACGAGAACGCCGGCGGCGCGGCGGCGCGGGGCAGCTCGGCGAGCACGGGTGCGCGATTCGACGCCATTCCGGTCAGCTCGCCGGCGAACCACGGCGAGTTCGCCGACAGCGCGAGTACGACGGGCAGCCACGGCAGGATCCCCTCGAGGCAGCGCCAGCAATCGTCCGCCGACGTCATGCCGACATGAACGTGCAGACCCTGGACTCCCTGGCGCCGCACCGAGATGCCGCCGTAGCCGACGAAGGTGACGTAGCGCTCCTCTTTGACGATCGGCTGTGCCTCGGGCCTCGCAAACGGGTGGGTGGCAGCGGCGGCGATCGCAAGCCCTTCCGCGTCGGCGGCCTCGGCTGCTGCGCGCCGCAGCAACGGGAGGGCCTCGTCGACCTCGGCCACCCGCTCGCAGATGTTGGTGTTGGTCTCGAACACGGAGGCGAAGAGCTCCGTCTTCACCTGGCCGGGGAGCTGACGGCCCTCAACTCCTTTGAGGATGCGATCGACGGCGGCGACCTGCTCGTAGGTCTCGCGGTCGAGAATCATCAGCTCCTCCTCCACCCCGACCGAGAAGGGTGTGGTCTCGCCGAAGTGCTGCTCGATCACGTGTGTGCTTTGACGCCGTGCACCGGCCGCCCGGCCGCGACCCAGGCGTAGTACGACGCGCTGGGGCCGTACTCGGAGCGATAGCCGGTGACACGCGGATTGCGGCCGACGTCGCGTGCGCGAGCCGCGTGCCGGAGCATGTTCGGGTCGTCGGTCTCCTGCCACACGAGAATCAGGTGCGCTGCGGTCATGAACTCGGCGACGAAGGAGCAGCCTGCCGCCGGGCACGGGAAGGGGTCGGTGCGAACACACACCCAGCCGTCGCGGCCGTCAGTGTCGTTGTCCTCCCACAGCTCTTCGTCCTCGTTCTCGAGGCGCGTCGATTGGTGCTCGACGACGATCTGCCCGCGCTCCATCGCGCACAAGGTAGCGGCGCTCGCAGGGGAGAGACCGGCCGCGGCACGGGCAGGCAGTCGGGCACGCGGCTGGCCGTCTCGTCGGCTCAGGGGTTGAGCCGAGCTTGGATCAGTGGGCGGCGGCTACTTCGGCGCCCGCCCGAGCGTCACGGTGACCGTCTTCTTCGAGCCCTGGCGGTAGATGTCGAGCTTGACCTTGTCGCCCGGGCGCTTCTGCGCGACTGCCTCGCGCAGCTGCTCGTACGTGGCAATCTTCTGGCCGTCGACGCCGACGATGATGTCACCGCCGATCGTGTAGGAGACGCCGTTGACGACGACCGGAGTCTTGCCCGCCGTGAGCCCCGCCTTCTTCGCTCCGCTGCCGCCTTGAACCTGCTGCACGATC
>JBBQQI010000076.1:0-12458 GCA_038216085.1 Gaiellales bacterium | reverse complement strand
GGGTCGAGCAGGTCACCCTGGACGATCTCGACGTGACTGCGAGCCTCGCCAAGTGCTTCGGGGCGGCGCACAATGCAGCGCACCAGGTCGGGGCGGTCTTTGAGCAGTCGCAGCAGGCGGCCGCCGATGTAGCCGGTCGCGCCGCTCAGCAGCAGCCGCCCGCTCCCGGCGAGGGTGTGCTCGCTCACGGTCGGCCCCGGTGGGCGAACGTGGCCGCAGCCCTCGCCAGGTCTGCTTCGAGCCGGACCGCTCCGACGCGCTCTGCGAGGCCCGGGTCGGCTCCCTGACCGCCGATTGCGACGGTCGTGCGTCGCGCGAGCTCGGTGAGGTCACGCTCCACCGCGAGCAGGTGCTCGGGGGCAACGGCGCTCAAGACGACGGCGTCCGGCTGCAGCTCGCTCGCCGCGCGCTCGATCGTCTCGATGGGAGTGTCGGCCCCGAGGAACGCGATGCGCCAGCCTGCAGATCGCAGCGAGATGCCGAAGATCAGCAACGAAAGGACCGCGTTGGCGGCCTGTTCGTCGTAGCGCTCGCCGGCGCTGTGGAGGTGCTCGCCGAGCTCGAAGTGCGCCGCCGCCCGCGCGCTGTCGCCGGAGCGCGGCGTCGAGCGCGCAACGACTTCGTGCGGCTCGAGCGCCCAGTCGCTGGCGGCACCCTTAGCAGCCCAGTCGCGGAGCGCGGCGACGTAGGCGCCGGGGTCGCGCTTGATGCGACTGATGGCCTCGTACATCTCGGGCGGGAAGTCCTCGGCTTTCAACTCGCCGATCTCGAACGCCGACGGTTGCACGTTCGACGACTCGACCGGTCGCACGATTGTCCCGTCCTCGTCGATCCAGACGCTGTTCGTGACGTTGACGATGCCGAACAGCTCGTCGACGCGGTGTGAACGGTCGATCAGCGATGGGTGCGCCGGCGTGGCAGCCTCGATCGACGGACGCGCTGCTTCCGGATCGACGTCGAGTGCGACGGTGACGACCTCGACGCCGAGGGGATGGAGCTCAGAGCGAAGCGCCTGCCACACGGGCAGGTCGAAGCAACATCCTCACCACGAAGCCCATGCCGTGAGAACGACTTTCTGGCCGAGCAGCGACGAGAGCGCGAACGGCTTCCCGTCCAGATCAGGCAGGACGAGCGTCGATCGCGGCGTCTGCGGTCAGCCGCAGCGGAGACGGCTCCTTGCCGGCACGACTTCTGTGTCAGAGCAGCGCGCCGATCGCGCCGTGCGCCGCAATCTCCTCATACGCGCGCACGAACGCGTCGCCAAACCGCGCGCTCTCGCGCAGGCGCGGCGTGAAGACGGCACCGAGCTCGAGAAACGCTCGCGGGTCGTCGAGCGCCTCGGCGGCGAGCGCGGCGGAGCGCGCACCATGCGGATCGGGCGCCCGCTCCTCCACCGGGACGGTCCCCAGATATCGCGCCCAGCCTGCAAGCGCGAGCGCGGCGCACTCGACCGGGCCGTCGAGGTCGAGCTGGCGTTCGACCGTCGGGATCAGGAACGTTGGGAACTTCGCCGTTCCATCGATGCAGAGACGCGCGATCTGGTCACGGACGCCGGTGTTCGCGAAGCGGTCGACCACGGTCGCTGCGTACTCGGCCGCGGGATGACCCGGAATCTCGGTGAGCGTCGGCATCACCTCGTCGACAAGGAACCGGCCGAGGTACGCCCCGATCGTCGGGTTCGCGATCGCCTGGTCGACGTAGACGATTCCCGCGAGCCCTGACAGGTACGCCATGCACGAGTGCGTGGCGTTCAGCATGCGCAGCTTGTAGAGCTCCCAGTCGTGGACGTGGTCGGTGAACAGCACGCCGACGTCCTCGAAGGCGGGGCGTGCCGCCGCGAACGCGTCCTCGATCACCCACTGGCGGAACGGCTCGCAGACGACAGGCCAGCCGTCGTCGATCCCGATCTCGTCGCGCAGCCACACCCGATCCGCGTCGCTCGTCTGGGGCGTGATGCGGTCGACCATCGAATTCGGGAACGTGCACGCCGACTCGAGATACCGGACGAGCTCGTCGCTCCGCGTCGAGGCGACCTGCATGATCGCGGCGCGCGCGACCGTGCCGTTCCCCGGGAGGTTGTCGCAGCTGAGGACGGTGAGCGGTGTACCCCCGGCCGCACGGCGAGCCTCGAGCGCATCGACGATCGCCTCGATGGTGGCGTTCGGCTGTTCGAGCGAGTACCCGCCCTCGGTGATCGTCATCGAGAGGATCGCGACGTCCGCATGTGCGAGCTGCGCGGCGAAGCCTTCGCGTACGAAGTCGACGATGCTGCCGACAACGTTGACATGTGAGCCTTCACTGTCACGCTCGATCAGCGTGTAGAGGCCGTCCTGTGCCGCGAGCACGTCGGCCATCCGGCGATCGGATTCGAGAAGTCCGACGCCGCGGATCGCCCACTCACCGCCGCCGTCGGCCAGCTCGTCGACGTAGCGCGCGAGGTGCGCGCGGTGGAAGCCACCCACGCCGAGATGCAGGATGCGCGGCACAAGTGCCCGGCGGTCGTACTGCGGCACGCCCACTCCGAGCGCACCTATCTCACCGAGGGTCGCTGCAGACAGAGCGACCGGCACTCAGCTGCTCCCGCCGGAGACCTCGACGTTCGTCCCCGTCACGTACGACGCATCGTCCGACAGCAGGAAGGCGACGACCGACGCCACCTCGCGCACCGACCCATAGCGGCGCAGCGGCACCATCCCGATCATCTGCGCGGCGACCTCTTCCGGGTCTGTCGCGAAGTACTGACTGCCTGCAGCGGCCTGGCGCGCGACCTGGTTCTCCCACATCCGCCCCGGGCCGACGAACGCGGGAGAGACGGCGTTGACGCGGATTCCGCGTGGTGCGAGATCCTTTGCCGCCGACTTCGTCAGGCCGATCACCGCGGCTTTGGACGCCGAGTACGCGGACATGTTCGGCGCCCCTGACACGCCTGCCATCGACGCGATGTTGACGATCGCCCCGCCGCTCATCGCCCGCGCCGCGACCGACAGAACGGTCAGCACGCCCAGCACGTTGACCTCCACCACGTGTCGCGCGTCCTCGAGCGGGTAGCCGTCGACGGTCGCGAAGACACCCTGGTAGCCCGCGTTGTTCACGAGACCGTCGAGCGGCCCCAGGCCCTCGACCGCGCGAGAGACAGCGGCCTCGTCAGTGACGTCGAACACCACGCATTCGGCGTCGAGCTTGCGCGCGAGCTCCTCGAGGCGCTCTGACGCATCGGGGTGGTCTGCGAGAGCGAGGCGGCGCCCACGTTCGGCGAGCGTCTCGGCGATCGCTGCGCCGATGTCTCCCGCCGCGCCGGTGACGAGGACTGTCGTCACGGCTCGATCGTCGTGCGCCGGGCCTCCGCGGTGTCGAAGAGATGGATGGAGCCGCGGATGCCGATCGCGACGTTGTCGTCGGCCGACCCCGAGAACGGCGGGTCGACCTTCGCCACGACACGCCGCTCCTCTCCTTCGTGGTCGATCACCAGGTGAACGAAGACCTCCGAGCCGAGATCCTCGGCGGTCCGGATCCGGGCTGCGATCGGCCCCTCGCCGACGACGACCGCCTCGGGGCGGAAGCCGATCGTCGCGCGCTCCCCTCCTAGGTCGTCGGCGATGCCCACGTCCGCACCGGCGATCCGCAGTGGTCCGGCGCCGGACGCCGGCAGCATGTTCATCGCCGGCGAGCCGATGAACCCCGCGACGAACAGGTTGGCCGGCGCGTGATACAGCGTCGACGGCGAGTCGCACTGCTGCAGGAACCCGTCGCGCAGCACCGCGACACGGTCACCCATCGTCATCGCCTCGACCTGATCGTGCGTCACGTAGACGGTGGTCACCGCGAGGCGCTGCTGCAACTCGACGAGCTCGGTGCGCGTCTGCACGCGCAGCTTCGCATCGAGGTTCGAGAGTGGCTCGTCCATTAGGTAGACCTGCGGGTGCCGGACGATCGCGCGGCCCATCGCCACACGCTGGCGCTGACCACCGGAGAGGTTCCGTGGCTTGCGGTCGAGGTACGGCTCGAGGTCGAGCAGCCTGGCTGCCTCGCGCACGCGCTGCACGCGCTCGTGCTTCGGCACCCCCTGCTGCTTCAGCGCAAAGCCCATGTTCGCGGCGACGTCGAGGTTCGGATAGAGCGCGTAGCTCTGGAATACCATCGCGATGTCGCGGTCGCGCGGCCGGATCGACGAGACGTCGTTGCCGCCGATCAGGATCTTCCCGGCGTCGAGCGGCTCGAGGCCCGCCAGCATCCGCAGCGCGGTCGATTTCCCCGATCCCGACGGGCCGACGAGCACGAGCAGCTCGCCGTCCTCGATATCCAGGTTCAGCTCGTTCACTGCCGGGTCGGGCGTTCCCGGGTAGAGCCGGGTCGCTTCGACGTACGACACCGATGCCATTTAGTCCCCTCTCACTTGATCGCGCCCATCGAAAGCCCGCGGATCATTCGCTTCTGCGCGGCCCACCCGGCGAGCACCACTGGGAGGCACGCGATGATCGACGCGGCCGAGAGCTTCGCAAGGAAGTTCCCGCGCGTCGAGACGTTCCCGATCACCCATTGCGGCATCGTCGAAGCGCCGGCGAAGTTGAGCTGGATTGCGTAGAAGTACTCGTTCCACGCGAAGATGACACAGAGGAGCGCGGTCGCGGCGATGCCGGGTGCTGCGATCGGAAGGATCACCGAACGCAGCTGGTTGAGCAGCGACGTGCCGTCGATCTCGGCAGCCTCGATCAGCTCCCGTGGCACCTCGACGAAGAACGAGCGCGTCATCCAGATCGCGAGCGGCAGGTTGATCGCGATGTAGAGAACGATGAGGATTGTGCGCGTCCCGATCAGGTTCCATTTCTCGGCGTATACGTAGATCGGAAAGATCGACGCGACTATCGGCAGGAACTTCGTCGAGATGAAGAAGAACAGCACGTCGCGCCACTTCGGCACGGGCCGGATCGCGAGCGCGTACGCGGCCGGCAGTGCGAGCAGCATCACGATCAGCGTCGAGACGAGGACCACGACGAGTGAGTTCGTGAACGCCGCGGAGAGCGACAGCGTTCCTGTCGTGGAATGGCTGACGTCGCTGTAGCGACCGACGGTCAGCCCGTTGTGGAACGTCTGCGCGGACGCATCCTGTTCCGTCTTGAAGCTTGTGAGCAGCGTCCAGCCGACCGGGAAGATCCAGAGCAAGCCGATCATCCACGCAGCTACGCCCAGGCCGATCATCCCGGCGCGGCTCTCGCCGACCCCGAGCCTCGATCCGCGCTGCCGGCTGCCGATCATGCGCGATCCTCGTCCTTCAGGAGCCCCGAGAGGACGCGCAGCGCGAAGGTCGCGATGACGATCGCGAAGACAACGACGACGATCGCGTACGCGGACGCCGACCCGTAGCGGAAGCCGCCGCCAATCGACTCCTCGTAGACGAAGTACGGCACGTTCGTCGAGCCGGGGCCGCCGCCCGTCATCACGTCGATCGCGTCGAACGCCTGCACGATGTAGATCGAGCCGAGTAGCGCTCCGAGCTCGAGATAGCGCCGAAGATGGGGCAGCGTCAGCTGCCGGAAGATCCCCCACGAGGTCGCGCCGTCCACACCCGCCGCTTCGATCACATCCGAGGGCTGGCTCTGAAGTCCCGCCAGCATGATCAACATCATGAACGGCGTCCACTGCCAGACGAGCACGGTGACGATCGACGCCAGCGGGTGGCTCGAGATGAAGGCGACCGAGCTGAAGCCGAGGAAGTTCAGCACCTTGTCGAGGATTCCGAACAGCGACGAGAACATCTGCTGCTTCCAGATCAGCGCCGCGACGACGGGCATCAGGAGGAAGGGTGTGATCAGCAGCGTTCGCACGATCCCCTGGCCGAAGAACTTTCGGTCGAGGAGGAGCGCGAACGCCGTTCCGACGAGGAGCGAGAGAACGACGGACAACACTGTCATCTGCACGCTCGTCCAGACCGCCTGCCGGAAGAACGAGTCGCTGAAGATCGCCTTGTAGTTGTCGATCCCGACGAACTTCGTCGGCTCCGGAATCAGCGACTGGGTCTTGTCCTTGAGGTTCGTGAAGCTGTAGTAGATCGAGACGAGAAACGGCAGCTGCGTGATCAGGATCGCGAACACCAGCGCCGGCAGCAACGGCGCCCGCCGACGCCACGCCGATCCGAATGGATCACCAACGCGACCCTTGCGGGGAGCGCTGCGCGTGGCGTCGGCGGCGGTCGTCATCGGGCTACTTGATCGCCTTCGATGCGATGTCCTGACACTGACTGAGAGCGTCGGTGTCCTTCGTCGAGCCGGCGATCACGCTCGAGAAGAGCTGCGTGCACCGGTTGCCGACGTCCTGGAACTGCGGGATGCCGACGTACTGCACGCCTGGGAGACCGGGACGCTTCGTCGTGCCCGGGTTGTTGATCGGTGCGGCCTTCATCGCCGCGAGCGTCGTGTTGGCGAAGCTCTTGGCGGCCACCTGGTACTGCGGCAGGCGGTACGTCGACAAGCGGGTGCCCGGCGGAATCGAAGCCCAGCCCCCCTTCGTCTTCGTGCCTGCGGCCTTGATGTACTGCGCGCTCGTCGCCCACGAAATGTACTTCCACGCATCCGTCGCGTCGGGCGAGCTCTTCGGGATCGCAAGCGCCCAGCTCCAGAGCCAGCCGGATGCCTTGGTCTTCATGACCGGTGCGAAGGCGAAGCCGTTCTTCCCCTTGACGGGGCTATCCTTCGCTTCGAGCAGGCCGGCGGCAACGGTCGCGTCATACCACATGGCGACCTTACCGGCTTGGTACTGCGCGAGACACTCGTTGAAGCTCGAGTTTGCCGCGTCCTTCTCACCGGCCTTCTGAACCAAGCCCGCGTAGAAGTCAAGCGCGGTCTTGAAGGCGGGCTGATCGACCTGCGCCTTGTCGGGGCTCCCGTTCGACTTCGCAGACCACCACGTGCCACCGTAGGTGTTCAGCACGGTCGTGAACGCGGCGCCGAGATCGCCCCAGCCGGGCTTGCCGCGCAGGCAGATGCCGGCCATATTCCCGGTGTTGACCTTTTTCGCAATGGTCGCGACCTGCGGCCACGTCGGATGCAGCGGCATCGTCACGCCCGCCTTCTTCAGGATGTCCTTGCGGTACATCAGGAACGACGACTCGGCGTAGAACGGCGACGCGTAGAGCTTGCCGTTAGCGGAGAGGCCGTTACGGACTGCCGGAATCAGGTCGCTGTAGTTGTACGAGGCATCCGCCTTCGCCTGCGCCGTCAGATTCTGGAGCAAGCCGGCGGATCCGAACTGCGGGGTCTCGTACATGCCGATCATGACGGCGTCGAACGACTTGCCGCCGGAACCGACGTCACGCGTCGTGACCTGACGCAGCTTGCCCTCATCGAGGATCGTGTACTTGACCTTGATCCCCGTCTTCGCCGTGAACAGCGCTGGCGTCAACGACGCGATGTCCTGCATCTGGGGGTTCGCAACGATCGCGACACTGATCGTCTTGGCGGACGTACTTCCCAACGCCCCGGCGGCGAGCGATGCGAGCACAACGAGCCCCGCAACGAAGACCCCCACGAGCACCTTCACCGGGCGCCGTGTGCTCCCGTTCCGTGCTTCTTGCATTGGTGATGCCTCCTCCCGAGCGGATGCGGCGGCTTTGCGGCACCACCGTTGGTCGGTGTCGCTCCGCCTGCTTGATTCCTGGAAGAGCGAAGATAACGTTGTCAGAACCACTTGTCAAGCGCTTGATTGTGGCTGTAGCATCGCGAGATATTGACAGAGACGCCTCAGATTTCGTTGTCAAAGCGACGGCCGACGATGCAGGACGTAGCCGCGCTCGCGGGAGTGGGCCTGAAGACCGTTTCCCGGGTGGTCAACGCGGAGCCGGGCGTGAGCCCGGCTCTCGAGGAGCGCGTGCGCCGGGCGATCACGCAGCTGAACTACCGCCGCGACGCGAACGCGTCGATGCTGCGGCGGCTCGGCGGCAAGACCCAAACGATCGGACTCGTCCTGGAGGACGTCGCCAACCCGTTCTCGTCCGCCCTGCACCGTGCGATCGAGGATTTCGCACGCGCGCGCAACGTGCTCGTCTTCGCGGGGAGCTGCGAAGACGATGCGACGCGCGAGAGCGAGCTGATCGGGTCGTTCCGCGATCGCCGCGTCGACGGGATCATCGTCGTGCCCGCCGGCCCCGACCACACCTATCTCTACGAGGAGCAACGCGCAGGGACAGCGCTCGTGTTCGTCGACCGCCCTGCGGGACATCTCGATGCAGACAGCGTCGTCTCCGACAACGTGGGCGGCGCGGTCGCCGCAGTCGAGCACCTGCTCGCGCACGGCCACCGCCGCATCGCGTTCCTCGGCGACCTGCTCTCGATCTCGACCGCGCAGGACCGCCTGCACGGCTACACGCAGGCGCTTCTCAGCGCGGGCGTCGAACACGTTCCGTCGCTCGTGCGAACGGGGCTGCGCGATCCCGACGTGGCCGCGGCCGCCGTCGAGGAACTGTTCGCGCTCGACGAACCGCCGACCGCAATCTTCACCGGCCAGAACCTTTTGACGATCGGCGGCGTCCACGCGCTTCGGCGTGCCGAGCTCGAACGCCGAGTGGCGCTGATCGGGTTCGACGACGTACCGCTCGCCGATCTCGTCGAGCCTGCTATCTCCGTCGTTGCACAGGATCCGCAACGGATCGGGCAGGCGGCCGCCGAGTTGCTCTTCCGGCGGCTGGACGGCGACACGTCGCCGACCGTGCATCACGTGACGCCGGTCAAGTTGATCGCGCGCGGCTCCGGCGAGATCCCGCCGTGATCTTCGTCGGCGGCACGGCGCTGGTCGACCTCGTCGAAGACGGTGACCGCCTGCGGCCGGTACCGGGCGGCGCCCCTTCAACACGGCGATCGCCCTCGGCCGGCTTCGCCTGCCGTTGCGTTTTTCGGCACGCTCTCCCGCGACCGCTACGGCGACATGTTGACAGGGCTCCTCGCGGAAGCGGACGTCGACACGTCGCTCGTGCGCCGTCCGGAGGCCCGACGCCGCTCGCGATCGTCCACGGCCCGAACGACGCGGCCGCGTACACGTTCTATCTCGTCGGCACGTCGCTGGCCGACCCACCGGAGCCGCCCGTGCTGTCCGTCGACGCGGTCGCGCTCCACATCGGCACGCTCGCGCTCGCCGTCGAGCCGTCGGCCTCTGCGTACGAAGCGCTGGTCGCCCGTGAGGCGGGCAGGCGTGCGATCGTTCTCGACCCCAACGTGCGGCCCAACGTGTTCGGCGACCAGCGTGATCACCGCGCGCGCTTCGAGCGTCTCGCGGAACTGGCCGCCGTCGTGAAGATGAGCGACGGCGATGCCGCCTGGATCTACCCGGAACTAACCCCGAGGCCGTTGCCGACCACGTGCTCGCGCTGGACCCGCGGCTCGTTGCCGTGACGCTCGAAGCGGGCGGCGCTCGCCGTGTCGACCGGCGGCAGTGCTCGCGTCGCGGCCGTCCCTCGCGGCTGCGGTCGCGGCGAAGGTGAGTGCACGATCCAGCTGCGCGTCGTCAAGTGCTGCATCCGCCGTCAGGGCGTTGTCCTCGAGCAGCGCGGCGAGGAGCGCGGCGCCAAAGCTGTCGCCGGCGCCGACCGTGTCCTCGAAAACGCTCGATTGCCCGCAGCCGGCCCGCCTTGTCGAAGTGCCCCGCGGTGGCAGGATCGGCGAGCAGGCTGTTGACCCGCTCGGCGATCGCGCGTGCGAATCCGAACGGGTCGACGGGCGTGCGCAAGCCGTCGTCGCCCGGCTCGAACGGAACGAGCAGGCCGGTGACGCCGTCCTCCACGACCTCGGGTATCCCTCCCGTGTGCGTCGCGACGACCTGAAGGGTGCCATTACTCGCGTCGCTTCTCAGGCGGCTGCTCGGTAGTACTCGTAGATGAGACCACCGAGCCGGTCGCGACGGTGAACCTCGCTCGCCGCCAATCGCGTGTGTGGCTGCGGCTCGGGCGGCCGAAGTTTGAGCGCGCGATGCAGCCTCTCGTGGTTGTCGTGGCCGACGTAGACGCGGAGCACGCGCCCGAGGTGGCGCCCGTTGAGGATCAGCAGCCAGTCCAGGCACTCGGCACGCACGGTGCGGACGAAGCGCTCGACGATCGCTTTCGCCTTCGGTACTCGCACCGGGGTCTTGACGCCCCGGATGCCCTCGCTACGGAAGACCTCGTCGAAGGGGCCGCTGTACTTGCTGTCGCGGTCGCGGATCAGGAAGCGGATGCCTCGGCGAAGTCGAGGCCGAGGTTGCGCGCCTGCTGGGTGACCCAGGCGCCACTGGGATTCTTCGTGCAGCCGGCGAGCCAGACGCGGCGGCTCTCATTTGCGATGAAGAAAAAGACGTAGTAGCGGCGCAGAGAAACATCGTCTCGACGGTGAAGAAGTCGCAGGCGACGATGCTCACCGCCTGCGCGGAGAAACTCGCGCCAGCTCGGCCCGCTGCGCCGTGGTGCCGGCTCCAGCTGCGCCCAGCCTTTTGCCTGTGCGCTGGCTAACCAGAGCTGTATCGCGACCCAGATAAGCGCCAACGGCGCTGGCTTCGACCTCTACGTAGACGGTGTCCTCCAGCCTTCAATCGTCGACGTGGACGTCGCAAAGCGAGGCCATCCGGTAGCTCTATCTGACGAACTTCCCGTCCGGATTGCCTGCAGGAACACACACCTTTGTCGGAGTGTTGTCCTTGACCGATTCGGTCAACCAGGTACTGACGGTGACCATCACGTTCGCGAAGCGGCGGCGCGCTCATGATCGCGAACACCCGCCCACCTAGCCGAGCACGTCGCTTCTGTTCGGGCCTCGCCGACGATTGAGGATTGACGCACCACAGGTCTACCTCGGTCTGAAACGAGTTCTTAGAACGGCTCAGGCGCGACGGGCAAGCGGGGGCAGTGTTTGGCCTTCAACACCACCCCCGCACCTGCCTCTTTAGCCTCTGCTGATCTGGCCGCGGATTTCCCCGTTGGGGTTCTTCGCGGTGTGGACGTTCACGTAGAGAAGGTGATGACTGAACGCGGTAATCTGCTCCGCGGTCAGGGTCACCGTTCCGGTCATGCCGCTCGCGCAAGCGGGCGTAGTGCCGCAGAGCGAGATCACGACACTGCCGGCCTTGCCCTTCGCTGCCATGTGGATGTGAGCGGCGATCGCCGGTCCGGATAGCTTGGCGTAGGTCAGTCTCCACTTCAGGGTCGTGCCGGTGACGGATCCCTTGAAGAGTCCGTGAGCGGCGGTCGTCTTGACGACCTGCTTCGGGATCTCCTGGCCGGAAACGAGCGCGGCCGTCCAGATTGAGGTCTTGGCGGTGGCGGCGCCCGAGAGTGCGGTCAGCGCGAGAGCGCATACCGCGACGGTGCCGAATAGTGCCGCAAACTTCTTCATGTGTCTCCTTAGGTTGTCGTGCACTACTCAGTCTGTCCGTCCCCGAGTGCGACGCAACCCTGTTAGCAGCCTGTTTTACGCCCCTCTGACAAACTAGGCGGCGCTGCTAACGCGTCGATTTGCCGCACCGACCGCAGCAGAACGGAGGGCGAATTTCACGGACGCGCACGCAGAATCTTGCATCACGCACGGCTTGATAATTCGCCATGCCGCCCGGCCCGGAGAGGAACCGCTTGACAGCCTCGGGTCACCCTCGGGCGCGCGCCGGTCTGTTCGTTTAGCAAGGCGTTTGCGGAGTAGGCTCGCCGCGTGCCCTTGGTCATTCTGGCGTTGCGGAGAGGTTCGGGCCTACGAGCCTGGTGCGCCTCGAGGCGCTCGAGGCGCACAACTCGCCGATGAACTCGTCGCGCCGAGCTCGCTAGCTGGAAGTGCGGAACGAGTTGACCGCAGCGGTGAAGCGCCTTTCCGACGAAGGCGAGACGATCGGAGACGTTGCGGTTGTGCTCGACAATCTGGAGGAGCTCGACGCGGTTCACGTTGTCTGCAGTGAGTCGCGAGACCTGCCGAAGCTTCCGGCGTTCAGGCTTCTCTGCGCAGAGGTTGCTCTCGCTGATCGGCGTCACGTAGTCGATGGCCGCGACGGCCCTTTCCAAGGCGAGCAAAAGTGATGTGGGCGGCATGGATGAAGGTGAGCGGGCGATGACGAGGGCGAACGTGCCATAGACATTGTTGGTGTTCTTGACTACGTCGCCGATGGGTAGCCGCCGAGGTAGCTGCAGCGCCTCAGGGGGCTCGGAGGCTGCGGCGGCCCCTCGACTCGATGTCCTCACATCGACGAGGTTTGTATCCTCGAGGCGCCCTGGACGCGATCATCGCTGACCTGCGGCGAAGCCTTCAAGCGACTCACCTGGTTGGTGGTTACGAAGCTGCCCTTGTGGTGAGAGGGGGTTCGTGAGCGACCGTCGGTATCGCGATTCGGATCTGGAGCTGGTTGCTGCGGCGTCGCGCTCGCGTCGGCGCCGGCGTGCCGGCAAGGGACGGCGCCCACGCCGGGTGGCGGCTTTCACGGGGTTCCTGGTTGTGCTTGTTGCGGTTGTGTCCGCTGCGGTTATT
>JBBQQI010000075.1:0-12642 GCA_038216085.1 Gaiellales bacterium | reverse complement strand
CTCGATCGCCTCGCGTCGCTCATTGCGCTGGATCCGGTACAGGTGCGAGAAGACGAGCAGGTTCTGTTCAACCGTGAGCGTGGTGTCGAGGTTGTCGAGCTGCGGCACGACGCCGCATTGCGCGCGTGCCATCTTGGATTGATCGGGTAGCCGGAATCCCACCACTTCGATCTCGCCCTCGTCGGCGATCGACTGAGCCGTGAGCAGCCGCATCGTCGTCGACTTCCCGGCGCCGTTCGGGCCCAGCAGGCCCACACAGGTTCCTGTCGGAACGTCGAGGTTCAGACCGTCGACCGCTGTGATGCCGCCGTAGCGCTTGACGGCGCCCCGCAGCCTGATCGCGACCTCTGTCGAGCTCCTGCTCGGCCGTGATTCATCCATGACGGTACGCACCATCATTGCTATGACGGCCGCCGAGGGACGAATTCATCGGCGGCGTGCTCGTGGGGCGCCGACCGTACGGCGCGAACGTCTAGCGGTTACGCCGCGCGCTCGAGGTCTGCGTCTGCCTCGACCGCCTCGCGGAGAATCTCGTTGATCTCATTCTCCGAACGGCCGGCTCGCACTGCGGTCTCCACCATCAGCAGCAGGTGCTGCTGTTCTGCTTCTTGTGTTTGCCCTGACATGGGCACTCCCTCTCTGTTGCTTTCCGTACCTCCAAGATAGGGACAGTGGGCGTTGCCATGGAGTAAGGGTTTTGTGACGATTCAGCGAGTCACTCGGGCGTCACGTACGCCGCCGTCAGCCCGCCGTCGACGAGGAAGGTCGAGCCGCTGACGTAGGAAGATTCGTCGGAGGCGAGGAAGAGCGCGCCGTTGACGATCTCGCGCGGCTTGGCGAGCCGTCCCGTGGGCCAGTGCGCCCGGCGCCGCTCGAGCGCCGCGGGGTCGTCGCCGAAGATCGAGAGCAGGAGCGGTGTCTCGACCGGGCCCGGGCAGAGGGCGTTGACGCGGATGTTCTCGCGCGCGAACTGAACTGCCAGCTCGCGGCTCATCGAAAGCACTGCGCCCTTCGAGGCCGTGTAGGAGATCTGGCTGGTCGCCGCGCCGACGAGTGCGACGAAGCTCGCGACGTTGATCACGGAGCCGCCGCCGCGCGCGCGCAGGTGCGGGATCCCGTGCTTGCAGCAGAGGAAGACGCCCTTCGTGTTCACGGCCTGCACCCGCTCCCAGGCATCGACGTCGGTGTCGAGGACGGACGCGTCGTCGCTCGGCGAGATGCCGGCGTTGTTGTAGAGCACGTCGATGCCGCCGTAGCGCGCAGCGGTCGCGTCCATCATCGCCTTGACGCTTGCCTCGTCGGCGACGTCGACCTGGTGCGCGAACGCGTTCGCGCATTCCTTGGCGGTCTCCTCCGCTGCCTGGAGGTTGATGTCTGCGGCGCACACCTTCGCGCCCTCCTCGGTGAAGAGGATCGCGGCCTCGCGGCCCATCCCGCTGCCGGCGCCGGTGATCACGCAGACCTTGCCGTCGAGGCGTCCCATGTGCGACCTCAGCCCTCCGTCGAGTAGTAGACGTTCTTGACTTCCGAGTAGCCGTCAAGCCCGTGCAGGCCGAGCTCGCGGCCGAAGCCCGACTGCTTGAACCCGCCGAACGGCGTCGAGACGCGCACCGAGCTGTTGGAGTTGACGCTCAGCACGCCGCTCTCGAGCGCTCGCGCGACCCGAAGCGCCCGCGCGCCGTTCTGCGTCCAGATCGAGCCCGAGAGACCGTAGGGCGTGTCGTTTGCGATGCGGATCGCGTCCACCTCGTCGTCGAAGGGGATCAGCGCGGCGACCGGCCCGAACACCTCGTCGCGGGCGATGCGGTCGTTGTTCGACGCCTCGACGATCGTGCACGGGTACCAGAAGCCCTTGCCGTTGGGACGCTCGCCCGTGAAGAGCGGCTCGCCTTCGACGAAGCTCGCCACGGTCTCACGGTGGGCGGCGGAGATGAGTGGGCCCATCTCGGTCGACTCGTCCGACGGGTCGCCGACCTTGATGCGTCGCGTTGCAGCGACGAAGAGCTCTGCGAAGCGGTCGTACACGCTGCGCTCGACGAGGATGCGCGAGCGCGCGCAGCAGTCCTGGCCGGTGTTGTCGAAGACGGCGCCGGGCGCGGCGGCGGCGGCGCGCTCCAGGTCGGCGTCCGCGAAGATCACGTTCGCGGACTTGCCTCCCAGCTCGAGGGTGACGCGCTTGATCGTCTGCGCGGCGCCCTGCATCACGCCGCGGCCGACCTCGGTCGAGCCGGTGAAGCCGATCTTTGCGACGTCCGGGTGCTCGACGAGCCGCTGCCCGACGACGGAGCCCTTGCCGACGAGGACGTTGACGACCCCTTCGGGGATGCCGGCCTCGAGTACGAGCTCGGCGAGTCGCAGCGCGGAGAGCGGAGTGAGCTCGGCGGGCTTGAGCACGACCGTGTTCCCGCAGCCGAGTGCCGGGCCAAGCTTCCAGGAGGAGATGTTCAGCGGGAAGTTCCAGGGCACGATCAGCCCGACGACGCCGAGCGGTTCGCGAAACGTCATGTCGATGCCGCCACCGACAGGGATCGTCGCGCCGTGCATCTTGTCGACGGCGCCCGCGTAGAAGTGGAAGACGTCGGCGACCATTCCGACCTCGCCGCGGGCGCCGGCGATCGGCTTGCCGACGTTCTGCGACTCGATCAATGCGAGCTCCTCGCCGTGCTCCTCGACGAGGGTCGCGAGCCGCCGCAACAACCGCCCGCGGTCCGCCGGTGCCACGTCGCGCCAGCCGGGGAACGCCGCCTTCGCGCGCGCGACGGCCGCGTCCGTCTCCTCGACGCCGGCCTGCTCGAGCGTCGCGATCGGCTCTTCGGTCGCCGGGTTGAGGACGGTCAGGCTCACGCTCCGATCCCCTGTTCCCAGGGCCTGACGACCCGGAATGCGGCAGCTTCGGCGACGAGGGCCTCGAAGAGCGCCAGGTCATCGCCGGCTTCCGGGTGCCAGAGGACGCCGACGGTGAAGCGACGCTCCGGGTCCTCGAGCGCCTCGACTGTCCCGTCGGCGGCATGGGCTGTTGCGTGCAGCCCCGCTCCCAGATCGCCGAAGCCCTGATGGTGATGCGACTTCACGTCGTGCCGCCCACCGAGGATCGACGCGAGCCTCGTGTCCGGCAGCACCTCGACGTCGTGCTCGGCGAACACGCCGGGAGTCTGCTTATGCACGTCGGTCCCGACCCGGTCCGGGACGTGCTGCTCGATCCCGCCTCCGAGTGCCACGTTCAGCACCTGCGAGCCGCGGCAGATGGCGAGCACCGGGACGTCGAGTGCGAGCGCGGCCTGCAGCAGGTCCAGCTCGAAGTCGTCCCGTTCGCGGACGATGCCGTCCGTCTCCGGGTGCGGCGCCTCGCCGTAGAGCTCAGGGTCGAGATCGGAGCCGCCCGAGAAGATGAGGCCGTCGACGCAGCCGAGCGTCGCCTCGACGTCTGCGCCCGGCGGAACGAGCAGCGGTGCGCCGCCCGCGCGCGTCACGGCCCGCACGTAGTCGGCCGGGATGAGCGCCGCGTCCATCTCCCAGGCGCCCCACGACGCGCGCGTCGCATACGTTGTGATCCCGATCACCGGCTTCAGGCTTCTAGCCACGCTCATACAGCCGCTCTCGCTCCCAGTTCGTGACGACGCGGTCGAACAGCTCCTGCTCCGTCCGTGCGTAGTTCAGGTAGTGATCGACGACGTCGTCGCCGAGTGCGGCGCGCGCCATCGATCCATGTTCCAGGGCGTCGATCGCCTCGCGCAGCGTCGACGGGAACCGCTCGGCGTCCGACACGTACGCGTTGCCCTCGAGCGCCGCCGGCAGCTCGAGCTCGTTCTCGATCCCGTGCAGCCCGGATGCGATCGTCACAGCGAACGCGAGGTACGGGTTGACGTCGCCGCCCGGGATCCGCGACTCGACGCGCATCGCGGAGCCGGAGCCGACGATGCGGAAGCCGCACGTCCGGTTGTCCCGCCCCCACGCGAGCGTCGTCGGCGCCCACGATCCCGACGCGAAGCGCTTGTACGAGTTCACGTTCGGCGCGAAGCAGAGCGCCAGCTCGCGTGCACATGCGATCTGGCCGGCGAGGTACTGCTTGAACGTGTCGCTCTCGCCGGCGAACGAGCTCTCGCCGCTTTGCCACAGCGAGGAGTGGATGTGGCACGACGAGCCGATCCAGGTGTGGTCCGGCTTCGCCATGAACGTGATCGAGCAGCCGTTCAAGTGCGCGATCTCCTTCGAGCCGTTCTTGTAGACGACATGGTTGTCGGCCATCGTCAGAGCGTCGGCGTAGCGGAAGTTGATCTCCTGCTGTCCCGGCCACGCCTCACCCTTCGATGTCTCGACGCGGATGCCGGCGCCGTGCATTCCGTTTCGAATCTGGCGCAGCAGCGGCTCGTCGTAGGTCGAAGCGAGAATGTGGTAGTCGAGGATGTACGGCACCGACGGCGTCAGGTCGTTGTAGTGCTTGCCGTGCGCTTCCTCGTATGTCTCGCGCAGCAAGTAGAACTCGAGCTCTGAGCCGACCATCACCTCGAAGCCGTGCGCGCGGGCACGTTCGACCTGCGCGCGCAGCACCTGGCGCGGCGACGGCCGCACCGGCGAGCCGTCGGCCCACGCGACGTCGCAGAGAATGAGCGCGGTTCCCTCGAGCCACGGGATGCGCCGCAGGGTCGACAGGTCGGGACGCAGGTCGAAGTCGCCGTAGCCCCGTTCCCAGGATGCGATCTCGTAGCCGGGCGTCGGCTCCATCTCCATGTCGAGTGCGAGCAGGTAGTTGCAGCCCTCGGTGCCGTGGTCGTGCTCGACCTGGTCGAAAAAGAAGTCCCGGTGCAGGCGCTTGCCGAGCAGCCGGCCCTGCATGTCGGTGAACGCCATGATCACCGTGTCGATCGCTGGATCCTCACGCAGCTCGTCGAGCGTCAGCACGTGCGCCTGTCCTCCTTCGTGGAGGGAGCCGGCACGTGAGCCGGCTCCCTCCGATCCGGTTTCTGTCGTTGATCCTACGCCGAGGAGGGCGCCACGCCCGAGGCGCCGCGCTCGTACTGCGCCTCGATCCGTGCGAGCTCTTCCTCGGTGCCCTGGGCGATCGGGCCCTTGAACCACTTGTTCGCCGAGAGCACCCACCAGCCGCCCACGAGGAGCAGCGTCCCGAGCACGGCGATCGGCGCGTAGTTGACGGACAGCCACGTGAACTTGCTGTTCCACGGGATGCCTGCCGGACTGAGCGGAGCCATGAAGAGGATCGCGATGAACACGACCCAGAGGCAGGCCACGGTTCCGATCCAGCGGTAGTGCTTGCCGAGGCTCCACTCGCCGGGCTCCCACGCGTCGCCCATGCGAAGCCGCAGGAAGATCGGGATCGCGTAGGCGATGTAGAGGCCGATCGTCGCGATCGACGTCACGGCCGCGTAGGCGACGGCACCGTTCGTGCCGAAGTACGCCGGGAACGCGCACAGGAACGCGAGCACGGCGATCGCTATCGCAGCCATGTACGGCACACGCTGGCCGTTCAGCCGCCGCCAGAGCTGGTGCCCCGGCACTGCACGGTCGCGTGAGAACGCGTACATCATCCGCGAGGCCGACGTGATCGACGACATGCCGCAGTAGAACTGCGCGCCGACGATGATCGCGAGCATCACCTTCGCCGTCGTCGTTCCGAGTGAGTCGATGAAGATCTGCTTCACGGCGAATGTCCCCGACGCGCCGGTCGTCTTGAAGTCCTGGATGGCGAAGGTGACGCCGAGTGCCAGGATGTAGCCGAAGACGGCCGAGACGACGACCGACATGATGATCCCGCGGGCCGCACCGCGAGACGCGTTCTTGGTCTCCTCGCTCATGTGAGCCGAGGCGTCGTAGCCCGTGTAGGTGTATTGCGCCTGCAAGAGCCCGAGGAGCAGGACGAACCACAGCCAGCCGTGCGAGAAGCCACTGTTGTTGATCGTCTTCGAGAACACCGTTCCGAACGACTGGTGATGGTCGGGCTTGAAGATCAGGAACCCGACGATGATCAGCACGCCGAGGCAGTGCCACCACACCGAGATGTCGTTCAGGAGCGCAACGAGCTTGACGCTGAAAATGTTCATCAGCGCATGCAGCCCGAGGATGACCGCGTAGACGTAGATCACCTCGTGCGGCGTGCCGGTGAAGTGGTTCGACCAGAGGAGCTGCAGCAGCGCGTCGGTGAAGATCGCGGCGCCGTAGTCGATGCCGGCGGTGATCGCGATCTGCCCGATCAGGTTGAACCAGCCGGTGAACCAGCCCCAGCTTGCCCCGCCCATCTTCGAGGCCCAGTAGTAGAGGCCGCCGGCGGTCGGGTACTTCGACGCGATCTCGGCCATGCCGAGCGCGACGATGACCACGAAGACCGAGACGATCGGCCAGCCGTAGGCCTCCTCGACCGGGCCGCCGTAGTTGATGCCCTGGTAGTACAGGGTCAGCGTCCCGGACAGGATCGAGATGATCGTGAACGAGATTGCGAAGTTCGAGAACCCGCTCATTCTGCGCGACAGCTCCTGGGCGTAGCCCAGCGCGTG
Source organism: Gaiellales bacterium (assembly GCA_038216085.1). Taxonomy (GTDB): domain Bacteria; phylum Actinomycetota; class Thermoleophilia; order Gaiellales; family Gaiellaceae; genus PALSA-600. Next base: position 6,136 of record JBBQQI010000075.1, on the reverse strand, counting down.
CAGGGTGTGCCGATCCTTGTCGTGGCTGTGCGGGTCCACCGGACCTCCTCAGGGGTTTGTGTCGGATGAAGCGAACCCGATTCTCTGTCACGGGCCGGTCGGAAGGCAAGTGCCTCTCAGAGCGCGACGTCGGAGGCGCCCGGCTCGGGCTCCGGGAGCTTCGGGTCGAGGCGCTCGAGCGCTGCGACGAGAAGCTCGGCGACGCAGAGGTTGCGCGACCAGTTCCGGTCGGCGGGCACGACGTACCAGGGTGCCGAGTCGGTGGACGTCTCGCGGAGCGAGTCCTCATACGCCTCGGCGAAGTCGTCCCAGCGCGCGCGGTCGTCAAGGTCCCCGGCGCGGAACTTCCAGCGCTTGTCGGGATCGTCGAGCCGCGCCTGCAGGCGCGCTCGTTGCTCGTCGCGCGAGACGTGCAGGAAGACCTTGACGATCGCGGTTCCCTCGTCGGTCAGCATCTGCTCAAAGGATCGGATGTGCTCGTAGCGACGCCGCCAGACGCGCTCCGGCACGAGCTCGCGCACACGGGCGGCGACGACGTCCTCGTAGTGCGACCGGTTGAAGATCGCTATCTCGCCTCGTGTCGGACAGACCGCGTGGACGCGCCAGAGGAAGTCGTGCGCGAGCTCGTTGGCCGTCGGCGCCTTGAACGACTCGACGCGGCAGCCTTGCGGGTTGATCCCGGTGAAGACGCTGCGGATCGTGCCGTCCTTACCCGACGCATCCATCCCCTGCAGGACGAGGAGGACCGCGTGCTTCGACTCTGCATACAGCCGGTTGTGCAGCACCGCGAGCCGTTCAACGAGCTCGCCGAGCCGCACGAGGCCCGCCGCCTTGTCCAGAGCGCCAAGCCGCGCGTCGGTCTGCCTGCCGGTCAGCTTCGGCGCCGAGCCGGGCTTGATCAGCAGATCGTCGATCAGGTTCCTTCCGTGCGTCATCACCGCATTCTGGCTGGCGGCGCCTGCGTGTGTACTGCCCACGGTCTTGCCCGTAGGATCGCAGAGTGTCGGCGGGGACTCCTGGCGCAGTCGACCCGTCGCCGTCAGGCGAGCGGCCGATCCGCGCCGCCGAAGTGGTCGGCGCTCTCTCGCTTGCGACCGATCTCGGTACGGGGCAGCCGCTCGAGCATGCGTTGCGGACGGCCGTGCTCGCGGTTCGGCTCGGCGAGCTCGCGGGAGCGTCCGCGAAGGAGCTCGCGGACACATACTACGTCGCGCTCCTGCACGCCTCGGGCTGCACGTCGAATGGACACGAAGCGGCACTGCTCTACGGCGACGACATCGCGCACCGAGCCGCGTTCTACCTCATCGACACGACCAATCCGGCCGAGGTGCTCGGGTTCTACCGGGCCCACGTCGGGGCGGGCCGGCCGCCGGAGGTCCGCGCGGCGCTGATCGAGGAGGCGATCGCCAACGCCGGCCCTCGTGCACGTGATGCGTTTGCGACGATGTGCGAGATCGCTCAGCGGTTCGCGGGGTGGCTCGAGCTCAGCTCGAGCATCCAGGCAGAGCTGGAGTACGTGTTCGCCCGCTGGGACGGGCGCGGGTTCCCAGACGCCCGTGGCGACGCGATCCCGCTGCCGATGCGTCTCCTCCACGTTGCGCGCGACATCTCCCTGTTCCTCTCCGCCGCCGGCCCTGACGACGTACGGGCCGTCCTCGAACGTCGCACCGGTACCGCGTACGAGCCTCGGCTGGCGGAGCTCGCGCTGCGGAACCTCGACGAGATTCTCGCCGAGCTTGATGAGGCGCGGATGTGGGACGAGGTACTGGCGATCGAGCCGTTCCCACAGGTGTGGATCGGAGGCGAAAGAGTCGACGCCGCGTTCATGGCGATCGCCGCGCTGACCGGTCTCAAGTCGCCGTGGCTGCGCGAGCACTCGACAGGCGTGGCCGACCTCGCGGAGGCCGCCGCCTGGCGTCTCGGACTGCCGGCAGCTTCGGTGACGCTCGTGCGGCGGGCTGGGCTCGCCCACGATCTCGGCCGCGTCGGCGTGTCGAACGCGATCTGGGAGAAGCCCGGGCGCCTCGGCTTCGGAGAGTGGGAGCGCGTGCGGCTCCACCCTCACTTCACGGAGCGCGCGTTCGCGCAATCGCGGGAGCTCGCGCCGATCGGGGTCCTGGCCGGTTCGCACCACGAGCGGCTGGACGGCTCCGGTTACCACCGTGGCACGCGCGCGCCGGGGCTCGATCAGGCGGCTCGCATCCTCGCCGCCGCCGATTCCTATTCGGCGATGCGCGAGGCGCGGCCGTACAGGCCGGCCCTCGACGCTGCAGCGGCAGAGGCCGACCTGCTGCGGGAGGCCACAGAGGGTCGGCTCGACCCGGAGGCGGTCGACGCCGTGCTCGCCGCCGCCGGCCACCGGCCGGCGGCGCGAACTCGCCAGCTGCTGTCCGGTTTGACCGAGCGCGAGTTGGAGGTCCTGCTCGTGCTCGTGCGTGGCAAGTCCAACCGGGAGATTGCTGCGGACCTCCGGATCTCGGCGAAGACGGTCGGGAACCACGTGCAGCACGTCTACGAGAAGACGGGCGTTCGCAGCCGCGCCGGGGCGACGCTCTGGGCCTTCGAGCACGACCTCGTTCGCACGGCGTAGGGCATTCGCCCCATTCCGTCTGGGCGTTCGGGGACGCACACTTGCCGCACCATCGGCGTCGACCTACGGCGCTGAGAGCGCAGAGGAGGAGAGCGTTGATCCTGGCTACCACACAGGTCGAGGATGTCGACCGTTTCCTGAGCATCTTCTCGACGAAGGGCGCCGAGAAGCGCAAGCAGCACGGCTCGAAGGGCGCGACCGTCTTCCGCGATCCGAACGAGCCCGACCGTGTCTGGGCGCTCTTCGACTGGGACGTGGAAGGCTGGCAGAGCTTCGTCTCGGACCCCGAGGTGCCGCCGATCATGCAGGAGGCCGGTCACAAGGGCAGGCCGCAGGCGGCAGGCCTCTGCGGCCGGTACGAAGCGTGATCCCGGCTGTTGGAGCAAGCTAGCCGGCCGCATCCCGGACGCGTGCTCGCCGCAGTCCAACGTAGCGAGCGCGCGTCCTCGGGTTCGTCGGCGTGGTGTGCTTGTCGACGTAGCGAGCGAGGCGTAAGATCGGCCGAGCGTCGCGCAAGGAGGTCGTCGATGACGAGGCCGCCACATCGTAGAAGCAGCTGGTTTCTTGGGTTCTTCGTTGCTGGGGCCGCGTTCGTTTTCGCGGCCCACGCGTTCGCAGCTGCGACCGGTGCACACGTCCTGCCGTCGAACCTTGTCGGCTGCTGGAGCCGACGTGCTCCAGCGCTTTCCGTCGGCACGGCAGCGGGCGTCTGGTCGATCGCAATCAAGAAGTCCGGAACGCTCGTCGCCTTTACGCCTGGCACGAGTTGCGGCGCAAACGGTGATTTCACCGGGGCTTTGTCAGTCAACGCGAACAAACTTACGATCGGCCGACTTCCGGTCTGCCCCACCAAGGGGACATACAGCTGGAAGGTATCCGGTAGGTCGCTGACACTTCACCGTCTTGTCGACACGTGCCCGGCGCGGGTCGGTCTCTTTTCCGGCATCTGGAAGAAGAAATAGGTCAGGTCGCGCCTGCCGGCTTCGGCGACGAGAACGCTGCGTCGAGCGAGAGCGCGCTGGCCCAGGCCGGCCTTCCTACCTACCTCCGACGTCGCCGCCCGCGGCGTGCAGACGGTCAGACCGGCGGCCAGGGGAGGCGCACAGGCTCGAAGTCGTCCCGGCGCCCGGCGTACGCCTCGTCCGGGTCGCTCGTTTCTTTCGAGACGGACGCGCCGTACTTCGCCGCAGCGGCGCTCACTGGGTAGCCGAGCGTCTCTTGTGTCCGGCGCGCGCCGATCATGAGCACGACGCACGGCGAGTCGCCCGCACCGACGATGATGTGCCTGGTGCCGGGCGGGCAGTGGAAGTAGTCCCACCGGCGGAGCGGCCGCTCCTGCTCCTCGACGACGAGCAGGCATTCGCCGAGGAGCACGAGGAACCCTTCCTGCGCGTCCTCGTGGTGATAGAGCCCGTTCGCATCGCCGGGCCACAGGACTCGCACGTTGACGCCGATGTCGCGGAACGGCGCCTCCCGTGGCTCGAGCGGATAGAGCGCGCCTCCCTGCTGAAAGCGCACGGCCAGCGCGTCCTCCAGGTTGTGGAGGAACCACCCCTCCGACGTGATGTAGCGGCCGTACGGCGTCTCCTCCGCGTGCGCTTCCTCGACTCGCATCGACTCCTCCTCGTGGTCGCGGGAGCCGACCGTATATCAATGCCGCCGATATGTCAAGATAGACATGTTTATACATACACGTGTAGGCTCGAGAGCAAGGCGTGCGTACCTCCGTCCTGAGCCGGGCACTCCTCGGGCTGATCGCCGCCGAGCCGATGAGCGGCTACGGGCTCGCCCGCCTGTTTGAGCGCACACTCGCGCGCGCGTGGCCAGCGCGTCACCCGCAGATCTACCCCGCGCTCGCCGAGCTCGAGGAACAGGGTCTCCTGCGCGTCATCGAGACCGGGCCGCGCCGCCGCAAGACCTACGCCGTCACCGCGAACGGGGTCGCCGAGGTACAGCGGTGGCTGCGCGACACCGCTCCCGACCGGACGGTTCGGAACGAGACGATCCTGCGCCTCTTCATGCTTTGGCTCCTCGAATCGCGCGAGGCAGTCGCTTTCTTTGACGGCGAGATCGAGAGCCACCGGCAGCGGCTCGTCGGCTTCGAGCAGACGCTCGCCGATGACGAACGCCAGCGCCGCGAGCACGGGACGGCGCAGGGCGGCATCGCGTTCTGCGCGTCGCTGGCGCTCGAGTGGGGCATCCGGTACGAGCGCGAGTACATCGAGTGGGCGACGCAGTCCCGCGACCGCATCGCGGCCGGCGCGAAGGCCTGGGACGTCGCGCGCGAGCAACGGCTGGGCCAGCACAAGGCGAGCCACTCATCGAACGCTCCGACGTGTTGACGGGGTTGCGGAGGAAGCAGGAATACCTTGGACGGTGAGCAGGGCGCGTTCTGGAGCGACGGCGCTCACGAACGTGGCGCCGAGCTGCGCCGAGGCGATGGGCACGGAGTCGCCGGCTCACGTCCACGGCGCCAGCCGAAACGAGAAGCGGGCCCGAGGTGGATGCCTCGGGCCCGCGTCGCATGATGCTCGTGCTCCTGTGCGTTAGCTCAGAATGGTGTTGCTGAGGCCGGCGGCATAGCAGCTACCGACTTGCGCCTGCGAGAGCGTCACGCGGACCCGCAGGCCCGTCTTGACGGTCGAGCGGAACGATGCCGCCGACACGACGGTCGGAGCGACACCGGTCGAGCTGGCCTTGAGCCCGACGCTCTTCACAGCCACCCAACGCTTGAGGGTGCCGTTGTAGCGCTGGAAGCTCGCGTACTTCCCGGCGAAGCTCTGCGCAGCGGACACCTTGATCGCGTAACGGTGCGCCGCGACCTTCGCGAGCTGCAGGCGGGGACGGACTCGCAGCGTCACCGCGGGGCTCGAGGTGTTCCTGACCTTCGTGGTGTAGACCGTGTTCATCAGCGGCTGCGTCAAGAAGCTGTACGCACCGCCTGTCGCTGTATCCACGGTGGAGAGCTTGCTGGGCGCGTTGGCCCCGCACTGTTGTGCAAGCACGTCGACACGCTCTCCGACCTTCTGGGTCGAGAGCGTCCCGGACAGCGTCGTCTTGGCTCCGTAGGTCAGGAGCACCGGCTTCGCCGTCAGGCTGAGCGCCTCGGCAGCACCGGTCACGGCAATCGTGCCGCGGAAGCTGTTCCCCTTGGCGTTCGGGTCGGAATAGGTGTACGAGCCGGCGGTGGCGAACACACAGCTGCCGCTCGCCTTGGCCTGGATCACGAGCGGGTTCGGCGTACACGTGACGCCCGCCGTCGACTTGAACGTGACCTGATGGACGACGGTATCGCTGTTTGTGAATTGCACTGTGTCGCCCTGGGCGATCGTGAGCGAGCTGGGCACGTAGCCGTTGGCCGTGATCGTCACGGACACGGTCTTAGCCGTTGCGGCGCCGCTGAATGCGAGCATCGCAGTGGCCCCTAGCAAGAGAAGAAACGTACGCATGTTGTAAGACCCCTTCTGAACAGTGTTGACCCATCTGCCTTGACACGCAGGACGCGCATCTGCACGGATGTCTCTCTCCTGTCCGGTTTATGCACCT
>JBBQQI010000074.1:0-13082 GCA_038216085.1 Gaiellales bacterium | reverse complement strand
CTTGAGCTCGATGCAATCCCACGGAAAGCTCGACGCGAAAGCGCACCCCGGCCGGCTGGCGGCCGCGACGCTGGCGTCGATCCAGGGCGGCCTGCTTCTTACCCAGGCCAGACGCGATCCGGGCCAGCTCGCCATCGCCCTCGACGCCGCCTACGCCAACCTCCGCTCGCACGCGGCGCCCCGGCGCGGCGGGCAGGACGGGGCGTTCCCGCGCGCGGTTAGCGCTCCGCGGGCGGCGACCTCAGCGGCGCCGCCAGCCGAGCGGCCGTCGGGCGCCGCCGCGCGTCGGTAGCCGAAGCAGATCGGGCAGACGAGCAACTTGCCGCCGACGTGATGTACAGCGCGAACAGGCGCTCGAGCGCGGGGGCAGCCGTCGCAGGCAACGCCCTGCGCTGTCCCGGCGAGCCCGAACACGAACGCTCGGCGTCCACCAGGCCGTCATGAGGATTGACGAGGACCTTGGCGTTCTCCGAGATTGTTGCTGTCCTTTTGTCCGTGTTAGAAGCGGGCATGCCGAAGTGCAGTCGCGCAGCCATCCTCGGGCTGCGGTCCGATCTTCGGGATGACTGCGCGCAACAGCATGAGCAGGCGCTCGTTGTTCGCGGCGAAGACCCGGACGACTTCCTGCTGGGTCGCCGCCTCACCTGCCTCGACGCCGGCGTCGTAGTCAGTGATCATCGAGACGTTCGCGTAGCAGAGCTCGAGCTCGCGTGCGAGGTGTCCTTCGGGGTAGGCGGTCATGTTGACGACGTCCCCGCCGAGCGACCGGAACCAGCGCGACTCTGCGCGTGTCGAGAAGCGCGGCCCCTGGATCGTGACGACCGTGCCGCGGTCGTGGGCCGGGATTCCGAGCTCGAGTGCCGTCGAGTAGAGGATCCGGCGCAGGTCGGCACAGTAGGGGTCGGCGGCCGACACGTGCGTCGTCGTCGGCCCGTCGTAGAAGGTGTCCGCGCGCCCCGTGGTGCGGTCGACGAACTGATCGCAGATGACGAAGTCGCCCAGCCGGAGCTCGGGGCGCAGTGAGCCCGAGGCATTGGGCCCGAGAACGCGAGTGACGCCGATCTCGCGCAGCGCCCAGATGTTCGCGCGGTACGGGATGCGGTGCGGCGGCAGCTCGTGGCCGCGACCGTGCCTCGGCACGAACGCGACCTGGGCGTCCCCGAGCCGGCCGAGTGTGAGCGGTGCCGACGGCGGCCCGAACGGCGTGTCGAGCTCGACCTCTTCGGCGTCGTCGAGGAAGCGGTAGAAGCCGGAGCCGCCGATCACCCCGATCACGCCGGCGCCTCCAGGTGCAGCTGCTCCAGATGCGACGCGCCGAGCAGGATCGCGAGCGCGGTTTGGCCTTCGGAAAAGCCGCCGGCCCGGGCGCGCTCGACGGCTGCGGTGATTGGGACGCGCACCAGTGCAACATCCTCGTCTTCCTCCGGGTGCGCAGCATCAACCTCGACACCGGTGGCGAGGAAGATGTCGGAGCGGAGGCTGAGGTGCGCACTCGACGAGTAGAAGGTAGTGAGGTGCCGCCAGCTCGAGGAGCGCCCGCCGACCTCCTCGGCCAGTTCGCGCTGCGCTGCCTCGAGCGGCGTCTCGCCGTCTTCGACCGACCCGGCCGGCACCTCCAGCGTCCAGTCGCGGACGGGATGGCGGTACTGGCGGACGAGCAGGAGCTCGCCTTCGCTCGTGACGGGCATGACGAAGACCGCGCGCGGTGTGGCGAGGTACGTGTAGATCGTCGTCTTCTCCCTGCCGAGCTCGAGCGTGTCCGAGAGGACGGAACGCCACGGGGAGCCGGCGAGCAGCTCGCTCTCCAGCAACTCCGCGTGCGGTGGCTCCGGCAGGTCGAGGCGGGCGAGCAGCGAGCGTGTGTGCGAAGCGGGCAGCCGCTCACGCCCGTGCGCGAGGAACGCGAGGTCGACGGCGGTGTCGACGTCCCGCCAGGGGTCGACCTCCACGAGGCGAAGTCCCGTCTCCGCGCAGCGGCGGCGGGTGACCGCGAGCACGGCGGGGCTCGACCACGGGATCCCCTCGAACGGCGCTTCGTGCAGCTCGCGCATTGCGATCAGCCAGTAGCCGCCGTCGGTGGCGGGCCCGAGGACGACGTCGGCGCCGCGCTCGAGCTCGGCGAACGCGCGTGCGATCGAGCCGGGCGGCACCCCAGGGATGTCAGACGAGACGATTGCGGTCGGCCCGCCAGGCAGCCGGTCGGCGAAGCCGAGCCGCAGGGCGTCGCGAAGTCCGCGTCCCCGCTGCGGCACGAGCTCGGTCTCCGCTCCGGCGAGCGCGGCCAACGCGGCGCGCTCGCCGTCTTCATCGGGGTGCAGGATCGCGACGTCATCTGCTTCGGCCCGGCAGCCCGTGAGGGTGTCGAGGAGCAAAGCCCGCTGCAGTTCCGCGGCCCCGTCGTGGTCGAGCGGCGGCACGAGACGGGTCTTGCTTCGGCGCGGCGCCGGCGCCTTGGCGACGACGAGCACCCGCTTCATCGGCCCTCGTCGGTCCCTGGGCGTCTCGGCCGACGGGAGCTCACCCCCGGACCCAACCCGGCAGCCGGTTGAGGGGTGCGCGCTCGAGCAGCACCCGGTCGAGACCGAGGGTGCGTCCCGCCGAGAGCGCCGAGACGGCGAACGCGGCGAGCGTGGGGAAGACGAGCGACCAGACCCACTCGTGCGGCACGCCGATCTCGCTCAACCAGAGCGAGCCGAGGAACAGCGCGGCGGCGAACGCCACCGGCCGCGTGGCGACTCCCGCCAGCAAGAGGAGGCCGAACGCGAGCTCCGTCACGAGTTGCGCCTTCGACGTGACGACCGCGGCGTCAGCCGTGGCGCGCATGATGGCCTTCCACAGCTCCGGCGCGTTCCCGGTGTCCACGTATGTGCGAATCAGATTGCGGTACCCGTCCGTCGAGTACAGGTCCTTGTGCAGGTTCGACGCCCAGACGCTGAGGAAGAGCACGGCCAGGGTCACGCGCAGTGCGAGTCCCACGAGCTTCTCCGTGCTCCCCGACCGGGAAGCCTGCGTCATGCTCACCTGAGGCTCCTGACGACGTCCTCACCCGCTGGCTCGTTGCCGATCGCGGTCAGGAAGCGACGAAGTGCCGCCTCGAGTGGGAGGATCTGCCGGCTCACGAGCAGGTCGACGTCGGTTTCCCCGCGGCGCACGGTCGGGGCGAACGGATGCATGAACGCGCCGTCTGTTGTGAGTGTCAGTTCGGGGAGCACGTCATGGGGGCCGAGCTCCACTCCCATTCCCTCCACCTCGGCTCGTCCGCGGCGTACGACTGGCCGGACGATGTGATCGGAGTCCGGGATCCCGAGCGAACGGTGAAGCTCGCAGAGCGCCGCGAGCTCGGTCGGGGTCTGATCCTCGACGGTGGTCGCGATGCGCACCCGGACGTCTTGCTCGAGCAGTCGTGGGATGGCCTCGACCACCTGCGCGAAGTTCCCTGCTCCCCGGAACGCGTCGTTTTGCCCGGGGTCTGCGGAATCGAGCGACAGCTGCAACGCGACGTCGAGCCCCGACAGCGGCTCGAGCTGAGCGAGGCGACCGGCGGTGAACAACGTGCCGTTGGTCAGTGCGACGACCGGGAGGAGTTTCGCGATCTGATGCAGGGTGCCCGCGAAGTCGGGGAGCAGGAAGACCTCTCCTCCCGTGATGCCGACATTCGCGAATCCCAGCTCGCGTGCCTCACGCACCGCCTGGATCATCGTCTCCGCCGTCAGCGTGCGCCGGTGGACGATCCGCGGCGACGACTCGGTCAGGCAGTACGTGCACGCGAGGTTGCAGTGATAGGTGGCGTACAGCCACAGCCGGTTTCCCGCGCGTCCTTCCGCGACTGCCTGTTCCAGGAGCTCTCTCATGCGGGTGGGGGGATCTGGAAGGCCGTGCAGTACTGGTTCAACATCGTGATCGTCCCCGCGAGCACGGTGAGCTCGATCAGCTGGTCGCGCCGCAGGTGCCGGAGCACGCCGGCGAGCAGTTCCTCGTCGATCCCGCCCGGGTCGAGCGTCTGCCGGTCGACCCAGTCGATGATCGCCCGCTCGCGCGGCGGTAGCGTCTCGAGCGAGGTGTCGTTGCACACGGCTGCGAGCTGCTCGTCCGGGACGCCTGCCTCGCGGGCCACCGGGCGGTGCGCGGCGAGGCAGTAGCGACAACCGTTGAGCTGCGAGACCCGGACGATCACGAGCTCCTTGGAGCGCAGGTCGATCGAGCTCTCGGCCATCACCTGCCCCAGGTAAGGCATCAACGTCTCGAGCAGGTCGGGCGAGCTCGCGAGCGACCGGGTGAGTGCAGACGCACCGCCGTCCTCGCGATACCAACGCCGGGCGGGCGGTGGCGCCTCGTCGGCCGAGAGGAGGGGTAGGCGGCTAATTGTTCCGCGCTCCCTGGACGATCCAGCGTGTGAGCAGGCGGCGCTCCGCCCCGGAGAGCAAATGTCGCCGCGACGGGTCGGGGACGTGGGTGAGCAGGAACGAGAGGTCGGGCCGGCCGGGCAGAACGCGCTCGAACGCGGGGGAGAGGGGCGAGACCACGCCCACGAGCTGCCCGTACGCGTGGCCGGCCCGCAGGTCGAGATACGGGTAGGCGACCGGATGGCACGTCGTGCACTTGGCGTTGAAGATCGGCTGGATGCTGCGACGGAACGAAACCTGCCGTGCGGCTTCCTGCCGCACGAGCAGGGGCAGGAGCAGGGCGCCTGCCGCCAGCAAGGCCAGGATCGACACCGCTATCCCGCGACCGTGACGAATGAGCTGACGTTGCATTGATGGTCGACGGCGAGGAAGATCCAGCGCCCCGGAAGCCGGTGTGAGATCGAGCGCGTCCAACGGCCCGGCCCGCCGTCCGGCCGGTGCAATTCGAAGACGAGCCCGGAAACGGGGTTGACAGCGAGCGTGTAGTTGGGGTCGATGGACTGGCCGGCAACGGTCATGGCGACCTTCGTACCCGTGGCGGTTCGCACCACGCTCGGTGCGGTGATCGTCGGGTTCGGGATCACACGGTCGGGGAGCCCGAAGTCGATGGTCGTCGTCTCACGATCGTCGAGCGCCACGATCCGCGACACGTAGATCCGCTTCGACGCGTAGGCCTTCAGCAGGTACTGGCCGACCGGGGCGTGCCGCAAGACGTAGTGCCCGTTCGCGTTCGTAGCCGCCACGCGGTAGTGCTCCTCGCCTCCCGGTTGGTTCTCGCCGCGCAGGAGGAGGGTGACGATCGCGCCCGACAGCGGGCGGTGACGCTCGTCCTGGACGATCCCTTCGATCGTGGCGTTGCCGGTCGGCCCACCCGGCTCGCTTCCGACCGGCGAAGGGCCGGGTGCGCCGGGAGTCGGAACGGTCGGGCCGGGTGTTCGGCGCTGCGCGTTCTTTGCCCCCTGGCTGATCCAGGAGGCGACCAGATCGATGTCGGACTGCTCCATGCGCGGCGCCTGCTGCGGCATCCGTGCGCCGATAGCCGGGACGTCCCCCAGCTTCGGATCGCCGGCGATCTTCTGGTAGAGGAAGCTGCGGTTCGGATCGCCTGCCACGACGCGGACGAGCCGGGGATCCTCGAGTGCGCGGACTCCAACGAGGGACCCGTACGCATGGCCCGGGCGGAGATCGAGCGACGGGTTGACAAGGGGGTGACACGAGGCGCAGCTGTATTTGGCGAAGACCGCCTGGACCCGGGCGAAGCCAACGTGCTTCGCGGTCGAGGATCCGCCACCCGAACCTCCGCAGCCGTTCGTGGCCAGGACGACGACGCAGCCGGCGAGGGCGGTGATCGTCGAATGCCGCCGTTCAGCGGTGGTCGACGACCGACGCGTCGACGACCACCGGGCTCGACGTCGTTCCGGCAGCCCCAGGCCCCGTAGCTCCTTCACGTCTTCCATGAAATCATGCCTCCTGTCCCGCCGCGGGAGATTTAACGGCGTCGTAAGGGGACGCCGTTTCGGCCGAGCTGGTATCTACTGACGCCATCGGGGACCAATGTTGATGGCGGGCAGCCGCCGCAGGCCGGAAGCCGGTCGCGCTCTCGGGGTCGCCGTGCTCGGTACGGCGCTCGTCGCCGTCGAGCTGGTGCTTCGCTCGAGCACCGCACTCGACTGGCAGATCGCTGGCCAGCTGGTCGCGTTCGCCATCTTCCTCCCCGCGGCCTGGCTCTGCTGGCACGGATTGGGGATCGGGAGCTTCGGTGTCGTGCTCGTGGTCGTGTTCGCCGTCGGGCTGCGCGCGGTCGCGTTCGACACAGGCACACCGCCGCCGCTGACGACAGACACGTATCGCTACGCCTGGGACGCACGCGTCCAGGCGCACGGCGTGAATCCCTACCGCTACCCACCCGACGCTCCAGCGCTCGAAGCGTTGCATGACCGTGAGATCTGGCGGCACGTGAATCGAAAGGACTGGCACACGATCTATCCGCCGGGCGCCGAGGCGTCGTTTCTCATCGCCCGCGTCAGCTTCGGTCACGGCGTCCGTGCGACCACGTGGCTGTTCTTGCTGGCGGAAGCGGCGGCGCTCGGGCTCGTCGTCTGCGTGCTCGTTCGACTCCGTGCGCCGCCCGAGCGCGTTGCGGTCGCAGCGTGGCATCCGTTGGCGATCAGCGAGATCGCGGCGAACGGTCACACGGACGCGCTGGCGGTCCTGGCGGGAGCCTTGCTCCTCTACGCGTGGTCGCGCGACCGGCGAGGGCTCGCGGGGGTAGCCGTCGGGTACGGCGCCCTGGTCAAGCTCGCGCCGTTGTTGCTCCTCCCGGCGCTGATCCGGCGCGGGCGGCGCCAGTTCGCGCTCAGCGGGCTCGCCCTCGTCGCCGCGGGTTACGTGGCCTACTCGACCGCCGGTGCCAAAGTTCTCGGCAGTCTCTTCCGCGACCTTCACGACGAGGATCTGGGGTCGCTCGCCTGGCGCGAGCTCGCCCCATTCCTCGGCAGAGGCGGCGCGCAGGCCCTGCTCGCCTGCGTGCTCGCCGCGGCGCTCGCCGTTGTCGCGTTGCGGGCCCACGAAACCGTTGAACAGGTCGCTCGAAGTGCGCTGATCGTCCTCGGGGGAGCACTTCTCTCGCTCGCCTACCTCCAGCCCTGGTACGCGCTCTGGCTCCTGCCCTTCCTGGCCGTCGTCACGGCGCCCGCCTGGATCTGGCTCTCGGGGACGCTGCCGTTGCTCTATGTGTTCGGGCTCGATCCGGGGCCGTTGCCATGGTGGGTGCCGACCGCCATCTACGGGCCGTTCATTGCCCTGTCGCTGCGCAGGTTCGTTCGGCCGCGGGCGTATCCGTCCGTCGCGCTCGCGGCGCTCCCTCCCCAAGCCCAGGTAGCGGCCGTGATCCCGACCCTCGACGAGGTCGACTCCCTGCCGCACGTGCTCGCCGAGTTCCAGCCCGGAACGGTCGACGAAGTGATCGTCGTCGACGGCGGTTCGACGGACGGCACGGTCGAGACCGCGCGCGCGGCGGGCGCACGCGTCGTCGACGAGCCAAGACGCGGCTACGGCCGCGCCTGCCTGACGGGAGCGCAGGCGACGAATGCAGACATCGTCGTGTTCCTCGACGGGGACGGCAGCGACGACCCACGCGCGATCCGGCGCCTGCTCGAGCCCGTGATCGACGGCCGCGCGGCGCTCGTACTCGGGGTGCGCGCCGAACCGGAAGCCGGCTCGCAACACCTACACCAACAGGTCGGAAACCACGTCGTTGCCTGGCTGATCCGGCGCGTTTACGGCATCCCGGTTCGAGACATCCCTCCGATGCGGGCCGTGCGCCGCGATGTCTTGCTGCATCTCCGGCTCACCGAGCTGACGTACGGATGGCCGACGGAGATGATCGTCAGTGCGGCCCGCGCGGGCCTGCCGATCGTCGAGGTCGAGGTCCCTGCGCGCGCTCGACTCGGCGGCACGTCCAAGGTCTCGGGTCGCCTCGGTCCATCGCTGCGAGCCGGTGCCCGCATGCTCGGCGTGGTCGCACGCCACGCCTGATCCCTGGAGTGGGCGCCTTACTTGCCCTCGGTGGTCGTCGACGCGGCCGTCGTCGTGTGACCCTCCGTGGTCGTCGACGCGGTCGTCGTGGTGTGACTCTCGCTCGTCGTCGTGCTACTGGGCGACTTGCTCTCGCTGCCACCGCAGCCGCCGGCAACGAGGACGAGAACAACAGTGGCAGAAAGCAGCGCAGCGAAGCGGCGCGGTTGCATGAGGACCTCCTGAGCGATGAGCACAATCTATACCGCGCTCAGGCGCGCAACTTCTTACGCAGGACTTAAATCCGCACAGGGAAGCGAACGAAGATCGGCAAACATTGCCAGTGCGGCTACGACGGCCGCGTCGGTGTCGCTGGCCTGTTCAACCCATTGGGCCAAGGAACAGATCGAGATGCTGTATCACGTCACGAACGAACCTTCAGCGACGAGAACGACCCTTCCCCGCGGACGGTGTTCAAGGGTTGGCGATCCGGTGCAGGAAGGCGAGCACGAAGGCACGGGCGCGGCGAGCCGTGTAGATGTTCTCGAGGAGCGAGGTCCCGTGCGCGCCGCCGGAAAGGATCAGCAGCGCCTTGTCTTTTGCCGGTACTCGGTTCTCCATCGTGCGGGCGTCGTTCGGGAACGTCCCGTCCTCTTTGGCTGCCATGAACCGGGCGGGGATCTCGAGACGGCGCGCGGCCCGGAGCGCGTCGTTGCCCCAGAATGAGCCTGCACCGGAGATCGAGACGATCCCGGCGAGGTGATAGGCGCGCGTCGCCCCTGCGATCACGACGGCGGTTCCGCCCATCGACGAGCCAATTGCAACGACTCGCTGTGCCCCCAGCCGCCGTACTTCGGCCGTTGCGCCGCCGACGTCTGCGGCAAGCGCTGTCGTGCTCCCTCGCTTGGGAACCGGCGAAAGGCCGAAGCCGCGGAAGTCGATCGCGAGCACGCGGTAGCCGTGGGCTGCGAAGACCTTCGCCATTGCGTACCACTCGCAGGAGTCGCTCCCGACTTGATGCCCGAGGACAAGCCCGAGTGCGCCCTTGCCGGTCGTGATCCCGTTCAGGCGGACGCCGTCAGCGGCGGCAAAGGAAACCTGCCGGAAACCATCACCCTGCGACAGGCAATACGGCACAGCGACACTGCGCGCGCCTGCTGAGGACGTGAATGCCAACAGCACGCAGAGCCCGATCAACGCAACGCGAATCTTCACGAGCCCGCCTGCCCGAGGATCTCGAGCGTCTCGTCGCACCAGGCGAGTGTTGCGCGGCCGCGCAGGAGCGCGAACCGAAGCGAGATCAAATCGAGCGGCGACGCCTCTGGTTCAGCCTCCTCCTGTTGTTCCCACGCCGTGAGCAGCCGTGCGACATGTTCGCGATAGGCGACCACCAGCTCCGCGGCGGCGCCGGGTGCAGCTCGGCGTGCGAAGAAAAGCTTGAGGAGAAACGGGTCGCGAGGCGGGGTCAGTTCGAGGGTCGGGTCCGAGAGCCAGGCGTGGAGTGCCTCTCGCCCCGCCCCGGTGAGTGAGTACAGCTCCTTCGTCGGGCCGCGCTCCTTGGCGGTTTGCGAAGAGACGAGGCCTCCGGCTTCGAGCCGGCCAAGCACCGTGTACAGGCCGCTTTTCGCCGGCGCCCACATGTAGCCGACGGAGCTCTCGACCCGCTTGAGGAGGTCGTACCCCGACTGGCTGGCCTGCGCATTCAAGAGACCGAGCACGGCATATTCCGTCGCAGACAATCTTGTAGTGCCGACCGCACTAGTTCCCATTGGACTAGCGTACCTGCGCGGCAACGGCGGCGTGTCCTCGCGTCCCTAGACAAATCGGGACTGTACGAGCGTGACCAGAGCAAGGATGCAGGCTCTGGCCACGCTTGGGAGGGTCGATGCGCCGCGACGCTCGCCAAGGAGCGAGCGTCCCTCGCGGACGATCCCCGTCGCGAGGCTATCGGCGCCTCGGCCGGGCGTCTCGTCACTTCCGGACAGGCTTCGAGGCAGTGGTCTTCAGCTACCGTTTCTGCTGGCCGGGTATGAGCGAAAGCGATGGCGGTGGCGACCGAATACGGAACAGCGACGGTTCGTCACGGCTCTGCTCGAGCCGTCGCCGTGATCGCCGATGTCCACGGGAACGTGCCGGCGCTCGCTGCTGTTATCGACGAGATCAAGCGCGCCGGCGTCGATCTCGTCGTGAGCTGCGGCGATCTGACGTGGGGGTCGCTACCCGAGGGGACAGTGCAGCTTGCGCGCGCGCTGAGCTCAGAGGTCGAGTGCCTGTTCATCCGGGGAAATGCCGAGCGTGCGTTGCTCGAGATGGCAGCTGGTGATCTGGCGGATCGCAGCGAACGGGAGTTGTGGATGCTCGATCGGCACGGGGATGCCGAGCTGGAGTTCATCCGCGGTTTCGTGCCCTCCGCCGTCGTTGCTGTCGAGGGTCTCGGCAGCATCCGGTTCTGCCACGGGTCGCCCGCTCACGACGAGGATTGCATCACTCCGATCATGCCGGACGACCGGCTTCGGCCGATGGTTGGCTCGATCGAAGAGCGAATCGTCGCCAGCGCACACATCCACGTGCAGTTCGATCGCGATCTGGGCTGGATCCGGTCACTCAACCCTGGCAGCGTCGGCCTTCCCTACGAAGGTCGCCAAGGTGCGTTCTGGGCGACCCTCGGCCCGCGAGTCGAACTGCGGTCGACGGCATACGACGTTTCGGAGACGTGCCGTCGCTACCAGCTGACCGACGACCCGAGCGCAGATCGGATGGCTGAGGCGCTGCTGGCGCCGACCGCGCGTGAGGAAGCAATCGCGTACGCCGAACAGGTGCAGCGCTCCGGCTGACCACCTTCCTGGAGGGCCGAGGACTCTCGATTCCGAACGGGACAGGCGAAGTCTTAGTGGTTGCGCAGAAAAGCCTCGATCAGCGCGCGCACCTGCGCCTTTGCTGCGACAAGTTGTGTCCCGTGCTGATAGGCGCCAGGGAGCACCTTCAACGTCCTGTCGGTTGCGCCGGATGCGCGGTAGAGGACTTCCAGGGGCGAGCGAACGACCAATTCCCACGCACACGTCGGCACTGTCCGCGCGGCGGCACCGCGCTGCCGAACCCGACAGGCTTGCTCAACTGCCGCCGTCTGTTGTGGGCGCCGGCCAAACTTCTGGGAAGCGCTCGTGCGTCGCCGTGATCAGGCGGTCGCGCGAGCTGGGGCTGCCAAATCGGTCGCGGTCATACCTAGCGAACGGCCGCTCGAGCGCGTCCAAGGCGTCAACCGCGCTTCGCAGCGCACCACACCAGCTGCGATCTGCCGGCGCGGGGCGTGCGACGAGAGCCGTGATCGCCTGCATCAGCGAGCTCTTGGCGAGAATCGCTTCAGGCGACGTCGTGTGGAGGCAGACCGCGTACTCGCCCGACAACCAAGCTTCGTACTCCTCCTCAGCGTTCGCCGCGTCGCCGCCTGCGGCCAAATAGCGCTCGCGGAATTGCGCGGCGACTGCCGCAGGGTTCCCGCCCGCGTCCTCGAGTAACTGTGCATGATCGGCGCTGACCATCGGCGTGCCGTCAGGAAGAACGTAGGCGGCGCGAGGTAGAAGCCCGCGCTCGACCAACGGCCGAACACTCTCGGCCATCGGCTGGAAGGACGCCTTGACGTAGGCGATGTCGTGCTCGGCGGAAGCAGGCAGGTGGGCGGTCGCGGGAGCCGACGGCATCCGGTAATGATGCCAGGACCGTTTCCAAGTCTCCCGCGCCGTAGGCGGAGCGGTGGTCGCTCGGCGCGTCGGTAAGTTCGGGCGACGTCCGATGACGATGCCTTGAGCAGCAGCGTCGTGCTCGGTTGTTCGGCAGAGGCAGTTGGCCCTCAGTGTCCGAATCTGGCCGGTCCCGGACTCGTCCGCGCGCTATACCTGGCGCGTGGAACCGTTCGCCGCGGTCGTCACGACAGGTATCTACTGCCGCCCAGGCTGTTCGGCGCGGCCTCGTGCGGAGAACGTACGGACCTTCACCCTCGCCGCCGCCGCCGAGGCCGCCGGCTACCGGGCCTGCCTGCGCTGCCGCCCCTATCGCTGGCCGCAGGCCGTCACCTGGACAGCCCCCGAGCTCGTCTGCCGCGCCGTACGCTTAATCCTCGACGGCGCGCTCGATCGGGGCAGCGAGGCCGAGCTTGGGGCGCGGCTCGGGGTCTCCGCGAGGCACCTGCGGCGCCTGTTCGCGGCTCATTTGGGCGTGACGCCGGACGGGCTTGCCCGCTCGGCGCGGGTGCACTTCGCGCGCCGGCTGCTCGACGACACCGACCTGACGGTCACCGAGATCGCCTTCGCGGCGGGCTTCGGCAGCCTGCGCCAGTTCAGCCGCGCTTGCCTGGAAGTCTTCCGCGAGTCTCCGCGCATGCTCAGAGCTCGCCGCCGCAAGGCCGACCGGCTCGTCGCCGACGGTGGCCTCCTGCTACGCCTCGCGTTCCACGGCCCGCTTGATTGGAGCTCGATGCTTTCCCACTTTGCCGCAGGCGCGATCCCCGGCGTCGAGTGCGTCAGGGAGCAGACGTACCGACGGGTCGTCCTGGTCGGTGGTGACCCGGGTGTGCTGGAACTTTGTCCGGGAGGTAGTGACCATCTGCTGCTGCGCGCGCACCTTCCGCATTGGGACGACCTCGTGCATGTCGTGCGGCGCGCCCGTCGGATCGCGAGCTTGGACGTCGATTTTGACGAGGCGACGCACCGGCTTGGTGTAGATCCGACGATCGGGCCTATGGTGAGGGCGCGGCCCGGCGTTCGCCCTCCAGGGACGTGGGACGCATTCGAGACGGGCGTCCGAGCGATCATCGGCCAGGGCACCTCGCACATCGAAGCGAACGCGGTCGCCGGACGGCTCGCCCGGCGTTTCGGCACTTCAGTGCCCGGGCTCCAGCGACTCGGTCTCGCCTTCGCATTCCCGGCGGCAAACACGCTCGCCGACGCCGACGCCGACGCCGACCTGGCTGGGCTCGGGTTGACGCGCGAGCACGTTTGCGCAGTCCGTTCTTTTGCCCAGGCGGTCGCCGAGGATGCCGTTCGCCTGGATCGCAGCGCGAGCCTCAACGAGCTGATCCGCTCGATCACGGCGCTCGACGGCCTCGACTCCTCGGTCGCGCACTACGTCGCGCTCCGGCTGGGCGAGCCCGACGCCTGTCCGACCGCC
>JBBQQI010000073.1:0-13130 GCA_038216085.1 Gaiellales bacterium | reverse complement strand
TTGTGCTTCGCCGTCAGCTGCAGCGAGTCGATCACGCGCAGCACCTCGTCGAAGTTGCGGCCCGTCGTCATCGGATAGACGAGGATCAGCTTCACCTTCTTGTCGGGGCCGACGACGAAGACGTTGCGCACCGTCTGGTTGTCGGCGGCCGTCCGGTCCCCGGGATCACCGGAGACGTCGGCGCCGAGCATCCCGTAGCTCTTCGAGACGCTGAAGTCGGCATCGCTGATGATCGGGTAGTTCGGTGAGTGCCCTTGGGTGTCTTCGATGTCCGCGGCCCACTGCTCATGCTTGCCGAGCGGATCGACGGAGAGCCCGATGATCTTGACGCCCCGGCGGTCGAACTCCGGCTTGATCTTCGCCATGTAGCCGAGCTCGGTCGTGCACACCGGAGTGAAGTCCTTCGGATGGGAAAACAGGACCGCCCACGAATCCCCGAGCCAGTCGTGAAACCCGATCGTGCCTTCCGTCGTCTCGGCCTCGAAGTCCGGCGCGGTATCCCCGATGTGCAAGCTCATCTCTCCATCTCCTCTGACCGTTTTCGCCTATTACCGTTCGCTATCTCCGACATTACCAACGCGGTGATAGCCGGCAAAATGCCGGAAGGCGACTCTCAGAGGTTCTTTTTCAGGAGCCCGAAGACTCCGCGAACGACCTGATTCTCGAGGCGTTTCCCCTGCTTGGATTGGAGGAAGGAACCGAGGGCTGCGGCTCCGCCCCCGAGCGCGCCGGCGGCCTCACGGTGTCCGGACTTCACGGTTGCCTCGGGTGGCGGCGTCGGCGCCGCCGCGTCCGCGGCGGCGGGTGCCTCGAGCCGTGCGGCGAGCAGCTCGCGAGCGCTCTGGCTGTCGACTCGCGTGCCGTACTTCGCAGAGAGCGGCGAGGCTTTTGCGGCGCCGTCGACGTCGTCGGCCGGCCCCATGCGCGAGGCGGGTGCCCGCAGCCGCGTGTGCACGACCGGCGTCGGCACGCCCGACTCGGAGAGGATCGTCACCGCCGCCTCGCCGATCCCGAGCTGGGTCAGCAGGCTGTCGAGGTCGTAGAAATCCGACTTCGGAAACGTCGAGACGGTCGCCCTCAGCGCCTTCGCGTCGTCCGGTGTGAACGCGCGGAGCGCGTGCTGGACCCGGTTGCCGAGTTGGGCGAGCACATCGCCCGGCACGTCCTTCGGGGTCTGGGTGACCAAGAAGACGCCGACTCCCTTGGAGCGAATCAGCCGCACGGTCTGGGCAACCGAATCGAGGAACGCCTTCGAGGCGCCGTCGAAGAGCAGGTGGGCCTCGTCGAAGAAGAACACGAGCTTCGGCTTGTCGAGGTCGCCGACCTCGGCCAACTGCTCGAACAGCTCTGCCAGCAGCCACATCAACGCGGTCGAGAAGAGCTTCGGCTTGTCCTGGACGCCGGGCAGTTCCAGGCAGGTGATCATGCCTCGTCCATCCGCAGCGGTGCGAAGCAGGTCGGCGATCGCGAACTGCGGTTCGCCGAACAGCTCGTTGCCGCCTCCGTCCTCGAGTGTCACGAGCCCGCGCAGCAGCACTCCGACCGTTTGCGAGGAAAGTCCGCCGATGCCCGTCAGCTCGGCCTTGCCCTGGTCGGACTGGAGGAATGAGAGCAGCGCGCGCAGGTCGGCCAGGTCGAGCAGCGGCAGCTTCTTGTCGTCGGCGTAGCGGAAGACGAGCCCGAGGCTCTGCTCCTGCGTCTCGTTTGCCTCGAGCACCTTCGCGAGCAGCTGCGGGCCGAAGTCGGACACGGTGGCGCGCACCGGCACGCCGGGGCCGATGCCCCCGAGCGAGAGGTACTCGACCGGAAAACCTGTCGGCGCAAAGGGAATGCCGAGGTCGGCCGCCCGTTTCGGCCCGGCGCCGTCGGTGGCGCCGGGCATCGCAAGCCCCGACAGGTCGCCCGTCACGTCGGCGACGAAGACCGGCACTCCGGCCGCCGAGAGCTGCTCGGCGAGACCTTGCAACGTCTTCGTCTTGCCGGTGCCGGTTGCGCCGGCGACGAGCCCGTGCCGCGTCACCATCTTCAGCGGAATCTGCACGACCGCCTCGGGCACGACGGCCCCGTCGTGGACACCGCGTCCGAGCTCGATGGTCTGCCCCTCTGCCTTGTACGAAGCGGCGATCGTGGCGGCGAAGTCGGCCATCGCTCGGAGGATCATATGATCGGTCGATGAGTCTTGTGTGGTTGGCAGGTCTAATTCCCTGACGGCACATCAATGACCACGAGAGAAGAGGAGACGCCACATGCCCGGCCAGATCGTGCACTTCGAGATTCCGGCGGACGACACCGAGCAGAGCCGCGAGTTCTGGGGCTCGCTCTTCGGGTGGCAGTTCCAGTCGTTCCCCGGCCCGTCCGAGTACCACATGACCCAGATCAGCGACCAGACGGGCGGGGCGATCACGAACATGGAGCCCGGCAAGAAAGGGGCGCGCGCCTACTTCGACGTCGAGGACATCAACGCCGGGGCAGCACGCGTCAAGGAGCTCGGCGGTCAGGCAGGCGAGCCGATGCCAGTGCCCAGCATGGGCTGGTTCTCGAGCTGCACCGACCCACACGGGAACGAGTTCGGCCTCTGGCAGAACGACACGTCCGCCCCGGCACCGACCGGGTAGCGCTCAGCCGCGGCGGCGCCCCCAACGGGGCGCCGCCCGGGCGCGCGCACGACCTACGCCGCGGCCCGCTCGAGCACGGCGATCTCGATCTTCTTCATCTGCAGCATCGCCTGCATGACCCGTTGCGACTTCGCTGCGTCGGGACCCGTGAGCAGCTCGGACAGCGCGGTCGGGACGATCTGCCACGACACGCCGTAGCGGTCTTTGAGCCAGCCGCATGGTCCTTCTTCGCCGCCCTCCGAAAGCTTGCTCCAGTACGTGTCGACCTCTTCCTGATTCGCGCAACTCACCTGGAACGAGATCGCCTCGCTGAAGCTGAACTCGGGCCCGCCGTTCAAGGCGAGAAACGCTTGCCCGTTCAGCTCGAAGCTGACGGTCATCACGGTCCCGTCGGGCCGAGGCCCGGCCGAGCCGTAGCGGGCAACGTGCACGACCTTCGAGTTCGGGAACACCGACGTATAGAACGTCGCCGCCTCTTCGCCGTCGGTGTCGAACCACAGGCACGGAGTGATCTTCTGCATCGAATCGTCCTTTCGCTGCTGGCCGTTTACCCGGTTAGACGTCGACGGCGGCGGAAATAATTCATCTGCCTACGTGAAGACGGGGTTCGGCTTCCCGGTCTCTGCGTCTCGACCCGGCTCGCCACGCTCGCCGAGCGGGCTCAGAAGCCGTGACCGACGTCGTCGTTACGCGCCTGATCGCCGCCTCGCCCGCGACGGTTTTCTCCCTCTTCACCCACACCGTACGCTGGACTTCCTGGCAGGGCGTGGACGGCGAGGGTCGACCCGCGGCCGGGCGGTGTCTTCCGCATCCCCATGCCCGGTGCCCAGGTTGCTTTCGGCCGGTTCGTCGAGGTCGTCCCGGAGCGACGGGTTGTGGTCGAGCTCGAGCCGGCCGAGGCTGGCACAATTGCTGTGCCTGACACACAGCGCACTCGCCCCGCCGCCCGTTGCTGAGCACCATCGCGCAGGCTGGGAGTGCTACCTCGAACGGCTGCGGGCGCGAGCCGAAGGCCGCGACCCCGGGCCGGACTCGCCGGAGATGGAGACAAGCGTCCTCACAAGCGAAGGAGCAAGCGATGCCTGAAGCGACGAACGAGATCGTGATCGAGCGGCCCGTCGAGGAGGTCTGGAGCTTCCTCGCCGACGCCGAGAACGACACACGCTGGCGGGACGGCGTGCTCGACATCGAGCACGTCTCGGGCAGCGGAGTCGGGGCACGCTATCGGCAAGGCGTCAAGGGGCCCGGCGGCCGCCGGGTCAACGCCGACATAGAGATCACCGACTTCGAACCGAACAAGCTGATCGGCTTCCGCGCGACGAGCGGGCCTGTGCAGCCCCGCGGGCGCTACGAACTGGCGGCCGTCGACGCCGGCACGCGAGTCACGTTCGCGCTCGAAACGGCTGTCCATGGTCTCAAGCGGCTCCTCGCGCCGATGGTGCAGAAGACCATGACGAGCGAGGTGGCGGCGCTCGAGAACCTGAAGCGGGTTCTCGAAGCTCAGGACGCGCCGCCGCTGCGAACGTAACCGCGAACCTGGTCCTGAACCAGGTTCAGCGCGTGAACCGATGAGTTTTCGGCCCGGCGACGGTCCTGCTCCCGATGACAGCGTCGCTGCCACGAACAATCGACTTCGCGATCACCGGCCCGATCGCGCGCAGCGATCTGCCTGGGCTGTGCACCCGCGTGTGCGCGCTACTCGAGGAACGCGCCGCCGCGTTCGCCTTCTGCGACGTGGCCGGTGTCGAGGCCGACGCGGTGACAGTCGACGCGCTCGCACGGCTCCAGCTCGCTGCGCGACGGCATGACTGTCACATCCGGCTGCGCGGAGCGTCGGACGACCTGCGCGACCTCGTCGCGTTCATGGGGCTCTCCGACGTGCTGGCCGACTAGAAGCTACGCCGGGAGGCGCGGCGGCAAGCCGAAGAGTGGGAAGAGCGTGTCCGTCGCGAGGAAGAACGTCAGCTCGGAGATCCTGCCGTCCTCGATTTCGATCACTTGCAGCGCCCACGGCTCGTGTCCTTCGCCGGTCGGGCTGCGCTTGTACTGACCGAAGGCCGGGCAGCCATTGGCGGAGATCGTCGGGAGCACCCTCGACCCGCTGCACTCGATGCCGGGGCCGAACCACCAGCGGAAGATGTCCTCGCGGCCGTGCAGCCAGAGCGAGAACGGCGGCATCGACTGCGTAGCGTCCTCGTGGATCAGCGCTGTCAGCGCCTCGATGTCGTAGCGCTCGAACGCCTCGACGTAGCGCGCGAGCAACTCGGTGTTCGGCTCGTCGAGCGGCTGTGCCGCGTCGCCGCTGCCCGGGCTGCGGGCATCGAGCGTCGCCCGAGCCCGCTGGAGAGCGCTGTTCACCGACGCGACGGTCGTCTCGAGGAGCTCCGCGACCTCCGCGGCCTTCCAGCCGAGCACCTCGAAGAGAATCAGCGTGGCACGCTGGCGTGGCGGCAGGTGCTGAAGCGCGGCGACGAACGCGAGCCGGATCGTCTCGCGCGAGACGGCGACGTCTGCAGGATCGCCTGTCGGCGTCACGAGCCCGTCCGGAACCGGCTCGAGCCAGGTGACCTCGGGCAGGGTGTCGAAATTCTCGATCACCGGAGCACGCGCCGGCCCAAGATCCATCGGACGAGCCCGCCGCTCTCTGCCGTTCAGCATGTCGAGGCAGACGTTCGTCGCGATGCGATAGATCCACGAGCGGATCGCCGAGCGTCCCTCGAACCGGTCGAGCCCGCGCCAGGCGCGCAGGAGTGTGTCCTGAACGGCGTCCTCTGCCTCGAACGGGGATCCGAGCATCCGGTAGCAGTACGCCGTCAACTCGCGGCGGTACTGGTCGAGCTCCCCGAACGCGGGGGCGACTGCTGCAACCGGCGTCTCACTCACGGCGAACATCTTAGGCGGCGCTGCAATGCAGCGCGTAGAGCGCCGGCTCGTACTCGCGAAAGCCGGCGAGCACCGACGGGTCGAACTGCCCGCCCGCTCCCGCGATCAGCTCCTCGCAGGCCGCGGCCCAGTCGCCCGCGAGCCGGTAGGGCCGGTCGCTCGTCATCGCATCGAGCGCGTCGGCGACTGCGAAGATGCGCGCCGCGAAGGGGATCGCCTCGGCGCGGAGCCCATACGGGTAGCCATGGCCGTCCCAGCGCTCGTGGTGGTGCCGGACGACCCCGATTCCGTTGCCCGCGAGCAGCCCGACGCCGGCGATGATCTGTGCACCGAGAGTCGTGTGCGTCTCCATCACACGCCGCTCCTCGTGCGTCAAAGGACCGGGCTTCTGGAGGATGTGGTCGGGAATCCCGATCTTGCCGATGTCGTGCAGGAGGTAGCCGAACTCGACACTCGGGTCGGCGAGCAGCTCCGGGGCGAGCTGCTCCGTGAGCTGCCAGGCGTAGCGCTGCACACGCGCCGAGTGAGCACCAGTGCCGAAGTCACGTGACTCGAGGGCGTTGGCGAGCGCGCCGAGGGTCTCCCGGTAGGAGCGCTCGAGGTGCCGGCGTTGACGCCGCTCGACGTCGAGCAACCGCCGGACGTCGCCCGCGTAGAGCAGCAACTGATTGTCGCGGCCCGTCTCGACTGCCTCGGCGAGCAACGCAGGTGGCATCGCGCCGGCTGCGCGCTCGACGGCTGCCAGCAACTCGAGCGGGCTGAACGGCTTGCGAACGACCGCCGCGGCACCAGCATCGCGGCCCGCCTGCTCTGAGAGATCCCCGCCCGTCAACAACACGATCCCGACATCTCGCGTCTCGTCCGCAGCCTGGAGCGCGCGCGCGAATGTAACACCGTCAGTCCCCGGCAGCTGGACGTCGAGCACGACCACATCAGGCACCCGATGCGCGATCGCGATGCGCGCGGCTCCGGCGTCGGCGACTTCGTCGACCGACGTCTCGACGAGCTCGAACGTGGTCCGAAGCAGGGCACACATCGCCGGGTCGTCGTCGACGATCAGGATGTGCATTCCTGGACGGATTGTGTCTCCGCGCATCGTTTCTGCGATCCCCTCTAACCATCTAGACCCCGGTGCCGCAGAGAACTTGCACCATCGATCACGCGCGCGCGTGATCGAGGTACGCGAGAAACAGCCCGATTTGCAGAGGTTTCCGTTCGCGCTCCTTCTCACACCTGAACCCCAACGGGCGCTCAAGTTCACCCGTCCGGGGGACAAATCCGTAGGGTGCCGGGCATGACAAACGCCACGATGGAGACGAACCACGGCACGATCGAGCTCGAGCTCTTCGACGAGGATGCACCCAAGACCGTCGAGAACTTCAAGAAGCTCGCCCGAGACGGCTTCTACAACGGGGTGATCTTCCACCGCGTGATCACCGATTTCATGATCCAGGGCGGCGACCCGACGGGCACCGGCTCGGGCGGCCCGGGGTACCAGTTCGAGGACGAGTTCAACGACAACAAGATCGTTCGCGGCGCCCTGGCGATGGCGAACGCCGGCCCGAACACGAACGGCTCGCAGTTCTTCATCGTCACGACGGAGGCTGCGCCGTGGCTCGACGGCAAGCACACGGTCTTCGGCCGCGTCACCGCGGGCATGGACGTCGTCGACGCGATCGAGCAGGTCGAGACGGGCTCAGGCGACCGCCCGAAGGACGACGTGCGCATCGAGTCGGTCACCGTCGCCTGACGAGGCACAGGTAGCCTGGGCTCGATGTCGCAGGAGCACTCCGAAACGCCGTTCTCGGAACCGGCACAGCCCACGTCGGCAGAGATCAAGTGCCCGCACTGCAAGAAGACCTTCACCGCCGATCTGATGGCGGGCGGCGCCGAGCGCTACCGCGGGTTCAAGTGCCCGCACTGCAGGCTCTTCGTGCCCGCGGCTCGAACCACGGCCTAGACGCAGTCGCGGAGTGCCTGCGCCTCGGGAAGCGACTCGAGCTTCTTGAGCGTGTTGTTCTCGATCTGGCGGATGCGCTCGCGCGTGACGCCGAACGCCTTGCCGACCTCCTCGAGCGTGCACGGCTGCCCGCCGGTGAGCCCGAACCGAAGCTCGATCACCCTCCGCTCCCGGTCCGGCAGCGACGCGAGCGCCACCTCGATGTCCGAGCGGCGCAGCGTCAGCGACGCGGCCTCGTCGGGCGTCTCGGTGTTCTCGTCCTGCACGAAGTCGCCGAGCTCGGAGTCCTCTTCCTCGCCGATCGGCTTCTCGAGCGAGACGGGGTGCTGCGCCATCCGCAGGATCTCGCGTACCTCTTCCGTCGTCATCTCGAGCTCCTCCGCGATCTCCTCCGCGCGCGGCTCGCGGCCGAGGCGCTGCACGAGCTGGCGCTCGATGTGCACGACCTTGTTCAGCTTCTCGACCATGTGCACCGGGATCCGGATCGTGCGCGCCTTGTCGGCGATCGCACGCGTCACGGCCTGACGGATCCACCACGTCGCGTACGTCGAGAACTTGTAGCCCTTGCGGTAGTCGAACTTCTCGACGGCGCGGATCAGGCCGAGCGAGCCCTCCTGGATCAGATCGAGGAAGCTGAGGCCGCGACCGAGGTAGCCCTTCGCGATCGAGACGACGAGGCGAAGGTTCGCCTCGGTCATCTGCGTCTTTGCGCCCATGTCGCCGCGCTCGATCCGCTTCGCCAGATAGACCTCCTGGTCGGCGGTGAGAAGCGGCACCTTGCCGATCTCACGGAGGTACAGCCTGAGCGAGTCGAGCGAGGGCTCGACGGTCAGGTCGAGCTTCGGTGCCGCCTTGACCTCTTCCTCGACGAGCGGCCGCTCGTGCGGCAGCGCCTTGTGCTCCTCGCCTTCGACCAGCTCGACCCCGTGGTCGATCAGGTAGGCGGTGAAGTCTTCGACCTGCTCCTTCGTGAGCTCGACTTCCTCGATCCCCTTGACGATGTCGTCGTAGGTGAGGAAACCCTTCTCTTGCCCGGTCGCAACGAGCTTGTGCAGCTCCTCGAGGTCGGGAAGAACAATGTCGGCAGTGAGCACCTGAGCACGACCTCCGGCTTACGACGTTTTCGTTGACGGGGGAACAACGACGACACGCAAACGGAGCCGGCCCTCTTTCGTTCTCCGGCTCACCCTCAGACCGGCTGACAATACATCAGGATTCACCAGATCGGAACGAAAATCTTCGGATCCGGGACCGGTTTTCCCAATCATCTAGATTCACAGCATGGTCGCTCTCGTTGCGCTGCTCCTCGCACTGGCCCACCCGCCGGCCGCGTACGTCTCGACGAGCGCCGGACAGGTCCCGCTCGCTGTGTCCTCATGGTGCTGGGGCTCGCGCTGCGGCGCGCCGCTCGCCGCGTCGAAACGGGCTGCGATCGTGCACCGCGGGACGACTGTTCGGGTCGAGCTCGCCTTCGTGCCGACGACGATCCGGGTCGCCGTCGCGGGCGCTCGCGTGAAAGCCGTGAAAAGCGGGCACGAGATTTCCTGGCCGGCGACGAAAGCGGGCGGGATGACGATCAGCGTTACCGGCCCGAAGGGCTGGGTCGCCTACGTGGGCCGGCTCGTCCTTCGCTGAGACGACACGCAAAAGAAGAGGACAGCGCCGCCGCCGACGCTGTCCTCTGTGTTCTGCTGTCCGCCCCAGTTGTTCCGGGGCCCCGCCGCATCGGGCCCCCGCAGGTGACTGACATGCCGGAGTCTGATCGGCGGCCTTCGGTTGATCCATCACCCGTTTCGTAGTTGACCGCGGCACTTGACTAGCCTGCGGTCGTGGCAGACCGCTTCACGACCCGCCTGCGCGAAGGCCCGCCGATCGTCGCCGACGGCGGCATGGGATCGCTGATCACGGCTGCCGTCCCGCGCCTGCGCGCACCGGAGGAGGCAAACCTGCGCGCGCCCGAGGCGGTTGTCTCCCTGCACGTCAGCTTCATCAACGCCGGCGCCGACTTGATCGAGACGAACAGCTTCGGCGCGAACCGCCGCAAGCTCGCCGAGCGGTTCATGGAGGACGACTTCGAGCGCATCAACTCGGCCGCCGTCAAGCTCGCCCGTGAGGCCCGGGAGATCTCCGGGCGGGACGTCTTCATCGCCGGCTCGATCGGCCCGCTCGGCGAGTCCGCCACGTCGCGCGTGCGTCACGAGCTCTTCTCCGAGCAGGCGAGCGTGCTCGAAGGGCGGGGCGCCGACCTCTTCATGGTCGAGACGTTCTTCGACCTGGAGGAGCTTGTCGATGCGATCGAGGCGGTGCGGAGCGTGTCGAGCCTACCGATCGTGGCGCTCATGACCTTCGATGAAGGCGCAGAGACGCTGGCCGGCGTCAGCGCTCGCGAGGCGGCCGACCGGCTGCGCAAGCTCGACCTCGCCGCGATCGGCGCGAACCACGGCAGCGGTCTGCTGACGGCCCTCGAGGCGCTCGAACAGATGGGCGGCGACGATCTGCCGCTCGCGGCCCTCCCGAACATCGGCCTCGCGAGCCTCTCGGGCGGCCGCGTCATCTATCCGCACGCTGCCCCGGAGTACTTCGCCGAGTTCGCCGCGCACGCCCGCCAGCTCGGCGCCCGCGTGATCGGTGGCTGTTGCGGCACGACGCCGATCGAGATCGCCGCGATCCGGGCCGCGGTCGAGGAGCAGCGCGAACCGCGCGCGCCGCTCGAGTTCTCGGAGCGGGAGCTCGTCGAGGCGCTCGGCGAGGAGCAGCGCGAGACGGCGTTTGCCCGCGCGCTGCGCGAGGGAGAGTTCGTCGTCTCCGTTCAGCTCGATCCACCGCTCGGAGGGTCGGCGCGCGGGCTGCTCGAGGTCGCGCATGAGCTGCGCGACGGCGGGATCCGCTTCGTCGACGTGAACGACAACGCGACAGCTCGCGCCGGCATGAGCTCTCTGATGGTGTCGGCGCGCATCGAGCGCGACACGGGCCTCGAGACCGTTCCTCACCTGACGACCCGCGACTGGACCGTGCTCGGCATCGAGTCGATCCTGCTCGGTGCGCATGCCGAGGGGGTGCGCAACGTGCTCGCAATCACCGGCGATCCGCCCGAGGTCGGCGACTACCCCGGTTCGCGCGGCGTCTACGAGGTCGACGCGATCGGGCTGACGCAGCTGATCACGCGGCTCAATCGCGGCGAGGACTACAACGGCCGGCCGATCGACGCACCGACATCGTTCTACGTCGGGGTGGCGGTCAATCCGACTGCGGACGATCTCGAAGAGGAGGCCGAGCGGTTTCGCCGCAAGGTCGACGCGGGCGCGAAGTACGCGATGACGCAGATCCTCTTCGACCTCGACGTCCTCAACCGCTTCGCCGAGGTGCTCGGCGGCGAGTGGCCGATCCCTGTGCTGGCGGGCATCTTCCCGCTGACGAGCCACCGGCTGGCGCTGCGTCTGCACAATGAGGTGCCGGGGATCATCGTCCCGCAGCCGCTGCAGGACTCACTTGCCGAGGCGGGCTCGGGGGCCGCGGCACTTGGGCTCGCTCACGCGAAGGAACTCGTCGAGGCTTCGCGCGGGCGCTGCGCAGGCGTCTACATCGTCGCGCCGTACAAGCGGCCCGCCCGCGTCCTCGAGCTGCTCGGCTAGCTCTCTAACACTTGCCGGTCGAGACCGGCCGCTTTGCCCGTGCGAGCGCCGCGCGGATGGGCGCGGCGGGAATGCCGTAGCCGGCGCGCGCACCGAGGCGTGCCGCGAAGACCGTCGCCTCGACCTGGCCCGACTCGTTCACCACCGGGCCGCCGGAGTTGCCGTGGCGCACGAGTCCGCTCAGCGCCGTCACCTCGCGCAGCGAGCCCTGGACGAGGACGTCGGCGGTGTTGCCGACCCGTCCGGGGCGCCCGTCGAACGGGCCGTTTTCGGGATAGCCGAGGATCGCGACCGAGTCGCCCGAGTGTGCGTCGACGATCTGGAGCGCCGGTGCGCCAAGCCCGGCGACTCGGAGCACCGCGATGTCTTGCTTGCGGTCGACGACGAGCGCCGTCGCCTTGTGCCCGTTCGCGCGAATGCCGTTCGCTCCCGCGACGACGTGAGCGGCAGTGACGACGACGTGACGCCGTGCGACCCACCCGGAGCCTTCGACGCCGAGCCCGCACGCGGTCGCAGTGATGCGGACGACGCTCGGCTGTGCTCGCCGAACGAGCGCGGATGCGAGGACACGCGAGTCGGGCGGCGTCGATGGTGGAGCCGGGCCGGTGATCTGCGGGAACGGGTCGACGCGCGAGAGGGCGCGCAGGACGGTGCGCGGCGGGGCGATCTCGTTCAACCGCTGCAGGACGACCGACGACTGCACCTCGCTGCGCAGGCTCGTCTGGCCGGGCAACTGCAGGAGCACTGCGCCGGCGACCCAGACGAGTCCGAAGCCGAGCGCGGCGCCGGCGAGCAGTCCGCCGAGCGAGTCGAGCATCCGTAGCGGCGGGATCACGGCGAGCCCACCGCGTGCGAACGAGCCTGCGATTCCCGCTACTGCCTGCAGCACGAAGGCGCCGACGAGCGCGCCGACGAACCCGGCGAGCGGCGTGTACGGCGAGAGCGAGCCGCCGGAGAGGAAGTGCGGCGCGGCGCGGGCGCCGACGACCGCGCCGGCGGCGAGGCCTGCGAAGGAGAGTGCGGTCGCGATCAGGCCGCGCCGAAGCCCCGACAGGGCGGCGAGCGCGGCGATCGCGAGCGCGATCCAGTCGACGCGCGTCACTGAAGCCTCGTTGGCCGGGCGGCGACCGATCCCTGCCCTGGCGGGTCAAGGTTGGCCCCCGCTGCGCCGACACCCTCTCCATGAACGAACGCCTGCTCGGTGCCGCCCTGCTCGCTGCGGCGGTGGCCGTGCTCGACCTGACAGTGAAAGCGCTGCTGCACAGCGCACCTCGCTTCGACCACCCGCGCTCGCACCTCTGGGTGGCGATCTCGGTCGTCGAGCTGGTCGGGATGGGCGGTCTCGCCCTGTTGCCGTCGCGGCTGCTTGCGGTCCCCGCGGGACTCGTCGGCGGCGGGACGCTCGGGAACCTCGTCTCGGCGCGCTGGCACGGCGACGTCGTGCCGAACCCTTTCGTGCTCCGGTTTGGCCACGGCGGCATCGCGTTCAACGTCGCCGACCTCTGCTTCCTCGGCGGCCAGGTGCTGCTGACGGCGGCGGCCGCGCGGCTCGCGATCCGCCACCGGCAGCGGCTGCCGGACTCGACGCTCCTGGTGCGGGCCGCGCGCTGGCTCGCCCTGAGACGGGCGTAGCTACACTGCGCCCCGATCGGGGGCGTAGTTCAGTTGGTTAGAACGCCGGCCTGTCACGCCGGAGGTCGCGGGTTCGAGTCCCGTCGCTCCCGCCTTTTACCCTAAGCCCCTCCTGCCCAAATTGGAGTAGGGCAGGAAGGCCCAATCGGTTGAACAGGCCCAGCGACACCGACGCGGCCGTCGAAGCCGCACTGGCAATGTTTGCCGATCTTCGCTCGCTTCTCTGTGCGGATTTAAGTTCTACGTAAGAAGTTGCGCACCTGAGCGCGGTATAGATTGCGCTCATCGCTCAGGAGGTCCTCATGCAACCGCGCCGCTTCGCTTCGCTGCTTTCTGCCACTGTTGTTCTCATCCTCGTTGCCGGCGGCTGCGGTGATAGCAAGAGCAAGTCGCCCAGTAGCACGACCA
>JBBQQI010000072.1:0-13180 GCA_038216085.1 Gaiellales bacterium | reverse complement strand
GCAACCGTGAAGCAGATCTTCCCGTCGTCGATCACCGGCAAGGGCAGCGATGGACTCGGCGGCTCGCAGCCGAGCGTGCTCGAGCACAGGTTCGGCAAAGGCGACCCCTACACGCTCGGCGTCGAGGAGGAGTACCAGCTCCTCGACCCGGAGACCTGGGACCTCGTGCAGCACATCGACTCGGTACTCGCGGCAGTCGAGCACGGCGACCACCAGGACCGGATCCACGCCGAGCTGATGCAGTCGGTGCTCGAGGTGACGACGCCGGTCTGCCGCACGGCGGGTGACGTGCATCGCTCGCTCGCGCAGCTGCGCGGCTACGTCGCGGAGATCGCACGCTCGCAGGGTTGCCGCTTCGGGTCGGCCGGCACCCATCCGTTCAGCCTCTTCGAGCGCCAGCGAATCACTGCACGCGACCGCTACCGGCAGCTCGTCGACCAACTCCAGTACATCGCGCGGCGCGAGCTGATCTTCGGGATGCACATGCACGTCGCGGTCGATGACCCGGAAAAGGTGATCCAGGTGATGAACGGTCTCGTGCTCCACCTGCCGCACCTGCTCGCGCTCTCGGCGTCCTCGCCGTTTTGGCGGGGCGAGCCGACCGGCCTCTCATCGAGCCGGCAGATGGTATTCGCGGCGTTCCCGCGCTCTGGCCCGCCGCCCCGCTTCAAGGACTACGCCGACTTCGCGGGCGTCGTCGGTCAGCTCGAACGCACCGGCTGCATCGCCGACTACACCCACATCTGGTGGGACATCCGGCCGCATCCACGGCTCGGCACGATCGAGATGCGCGTCTGCGACGCCGTCACACGGCTCGAGGACGTCGTCGCGATCACGGCGCTCTTCCAGGCGATCGTGAAGATGTACTGCGAGCAGTTCGAGGCCGGCAAGGAGATCCCGAGCTGGCACCGCCTGCTGACGACCGAGAACAAGTGGCTCGCGGCGCGCTACGGCCTCGAGGCGCCGATCATGGATCTCGCCACCGGCCGCCGCAACCGGGTGCCGGTCGCGCAGCTGATCCGCCGCACCCTCCGGGACGTCGAGCCGCACGCGCGCGAGCTCGGGTCGGAGCGCGAGCTCGAAGGCGTGCGCGAGATCCTCGCGCGCGGCAACGGCTCGGATCGCCAGCTGCGCGTGTGGAACGCGAACCGCGACATCGTCGAGGTCGTGCGCGAGATCTCGATCGCGACCGAGGAGGGCGCGCTACGCGAGCCAACCCCGGTCGAGACCATCGCCTAACAGCCGGCTAGCTCAGCTTCCAGAGCCTCCCGTCGGGCGAGTAGCCGAGCGCGAGTGCGCGCCCAGGGTCGCGCTGCATCACCTTGTGCGCGGTGAGGCCGACGATCGCAACCGTTTCGCCGTCTGCGAGCGCGACGTGCTCCCCATCCGGCGCGAGTGCCGCGCTCGTGCCGTTACCGCGGCTCCAGTACGGCAGGTTGAGGCGGAACGCTGTCGTCACCTTGCGCGTGCGCACGTCGATGCCGGCGACACGCCCGTAGCCGGGGCTCATCGCCCACAGCGTCCGCTGGTCGGTCGAGAGCACGAGCGCGTAGGAAGCCGCCGACAGGTAGTCACCGGTGCCCGGCAGATCGATGCAGCGGGCCGTCGCCGTCTTCAGGTCGAGCTCATGCACCATCGAGCCGCCGTTCCCGCCGATGTAGAGGGTGAAGAGATAACGGCCGTCGGCGGAGGAGAGCCGGGAGAACGGCGAGCCCCAGATCGTGGCGGACTCGTGCGGGTCCTTGAGCGGTTTCGCCGCGAGCCGGCCGCTGCCAACGTGGACGAGCCGAACCTGGTAGCCGCCGATCACGAGCTTGATCAGGAACAGGTTGTCGCCGCGCAGGGCGTCGAACTGCCACTGCTTTCCGGCGAGCTCGATCGTCTTCTGGGACGTGCGCGACACGATCAGGATCTGCGCGTTGCCACCCGAAACATTGAGAGCAACCGCCCGCGACCCGTCCTGGGAGACACCCGCCAGGTTGTACTGCACGCTCGGCAGCACGACGTCGTAGAGCTTGGTGCCGAGGCTCGCGTCGTACCAGGAGAGCGTGGCGCCGACCTGGTGGACGAGCAGATCGCCGCCGGTGATCCCGTCGGGGAGCACCCAGCGTGTCTGGCCGGTCTTCAGGTCGACGACGGTGACAGGCTTGTTGACGGCCGTCCGGAAGCCGAGCAGCGTGCCGTGGGCGAGGGTGAACTGGCTCGCAGCGCAGCTGAGCGGCGAGCACGCAGCGCCGCGGGCTGCGCCCGGCAGCAAGAGTGCGGCGGCGACGAGGATGAGCGCAAGACGGTTCATAGGACTGCTACGGGCGCGGGACCCACAGAGGTCCCCGAATCGTATGGACCTCATGCAGCGGCTGCGTCGTAGAGTCGAAGGGTGGCAGAGCGCGCCTG
Organism: Gaiellales bacterium; assembly: GCA_038216085.1. Lineage (GTDB taxonomy): Bacteria > Actinomycetota > Thermoleophilia > Gaiellales > Gaiellaceae > PALSA-600. Next base: position 10,786 of record JBBQQI010000072.1, on the reverse strand, counting down.
GATCAAAGGTGCCCAGGAAGGGTCTGTCGCCGACCTCGAGCGACTCTTCCGCGAGCACTGGCCGCGCGCCTTCCGCGCGGCGCGTCTCGTCACCGGCGACGCCGCCGCTGCAGAGGACATCGCACAGGAAGCATTCCTCTCGGCGGTGCGAAACCTCGATCGCTTCGATCGCCGCAGGCCGTTTGCACCCTGGCTGCATCGCATCGTCGTCAACCGGGCGATCGACTGGACACGGGCGCGATCGTTGCGCGCAGAGGTCGAGCTGGGCGACTACCACCCCTCACCGGCTATGCCCGAGCTGGATGGAAGCGCGCTCGCCCGGATCGCCGAGCTCGCGCCGGAGCACCGGGCGGTTGTCGTGCTCCGCTACGTCCTCGACTACACGCCCGGCGAGATTGCGCAGCTGCTCGACCTGCCGCGCGGAACGGTCAACTCGCGCCTGCGCCGAGGGCTCGACCGGATGAAGGAGGGCGAATGAGCGGCGCGGAAGAGCGGGCGTGGGACGTCGTGCGCCGCGCATTCCACGAACGTTCACCCGCGCCGCAGCCGCCGCGGCACCGAGTCGCCATGGCGGTCGCGATCGCCGTGCTCGCTGCCGTGTTGATCGCGGTTGCCTCACCACCCGGCCATGCGGTCTTCAAGCGGGTGCGGGAAGCCGTCGGCGTGGAGCACGCCGACCCGGCGCTGTTCGACCTGCCCGCGCCGGGCCGCCTGCTCGTCGTCTCGTCGAGTGGCGGCGGCGTCTGGCTCGTGCGCAACAACGGATTGAAGCGGCGGCTGGGCGGCTACGCAGACGCGCAGTGGTCACCGCACGGCCGCTACGTCGTCGTCACGCAGAAGAACACGCTCGCCGCGCTCGACGTCGACCACGGGATCCGCTGGTCGCTCGCCCGCCGGAACGTCGCGTGGCCACGCTGGGAGGGCACTCGAATCGACACGCGCATCGCGTACTGGTCGGCGGGCAGGCTGCGGGTCGTCGGCGGCGACGGGAAGGACGACCGCCTCGTCGATGCCGCCGCGATCGGGACGCCGGCTGCGTGGAGCCCGGGACGTCTGCACGCCCTCGCCTACCTGACAAGGGCAGCGATCGTCGTGCGCGACGTCGACTCGCGGCGCGTGATCTGGCGCGCCTCACTGACGCGCGGCGTCCACCTGCAGCTCGCCTGGTCGAGCGACGGGCGTTACGCGGCCGTCGTCATGCCCCATGTCGTCGATGTGTTCAACGCGAGCGGTCACCTGCACCGCAGCATCTCCAGCCTCTCCGACGAGTTCTTCGCGGCCGAGTTCCGGCCGGGCACGCACGAGCTCGCGCTCTCGTCGCGAACGGCCCCGCCGACGCTGCGCGACTCCGTGCGGCTCGTGGACGTCGATCACCCCGGACAGGCGCGCCTGCTCTTCTCGGGCCCCGGTGTCTTCGGGGACGCGACGTGGTCGCCGAACGGGCGCTGGCTGCTGGTCGACTGGCGCACGGCCAACCAGTGGGTGTTCGTCTCGCCCGGCGCCCACCCACGGGTGCACGCGGTCGCGAACATCCGCGAAGAGTTCCCGCGCGCAGACGACCACCCGCCGACGCTCTCTTTCCAGGCGAGGTGGTGCTGCAGGTAGACGGTGGATCGGTAGGGTCGCGGGATGCTGACCGTCGGCGATCGCGTGCCCGGGGTGACCGTTTTCCTCGGCCCCAACGAGCCACTGACGATGCCCGACCTCCTGGAAGACGGCCCGAAGCTGCTCGTCTTCTACCTCTTCGACTGGTCAGCGACCTGAACGAACGAGATGGAGCTCCTGCGTGACAGGAGAGCGGAGTTCGACGCGACAGGTGTGCAGCCGATCGGCATCTCACGCGACTCGCCGTGGACGCACATCGCGTGGACGCAGGCGCTCGACCTCAACTTCGGCCTGCTCTCCGACTGGAACGCCGAGGCGATCCGCGGGTTCGGCGTGCCGTCGACGTTCCGCGGGATGAAAGACGTCGCCGAACGCTCTGCGTTCCTCGTCGACGAGAGCGGGACGATCCGAGCCGCGTGGAAGTACGAGTCCGGAGACGTCCCGGACGTCGAGGTGTGGCTCGACGCGTGCCGCGCGCTGTAGCCACAAGCCTTACATGCCCATCGCGTGGTACCCGCTGTCGACGTACAGCGTGGTTCCGGTGACGTTCTTGGCGCCGTCGCCCAGCAGATAGGCGGCGGCGGCGCCGACGTCCTCCGCATCGACGTGGCGGTGCAGCGGTGAGCGCTCGGCGACGATCGACTCCATCGTCGGGAACCCCGCGATCGAACGTGCGGCGAGCGTTCGAACCGGGCCTGCGGAGACCGCGTTCACGCGGATGTTCTGCTCGCCGAGGTCCCAGGCGAGGTACTTCACTGCGGAGTCGAGGGTTGCCTTCGCAACGCCCATCACGTTGTAGTGCGGCACGGCCCGCTCGCCCCCGAGGTAGGTCATCGTGATGATCGAGCCGCCCCCGGCTGCGACCATCAGCGGCTCGGCGGCACGCGCGGTCGCGACGAGCGAGTAGGCGCTGACGTCGATCGCCATCCAGAAGCGGTCACGCGGTGTATCGGTGAAGCGCCCTTCCAGATCCTCTGCGGCCGCGTAGGCGACCGAGTGCACCAGGATGTCGAGCTTCCCGCCGAAGACCTCGGAGACCTCGCCGAACACCCGCTCGATCGCTGCGTCGTCGCGCACGTCGAGCTCGGTCACGAGCGGGCTCGAGACCGACCCGGCAAGGTCGCGCACGTTCTTCTCGATGCGCTCACCCTGGTAGGTGAACGCCAACGCTGCGCCACCGTCGGCGAGCCGCTTGGCGATCGCCCAGGCGATCGAACGCTTGTTGGCGACCCCGAGGACCAGGGCGCGCTTCCCCTCGAAAGCCATGGCGACGACTCTAACCGCCGTGGGGTACTGTGCGGAATCTTGCGTCGCCCCCTGATGCTGACGGTGGTAATCGGACTCGTGGCGGCGACCTCGGCGTCAGCGGCGCTGACCCCGGTCCGCCGCGACACCCGCGAATCGGCGTTGCCGCGCGTGCGCGCGGGTGTGATCCGGATCCCGCCGGCCCACACGCGTGGACTCACCCGCGTGATCGTCCGCCTCTTGGCCGCACCGCTCGCCGCGTGGAGCTCGAGCAGCACGCTTGCCTACGGCGCTCGCGCGCAGCGCCTGGACGTCTCGAGCCGTAGTTCGCGCACCTACCTCGCGCGGCTCGCGAGGCTGCAAATGGCTGCAGCCGCGCAGGTGAAGGCTGCGATCCCGCAGGCGCGCATCCAGGAGCACTACTCGATCCTCCTCGACGGCTTTGCCGTGCAATTGCCGGTCAAAGCACTCCCGAAGCTGGTGCGGCTGAGCGTCGTCACGAAGGTCTATCCGAGCCTCACCTACACCAGGACGATGGACCGTGGCCCGTCCGTGATCCACGCGACCGAGCTCCAGGCCGCGAGCGGCGACAAGGGGCAAGGCATCAAGATCGGCGTCGTCGACACCGGCGTCGACGCGACAAGCCCCTTCCTCAACCCGAGTGGCTTCTCGTACCCCACCGGCTTCCCGAAGGGCGATACGAAGCTGACGACACCCAAGGTGATCGTCGCGCGTGTGTTCCCAGGCCCGGTGCGCGACAAAAACAGCAACAAGGCATTCGACGCGGCCGAGCCGCACGGCACCCACGTCTCGGGGATCGCGGCCGGCGACGAGGGTACGAACGCGCCCGCCGGGCCCGACCACCCTGCGACCGCCAACCTCTCCGGGGTCGCTCCGAGGGCCTGGATCGGCAACTACCGCGTGTTCACGGTGCCGACGCCGCTCGGCCACGAGGGGGACACGCCCGAGATCGTCCAGGCGTTCGAGTCCGCAGTGAACGACGGCATGAACGTGATCAACTTCTCGGGCGGCGGCCCCGCGACAGACCCGGCGAACGACGCGCTGATCGAGGCCGTGCACAACACGGTGCTCGCCGGAGTCGTGCCCGTGATCGCCTCCGGCAACGACCGCGACGATTTTGGCCTCGGCACCGCCGGCTCGCCGGGCACGGCGCCTGATGCGATCTCCGTCGCCGCGACCTCGAACTCCCACGTCTTCGCACCGGCGCTCAACGTCGTCGGCGGGCCTCCGTCGCTCGGCGCGGTGCCGGTTCAAACCTTCCGTCCGCCGGCCTCCTGGGCGAGCACCGACCAGACGCTCGTCGACGTGTCGAGCGTCGTCGGCACCGACGGCAAACCGGTCGACTCACACTTGTGCGGTCCTGCGACCGACCCGAACAGCGGGCTCGGCACGCTGCCGAAGGGCTCGCTCACCGGCAAGATCGCGCTCGTCTCGCGCGGCAGCTGCACCTTCATCTCGAAGGCCGAGCGCGCGCTGATCGGCGGCGCGAGCGGGATCATCCTGGTCGACAACCGCTTCGGCGAAGCGAACGGGATCCCGGCACGGCTCCCGATTCCGTCCGGGATGGTCTCCGACCTCGACGGCAAGAACCTGCGCGCGTACGCGGCGGCCAACGGCGGCCAGATGAAGATCCGCGTCTCGTCCGACATCAAGGAGATCCCGACCGGGCGCAGCGGCATCATCACGAGCTTTTCGTCGGCCGGCCCGACGGACTTCGGCCACCTCCTGAAGCCCGATGTCTCGGCTCCTGGGCTCGACGTCCTCTCGTCGACGCCGCCCGCGACCACCGGCTCGGCGTTCTCGGTCTTCGCCGGCACGTCGATGGCCACCCCGCACGTCGCCGGCGCAGCCGCGCTGCTCCTCCAGCAGCACCCGGGCTGGTCGCCGCCGCAGATCAAGTCGACGCTGATGTCGACCGCCGGACCGGCCTGGGGCGACACGGCACGCACGCAGGAAGCGCCGGTGCTGCTCGAAGGCGCCGGGCTTGCGAATGTGCTCACCGCCAACGATCCGAAGATCTTCACCGACCCGCAGTCGCTTTCGTTCGCGCGGATCGACGTCTCGCCGGGCGCCCAGCGCAGCTCGCTGCTGCTCACGGTCTCCGACGCGGGCAACGGGTCGGGCAACTGGACGGTGTCACTCGCGCCCCAGTCGGCGACAGCGGGCGCGACGATCGACGTCCCGGGCACGGTCACGGTGGCCCCTGGCGGAGACGTTGCGATCCCGGTGGTCGTTCACGCGGCCTCCGGTGCGGCGACGGGAGAGAACTACGGCTTCATCGTCCTCTCGAGCAACGGCGTGCAGCGCCGCGTGCCGTACGACTTCCTGGTCGAGCGCCCGGCGCTGCGAGACGCGCCCGTCACGAAGCTCGCGCGGCTCCAGTTGGGCGACACGGCAAACGGCCCGAACCGGGTAACGGCGTATTGCTGCCCGGCGGAACCGTTCGGGCCGCCGCCGGACTACACCGGCGCGCCGATGAACCAGGATGGCTCCGAGCACGTCTACTCGACCGACATCACCGAGCCGGTCGTCAACTTCGGCGTCTCGGTGCTGGCCGCCGAGAACGGCGCGCTGATCGATCCGTTCGTGCTCGGCTCCAAGGATGAGAACGACGTCCAGGGGTACACCGGCACGCCGACCGATGTGAACGCGCTGACCTTCGACTCGAATATCGACATCGGCGCGGCCGGCGTGCAGTTCCCGCGCCTGCAGCGCTTCTACGTCGCCGTCGACTCTCGCGCGGATCCGTTCACGAACAAGCCGCAGAAGGGCAAGTACCTGCTGAACGCATGGGTCAACGACGTGACGCCTCCCGCGGTGCGGCTGCTGACGACGCGCGTCACGGCGGGCCGTCCGCTGATCGTCGCAGAGACAGCAGACTTCGGCGCCGGCGTCGACCCGCTCTCGCTCGTCTTCGCCTACAACAAGGTGCTGATCGGCGCATCCGAATACGACCCCCTCTCGGGGCTGATCGTGTTCGGGATCCCCCCGCAGGCTCCGAAGTTCAAGGCGGGCAAGACCGCCGCCATCCTCGTCGCCTCCGACTATCAGGAGGCGAAGAACGTGAACACCGTGGGAACGGAACTGATGCCGAACACCACGTATCGCGCCGCGAGGCTGCGTGTCGTGAACGGGCCGACGGTCACCTGGATCGAGCCGCCGGCGCACGTCTGCGCGCTGAAGCGCGACGGGCTCGTCGTCGTCGCCGCTTCGAACAAGAAGGTCTCGAATGTCACCTTCAGGGATGGCTCGCGTCTGATCTCGGTCGACAAGAGCGGGCCTGGTGGGGTCTTCTCGGCGACGTGGAAGACGGGCAGCCTGAAGACGGGCACGCACCATCTGACGGCGACCGTTGCCGACGCCGCGGGCCACAAGGCGGCCGCGGGCCGCCAGCTCAAGATCTGCAAGTAGCCGTCGTCACCGGAGCCTCGTCGGGCATCGGCGCGGAGCTCGTCCGGGAGCTGCGTACGCGCGGCTGGCATGTCGTCGGCCTTTCGCGCCGTCCCTCCGCGGCGGACGAGCACGAGGAGTGCGATGTCGCCGACCGCTCTGCTGTCGACGCTGTTGCCGAGCGTGTGCTCGGGCGGCATCCCCGCATCGACCTGCTCGTCAACAATGCAGGCGTCGCCGCCCGGTCGGGGTTCGTCGACGGCGACCCCGCCCGCATCGAACAGGTGGTCCGCGTCAACTACCTCGGCTCAGTCTGGTCGACGCTCGCGTTCTTGCCCGGCCTGGGCGTGGGATCGCATGTCGTCAACGTCGTCTCGGTCGCAGGCACGTTCGCGGCCGGGCCCTACTCTGCCTCCAAGCATGCTCAGCTCGCGTTCTCGCGCTCGCTCGCGGTCGAGCTCGCTCCGCGTGGCGTGTCGGTGCACACGGTCAACCCGGGCTTCGTCGAGACGGAGGGATTCCCGCAGCGAGCCCGACTCGGGCCGCTGCTCCACCGGTTTGCCGTCACTCCGCCGTTCGTCGTCCGCCGGCTGCTCGACGCGATCGAGCACGACCGGCGCGAGATCACCGTGCCGCGGTGGTACCGCCCAGTCGCGTGGGTGCAGGCCCTCGCGCCAGGGACACTCGCACGCTTACGCGTGCGTTAGCACGTACCAGCCGATGACGGCCTCGTAGCCGTCAGGCGCGAGCTGCTTCGCGCGCCCCCGCTCGGGGCCATCGCAGCCGGCGAGGTCGAGGTACTCGTCGAGCTCGCGCGGCTCACGAACCACGTGCTCGCGCCGCAGGACGAGCCTGTTCGAATCGAAGAGGCCACGCAGATCGGTGTCGGCGAGCACGCGCGTCGTCGACGGATCACGCGCCCGCTCGAACCGGTTCAGCTCGTCGGCTGCCAACGGGTCGACGGGTGCCAACTGGTCGACGACGAGGATCGTGCCGCCCCGTTTCGTCACGCGCACGAGCTCGGCGACGAGCAGCTCCGGCCTCGGCGTGTGGTGGAGCGTGCGCAACGTACCGGCGAGGTCGAACTCGAACGGCCCGAACGGCAGGTGCTCTCCGTCGCCAACGAGCACCTCGACATTCTGCGGCGCGCGCTCCCGCGCCCGCTCGGCCATCGACGCATCGGTGTCGATTGCGACGACATCGCCCACACGGGTTGCGAGTGCAAATGCGAGCGCGCCCGTTCCGGCGCCAACGTCCAGCGCATGCTCGTCGCCGCGGAACGTGAGCAGCGCACCGAGCTCCGCCGCGAGCGCGGCCGCGCGCTCGTCCTGGAGCCGGGCGAAGCGATCCGCCTTGCTCATGAGTCCAGCACCACGCGGCGTGCCCGGGTCGGCGACGAGTCGATCCCGCACACAACCTCATAGTTGATCGTGCCGGCGATAGCGGCGTGCTCCTCGAGCGGCACTCCGCGCCCGACGATCGTCACCGGCGTGCCAGGCGGCAGCTCGCGGTCGAGCTCGACCGCTGAGGCATCCATCGAGATCGTCCCGACGACGCGCCGGCGCTCGCCCGCGACACGAACCTCCGTGCCGGTGAGGTCGCGACGAAGCCCGTCGGCGTAGCCGATCGGGAGGATGCCGATCCAGGTGTCGCGCTCGGCCATGAAGCGACGACCGTACCCGGTCGAGTCGCCCGCACGGATCAGTTTCGACTGAGCGATCTCCGTCGTCCACGAGAGCACCGCCTCCAGCCCGTCCTCGCCCGGGTCGGCGTTGAACGGTGAGAGGCCGTAGAGCGCGATGCCGCAGCGTGCGGCGTCGAGCCGCGACTCCGGCAGCCGCAACGCGGCGGCGCTGTTCGCCGCGTGGCGTACGAGGTGGGAGACGGGCTCCGTCGCCTCGCGAAAGCGCTCGACCTGCGCGCGCGCGAAGTCGAGATCGACGTCGGCGGTCGCGAGGTGGGTCATCACGCCGACGACGTCGCGGCTGAGGGAGGGCAGCTCCGAGACTCCCCACCTCCCCATTCCGGTGTCGAGCTTCACGTGCACGGCGACGCGTTCAGGTATCTCGCCGCTCGACACGACCAGCGCGATGTCCGCGTCGCGCGCCGCCGCGACCTCACGGTTCGTCGAGGGGCCCATGACGAGGATGCGCGCTGTCGGAAGCTCCGCGCGCAGGGCGAGCGCCTCGGGCACCGTGGCGACGCAGAGCGCGCTTGCGCCCGCCCCGAGTGCAGCCCCCGCGCAGTCGACGGCTCCATGGCCATAGGCGTTGGCCTTGACGACCGCCCAGAGCTCGGCGCCGTCGAGTGCCTGCAAAAGCGTCTTCGCGTTCCGGCGGAGCGCCCCGAGGTCGATCCCGATCTCGCTTCTCATGAGAACCGCCTCACGCGAGCGGTGCGCGCTGGAGGCCGTGGCCGCCGAGCGCTCGCCGGAGCTCGGGCAGAAGGTCGGACGCAAGAACGCCCCGCTGTGGCTCGACGAGCTCGGCGGCGACGCCGTGTGCGACCGCAGCCGCCGCAGCGGCGAGCTTCGCCTCCATGCCCTTCGCGAGAAACGCCGCGATCACACCGGTCAGCACGTCCCCGGAGCCGGCGGTCGCAAGCGCGGGCGTCCCATACGTCGCGACAAGCACGCCCTCGCGCGGGCTCGCGACGATCGTGTCGGCACCTTTCAGCAGCACGACCGAGCCGAAACGCGAGGCTGCTCGTCGCACGGAGTCGAGACGATGTGCGTCGATCGCGGCGCTTTCCGTCCCGAGCAGTCGCGCGAGCTCACCGGCGTGCGGCGTCAGCGCGGTCGGCGCCGTGCGCGTGAAGGGTTCGAGCTCCCAGAGCGCGTCGGCGTCGAGCACGACCGGCACGTCGAGCCGCTCGAGCAGGATGCGCACGAGCTCCACGGTTCCGTCGCTGCGGCCGAGTCCGGGGCCGATCGCGACGGCATCTACCTTCTCCGCCGCCTCGAGGATCGCGTCCGCCGAACGCGGCAGCAGGCGGCCGGCGTTGTCCTCGGGCAAGGGCAGCTTCACGACCTCGAGCAGCGACGTCTCGAGCACGGGCAGTGTGGACTCCGGCGCCGCGACCGCGACGTAGCCCGCGTCGGCGCGGAACGCGGCGAGCGCGGTCAGCATCGGAGCGCCCGTGAGCCCGCGGGAGCCTCCGACGACGAGCACTGAGCCGGCCGTGTACTTGGTCGACTCGGTTCGCTTTGCCGGAACCTCGAGCAGCACCGACGCGGGGACGAGCGAGTGCTCGTGCTCGCGCGGCCGGAGCCCGAGCGGTGCGACCGTCACAGAGCCTGCGTGCAGGCGGCCGGGCGCGATCGCGAGCCCGACCTTGACGGCACCAAACGTCACCGTTGTCGTCGCACGCACCGCCGCACCCGGAACCTCGCCCGTCGAGGCGTTCACACCCGACGGCACGTCGACGGCGATCACCGGGCGGCCACTCGCGTTGATGCGCTCGATCATGCGCGCCGCATCCTCGCGCGGCGCGTCGTGGAGCCCGATCCCGAGCAGCGCGTCGACGATCACGTCGGGGTCGCCGAGATCCCCGACCCCGTCGACAACGACCACTGCGCGTCCCGCGTCGCGCAAAACGCGCGCGCAGACGCGGCCGTCGCCGCCGTTGTTGCCGGTGCCGCAGACCACCGTGACGCGGCCCGGGAACTGTCGCAGGACGAGCGCAGCGACCGCTGCGCCCGCGCGCTCCATCAACTCCTCCAGCGAGCCCTGGTGCGCCTCCTCGGCGCGGCGTGTCTCCTCCGCGGTCAGCAGCGGCAGCAGTCTCATGCGTCGACCACCACGGCAACGGCTGCCGCGAGCTCGCGCGAATGGGTCATCGAGAGCTCGATCGTCCCCGCCCCCACCTTCTCCGCCCACTTCGCCGTTCTGCCCGTCAGGTGCACGCCCGGCTTCGGGCGACCGCGAATCTCGATCTCCTTCCAGGTGAAGTAGACGCCTGAGCCGAGCGCCTTCCCGACCGCCTCCTTCGCCGCGAAGCGGCCCGCGTAGTGCTGCGGCGGGTTGGGCTTCGAGTCGCAGTAGGCACGCTCGCCGTCGGTGAAGCAGCGCTCCTTGAAGTCCTCCCCGTGCCGCGCGAGCGCGCGGCGGATCCGCTCGATCTCGATCAGGTCGATGCCGACCCTCAGGAGTTTGCCTCCAACCAGTCGGGAAGCTGCGCGATCGAGGAGACGATCCCGTCGGGCTGCACGCGTGAGCGCTCGACGTCGTCGGGGCGGAACTTGCCGGTGCGCACGAGAATCGTCTTCATGCCGTGCTTGTGCGCGCCCAGGATGTCATTCTCGAGGTCGTCGCCGACCATCCACGTGAGCCCCGGCTCCGCGTCGAGCGCCTCGAGCGCGGCCGCGAAATAGGCAGCACTCGGCTTGCCGAGGACGGTCGCCTCGAGGTCGGCGGCGTACTCGAGGCCGGCGACGAACGCCCCCGTGTCGAGCCGTGCGCCGTCGCCCGTCTGCCACCACTTGTTCTTGTGCAGGCAGTAGAGGTCGGCGCCCGCCTCGAGTTCG
>JBBQQI010000071.1:0-13679 GCA_038216085.1 Gaiellales bacterium | reverse complement strand
GCCCTTCGGGCTCCCGATGACGCCCTTCACCAGGTAGTTCATCGACATCAGATCGCCGAGCGACGCGCGAGCGCCCGGCTTGATGCGCAGCTTGCCCTTCTGGTCGTAGATCGGGCCGCTGAACTCGTTCCACTTGCCGCTGACGATCAGCGCCCGCTGCTGCGCGATCAGCTTCTTCGTCGGGGCGGAGACACCCGCTCCGTACGGGGCGAGGAGGGTGAACCCGTCCTTGATGCTGCCGTAGTAGCTGCCCGTCTTCCAGGTGCCGTTCATCGCCGCGGTCGTCCGCTTGATGTAGTACGGGCCCCAGTTGTAGACGGCTGCCGTCAGCCAGGACTTCGGCGCGAACTTCTTCGCGTTCGAGTCGTAGCCGACCCACGGCACGTTGTTCTTCTCGGAGAACTGACCTGCCGCCGGACTGTCGACGTTCTGGCCGATCACGTCCGCGCCTGCCGAGTGCAGGTTCTCCGCAGCCTTCGTCTCCTTCGCCGGATCGAACCAGGAGTTCGTCCAGATGATCTTCACCTTGGCACCCGGATGCGCCTTCTGGACGCCGAGCGTGAAGGCGTTCGTGTGCCGGATCACCTCGGGGATCGCGAACGGGACGACGTAGCCGACGGTGCCGGACTTCGTCGCCGCACCTGCGGCGATGCCGGAGAGGTAGATCGCGTCCTCACCGGCGCCGTAGTAGTCCGCCATGTTCTTGGAGCTCAGGTAGCCGGTCGCCATCTCGAACTTGACGTCGGGGTACTTCTTCGCCGCCGCCACCATCGCGGGCTGGTAGCCGAACGACGTGGCGAAGATGATCTTGTTGCCGTCCCGGATCAGGCTGTCGATCACCTGTGCGACCTGCGGCCCTTCGGGGACGTTTTCCTTGTAGGTCGTCTGCACCTTCGAGCCGAGCGCCTTCGCAACGGCGAGACGGCCCTGGTCATGTGCCTGTGACCAGCCGCCGTCGTTGTGCGGGCCGACATAGATCCAGGCAGCCTTGAAAGCGGCGTTCGATTTCGCCGAGCCGGGCGACGTGCCCTGGGCGAGAACGACGGACGCCGCAGCGATTACGAGCAGGATCGCGGCGAGCGCGAGGTTCCTCTTGGTCAAAGTGCTCCTCTCCTCTGAAAACGCGGAGTTGCCGGGGGAGAGTCGAATCTATCCGACCTCTCGGCCAGCTTCTAGGCCGCGCCCGGAAGTGCCTGCAAGACGGGCTCTTCTGCGCTCCAGGGAAAGATGATCCAGCGGTCGGTGCGACGCCAGACGTACTCGCAGCGGACAGTCGAGCGGGGCTTCTCGTAGAGGACGGCACACCGAACCTCGGCAATTTTCCCGGCGCAGAACTCCTTGACGAGCTCGAGCGTCGCGCCGGTATCGGCGACGTCGTCGGCGATCAGCACCTTGAACTCGGCGAAGTCGACGAGGTCGGGCACCGGCGGCAGGATCATCGGGATCTCCAGCCGCTCGTCGATGCCGGTATAGAACTCGACGTTCATCGTGAACGTGTTCTTGATCCCAAGCGCGTAGCCAAGGGCACCGCAGACGAGCAGTCCGCCCCGCGCGATGCCGAGCACCATGTCGGGCAGGTAGCCGTCGTCGGCGACTGCCTGAGCCAGCTCCCGCGCGCCTGTGCCGAGATCGTCCCAGGTCATGACTTCGCGGTCGCTCATCGAGCGAGCCTAGCGAGAGCGGCGGTGAGTGCATCGACCGCGAGCGCAATATCGTCAGCGGACGAAAGCTCGTCGGGGTGATGCGAGACGCCGCCGTTCAGGCTGCGCACGAACAGCATCGCCGTCGGGACTCCGGCCGCCGCGAGCACCATCGCATCGTGGCCCGCGCCCGAGACGATCTCAGGTGCGCCCGGCAACACCTGCCGGAACGCGTCGCTCATCGTCACGGGCTCGAGGCGGTGCGCGGGTGTGAAGCCGATCTCGTCCACGAGCGCGTCGAGTTGCTGCGCCGAAGGCGCCCGAGCATCGACGCTCACTGTGACTCGTGCGGGCACGACATTGACCGCGTTCGGCTCGACCTCGACCGCACCGACCGTCGCGACAGCGCCGTCGCGTGCGGCATCGTGGACGTGGAGGACGAACCGAGCAGCATCGACGAGCGCGTCGGCGCGCGCGTCCATCGGCGTCGTTCCGGCATGGTCGGCGCGACCGTCGAACGTGACCGACCCGCGTGCCTGTCCGGCGATCGCCGTCACGACACCGAGCGGCTCTCCGAGCTCCAACAGCACAGGGCCTTGTTCGATGTGCACCTCGAGGAAGGCTTGCGGCTGGCGCTCGATCCGGTGACTTCCCATCGGCCCGGTCTCCTCGGCGCGGAACGCGACGACGGCGAGCGGCGCGTCGCGCAGCCGGTCTGCCGCCTCGATCGCGGCAACCACACCGAGCGCTCCGTCGAACCGCCCGCCGGTCGGGACGCTGTCGAGGTGGGAGCCCGACCACACCCGCGCGTCCCCGCGCCGACCGAACAGGTTGCCCGCCTCGTCGCGCGAAACCTCGAGGCCGGCCTCCTCCAGCCACGACGCGGCGAGTTCGTGCGCGGCGTCCTCCTCCGGTGAATACCCGGCGCGGTGCTGCGCGATCCCGTAGATCGCGTCGAGGCGCTCGAGGACGCGGGCCGTCATCCGGGCAATGCTCGCAGGACGCGCCAGCCCATGAGCGGGAAGAGCGCGAGGACCGCGAAGCCGACGTGCCAGGACGAGGCTGCGACAAGCGCACCGAAGAGCCCCGGGTAGGCGGCGCCCGGCCCGTTCAGGAGCGTCTGCTGCAGTCCGATCGCCGAGCCGCTGCGACCGTGGCCGGCGAGCTCCACCGCGGCTGCAAACGAGAGGCTGTTCCAGCTCATCGAGAGGACGCCGGCGACGACCAGCACCGGGAGAAGCAGGACGAGCGGCGCGTCGAGCAGCACCGTCATCAGCGTCACCACGGCGAAGGCGCCGAGCGCGATCGCCCGCAGTGGGACGAGCCTGCTTCCTCGCACGTCCGACCAGCGCCCCGCGCCGATCCGGCCGCCGATCGCGAGTGCCTGCATCACCGCGAGGACCGCTGCGGCCCCGCCGGGCGACATTCCCCGCCGCTCATGGAGGTAGAGCACCGTGAAGCCGGCGACGCAGAGCTGCGGCGCGATCAGGAGCGCGCTGCCGAGTGAGAGCTGCCAGATCCGCCGGTCGCGGATCGGCGCCGGACCCCGCGTCGCGCCGGCGGGGACGTGCGGACGCGGCCCCTCCCGCAGGACGAGCGCGCCCACGACCGCTCCCGCAAGGCACGCGGTCCCCATCGTTGCGAAGCCCCACCCCACCCCGCCGGCCGCGACGATCGGCGGCAGCGCGAGTGAGATCGTGAAGCCGCTGATCGGGATCGCCGTCTGCCGGATAGCGAGCGCGAGCCCGCGCTGAGCCGGCACGAACCAGGCCATGACCGCGCGGCCGCTCGCCGACTGCACGCTTGCGCCCGCGGCGCCAGCGAGCGCGAGCAGCCCGGCCAGCTGCCAGAACCCGTGCGCAGAGGCCGCCCCGATCAGCGCCGAGCCTCCGAGCGTCAGCCCGACGAAGAGCACGAGGCGCTCGCCGATCCGATCGGTCGCGAGGCCCCACGGGATCAAGCTGACGAGCGAGCCGACGAGCGAGCTCGAGATGAGGAAGCCCGTCTGCGCCAGCGAGAGATGGTCACGGGCGCGCAGCGACGGCGCCATCACGGCGACGCCGAACCAGATCGCCGAGTAACTCGACTGCGCGAACGTGCCGGCCGCGAGCACGGCCCAGCGGTACGTCGAGCCCGAAGACGCCGCCCTCGAAAAGCTAGAGCCCGAAGGGATTGGTCGGGCGCGAGCCGGTGTAGGTGATCACCGACTTCGTCTCGAGGTAGAGGTCGAGCGTCTCGAGCGCGAGCTCGCGGCCGAAGCCCGACTGCTTGTACCCACCGAACGGAATGCCCGGGAACGCGGTGTACGGCATGTTGATCCCGACGGTCCCCGACTTGATCTTCTCGGCGATGCGATGGCCCCGGCCGGGATCGCCCGTCCAGACCGTCGCCATCAGCCCGTACTTGACGTCGTTGGCGATGCGGATCGCGTCGGCCTCGTCCTCGAACGGGATCACCGTCACGACCGGGCCGAAGATCTCCTCCTGCGCCGCGAGCATCTGGTTGCTCGCTTTCGCGATCACGGTCGGCGGGTAGAACGCGCCCGGCCCGTCCGGCGTCGCGCCGCCCGTCGTCACCTCGGCGCCCTCGGCGCGGGCGCCGTCGACGAACCCGTGCACCTTCTCGCGGTGGGACGGCGAGATCAGCGATCCCATCTGCGTCTCGGCGTCGAGCGGATCGCCGACCTTGACGCGCCCGGCCAGCTCGGTCACCTGCGAGACGACGTCGTCGTAGATCGACGACTCGACGAGCAGGCGCGAGCGCGCCTCGCACGACTGGCCGGCGGATGCGTAGATCGCCCAGACGCTCGCGGGGATCGCGTCGGCGAGGTTCGCGTCCGCAAAGAGGAGGTTCGGGCTCTTGCCGCCGAGCTCGAGCGTCAGCCGCTTGATCGGGTCGGAGCACAGCCGCATGATCTCGCCGCCGGTCCTCGTCGATCCGGTGAACGCCACCTTGTCGACGCCTGGGTGCTGCACGAGATACGCGCCGGTCGTCGGCCCATCGCCCGGCACGATGTTGATGACGCCGGGCGGAAAGCCGACCTCCGCTGCAAGCTCCGCGACCCGCAGCACGCTGAGCGGGGTCTGCGGATCCGGCTTCAGGACGACGGCGCACCCGGCGGCGAGCGCGGGCGCAAGCTTCCACGTCGCCATCATCAGCGGGTAGTTCCACGGCACGATCTGCGCGGCGACGCCGACCGGCTCCTTCTGAGAATAGAAGAGCAGCGAGCCGCCGATCGGGTTCGAGCGCCCCGAGATCGACGCGATTGCGGAGGCGTAGTAGCGGAAGTTCTCCGTCGCGCCCGCGATCTCGGCCTTGACCGACGAGATCGCCTTGCCGACGTTGCGCGACTCGAGTTCCGCAAGCTCCTTGCGGTTGGCGACGATCGCATCCGCGAGGGCGTGCAGCAGCCGCGAGCGTTCCGTGCCAGGGGTCTTGGCCCAGGCACCGTCGAGCGCAGCGCGCCCAGCGCCGACTGCGCGGTCGACGTCGGCCTCGCCGCCCATCGCAGCGCGCGCGAGCACCTCGCCCGTCGCGGGCTCCGGAATGTCGCGCACCTCACCCGAGGCGGGCTCGACGATCTCGCCGTCGATGAACAGGCCCTGCTCGGTCGCGACCGCCATGCCTGGAATCTAGCTGGGTCGGGGTTCCAGTAGGTCGCCCACCCGTACATGCTCGGTCAGGAGGCGCGTGAAGCGGGCCGGGTCGCCGCCCACGTAGTCGCGGCAGAGGTCGCGCCCCGCCGAGTAGGTGACGACGTACGCGCGCCATGTGGGGTCGGTCGCGAAGCTGACGCTGTGCTTCGCCTGGTCGGGCGGCACGAGGTTCCAGCGCTCGATATAGGCCTGCGCGTCGTCGTGCGAGGCGCCGTCCTGGTGGATCATCAGCGCAGCGTCGAGCGCGACGGTGCGCAGCGGCTCGAACACTTTCGAGATCTGCTCGGTGAGCTCGGGCTCGACATCGATGCCGTGCTTGCGGAGCACGTCGTACGCCGCAGCGCGGCACTCGGAGTCCAGCAGGTCCCCGCCGGTCTCGGCGATGCCCTCGCTCAGCACCGCTTGCGGTGTCGGAACGAGCTGGATGCCCTCCTCGATCGCCCCTCGGTCGCGCATCAGCACCTGCTCCTTGACCGCGTGCTCGGTGTGATGGCCGGGGTAGACCTCGTGCGCGGCGAGCTGAATCAGGTCGAAGCCGGTCGTCGGCACGTCGATGTTCATCACGACCCGGCTGCGCAGTCCGCCGAGGTAGTAGTTGAACGCCCACCAGGGCTCGTCGGTGACCGGCTCGATCGTCAGGCTTTCCCCTGCGGGCAGGTCGACCAGAGCGAGCGTGCGCTCGCGCAGCATCGGCAGCAGGTCGTTCAGCACCGGAACCGCCAGACCGCCGTCGACGAGGTGACGCGTGCGCCACGCCTGCCGCCGCTCGTACAGCGTCCCCTCGCCGGGCAGGAGCTCGTCGAGCTGCTCATGCACCGCTTCGTAGACGCTCGTCACGACCCTCGCCGGCCGCACGCCGTAACAGCCCTCGACCTCGTCGACGTAGGAGATGTCGGCGCCCGCAAGCACGTGGGCGTAGGTCGCGCAGCCCTTAACCTGGTCGTAGAGCCAGCCGTCGGCGAGCTCGCCGAGCAGCGCGTCTGCGCCGGAGGCAAGCTCGGCCGCCTCGTGCTTCTCCTCGGCGTCGACTTGCTGCTGCAACTCGGCCGGGCCGTAGTAGGCGTCGACGAGCCCGTCGACGTGCTTCCCGAGCCGCAGGCCCAGGAGTAGATAGCGCTCTGCGTGACTCATGCGCCGCTCCTTTCGAAGAGTGCCGCCTGTCCTTGCCCGACGCCGACGCACATCGTCGCGACGCCGTAGCGGGCACCGCGCCGGCGAAGCTCGTGCAAGAGCGTCACTGCGAGCCGCGCACCGCTCATCCCGAGCGGATGGCCGATCGCGATCGCGCCGCCGTTGACGTTGACCTTCTCCTCGTCGAGCCCGAGCTCGCGGACGACCGCGAGGGACTGCGACGCAAACGCTTCGTTCAGCTCGACCAGGTCGAGGTCGCCGACGGCGATACCCGTACGCTCGAGCAGCCTGCGCACGGCGGGCACGGGGCCGATGCCCATTACCCGCGGGTCGACGCCCGCGACGGCAGAGGCGACGAAGGTTCCGAGCGGCTCGATGCCGAACTCGCGCGCCTTCTCCTCAGACGCGATCATGAGCGCAGCGGCTCCGTCGTTCAATCCCGAGGAGTTGCCGGCGGTGACGGAGCCGTCCTTGCGAAACGCAGGCTTCAGGGTCGCGAGCTTCTCGGCCGAGGTGTTGGGGCGCGGATGCTCGTCGCGCACGAGCTCGCCGACCGGGATCAGCTCGTCGTCGAAGCGGCCTGCCTCCGACGCCGCGACCCAGCGCTGTTGCGAGCGGATGGCGAACGCGTCCTGCTCCTCGCGCGACACCTTCCAGCGCTCGGCCACGTTCTCACCGGTCTCGCCCATCGACTCGAGCGGAAAGCGCTCCGCGAGCTTCGGGTTCGGAAAGCGCCAGCCAAGCGTCGAGTCGTAGAGGACGCGGTCGCCGCGCGGGAATGCCGTGTCCGGCTTCGACGTGACGAGTGGCGCGCGTGACATCGACTCGACGCCGCCGGCGACGAAGAGGTCGCCGTCACCGGCGATCACGGCGTGGCACGCGCCGACGATCGCGGCGAGCCCCGACGCGCAGAGCCGGTTGACGGTGACGCCGCCGACCGAGTCGGGCAGGCCCGCGAGCAGCACCGCCATGCGCGCGACATTGCGGTTGTCCTCGCCCGCCTGGTTCGCGCAGCCGAGCCAGACGTCTTCGATCTGCTCCACGGGAACGCCCGCGCGGGCGACGGCAGCGCGCACCGCAAGCGCGGCGAGGTCGTCGGGACGCACGCCGGCAAGCGCGCCGCTGTAGCGCCCGACGGGCGTGCGCACCGCCGAGAGAATCACCGCCTTCGTCATCCGTCGACGAACTCGGGCTCGCGGCCGAGCAACTGCGTGACCGCGCGCCTGCCGCGCTCGCCCATGTCGAGCGTCAGGCCATTCACGTACATCGCAACGAACTCGTCGGCGGTTGCGGCGTCGATCCCACGCCCGAAGCCCATCGCGTAGGCCATCGCCTCGTCGCGGTTCTCGAGCCCGGCGTCGATCGCCTCGCGCAACACCGCAGAGACGTCTTCGATGCGGTCGAGATCGCGACGCGCTGCGACGAGCCCGAGCGGCAGCGGCAGGCCTGTCTCCTCGTGCCACCAGGCGCCGAGGTCGAGCGCCTTGGCGAGACCTGCGTCCGCGTAGGTGAGCTGGCCCTCGTGGATCAGGAGGCCGGCTTCCGCTCGGCCCGACGTGACCTCGTCGAGCACTTCGTCGAACGGCAGATCGCGCGTGCGCACACCGTCGCCGAGCGCGAGCTTCAAGACGCGGCTCGCGGTCGTCAGCGGGCCGGGCGTGACGATCTCGAGCTCGCGCAGCTCGTCGAGTGAGTGCGGCTCACGCGTGACGACGATCGGGCCGTAGCCCTCGCCAAACGACGCGCCGTGTGGCAGCAGGACGTACGTCTCGGTGACGGACGGGTACGCACCCGCCGAGAGGGCCGTCACCTCCAGCCGTCCCTCGAGCGCCCACTCGTTCAGCGTCTGGATGTCGGAGACGACCGGCCGCAGGTCGAGCCCGCGCTTGTCGACCTTGTCCGCCTCGAGCGCCCAAACCATGAACGCGTCGTCGGGGTCGGCGCTGTGCCCGATTTGAATGCTGTGCCCGATTTGAATGCTGTGCCCGATTCCGGTGCTGTGTCCAGTTGGGTTCGGCACGGCGGCCACGTTACCCTGACGTCTATGAGCCGCGCCCCGCTCTCCGAGTCGATCCAGGACTACCTGAAGAGCGTCTACAAGCTGCAGGCCTCCGAGGGTCGTGTGACGATCGGCGCGCTCGCCCGCGACCAGTCGGTGTCACCCGCCTCGGCGTCGGCGATGGTGAAGAAGCTTGCGGCACTGGAGCTGCTGGAGCACGAGAAGTACCGCGGCGCGACGCTGACGCCGGCCGGCGAGCGGGTGGCGCTCGAGGTGATCCGCCACCACCGGCTGCTCGAGCTCTACTTGGCGAAGACGCTCGGGCTGCACGTCGATGCGGTGCACGACGAGGCCGACCGGCTGGAGCACGTCATCTCCGAGGAGTTGGAAGCGCGCATCGACCGCGCGCTCGGGTTCCCGACGCACGACCCGCACGGCGACCCGATCCCCGACGCGAACCTGCGCTGGCCCGCCGCCTAGCCTCGTGATCTCCGACGACGGGCTGACGCCGGCCGGTGGCGTCAGCGGCCGAAGAAGAAGCGTTCCAAGGGGCCGAGCAGCTCCTCGCGTCGGAACGGCTTGACCTTTGCCGTCGCGCCGTCATCCTCGGAGACGACCGCGTCATCCTCGAGCGTCGCGTTCGCGTTTGTGAGGCAGTCCTCGAGCTCGTGGCCTTCCCAGAGGTAGTCGTCGTTGCGCGGCGCGTCGGTCTCGCGGTGTTGCGGATTGACCATCCTGCCGACGGCCCAGAGCGCGCCCGGCTTGCGCTCAATCCAGATCACGACGCGCTCGTCGACGCCGTCGTCGTCGCGTCCAGCCACGGTCCGTTCGGCGAAGCGGCCAGCCTTTGCAGGGCCTCTCACCCCGCGACTATACAATCGCCCGCTGTGGGACTGAGAGATGTCATTAGCGGTGCGTTTTCGTTCCTCGGCAGCGGGTCGCAGAGGGAAGAGCGCATTGCGCAGTACGTGATTCGCGAGCACCATCGCGGACGGCCGCTCGCAGAGGTGATCGAGGATCACTACGTCACGAACCGGTGCACGCCCGCGCAGATCGCCCGGATGCTCGAGCGTGGCGACGTCGTGCACGCAATCGGCGAGGACACCGTCGCCGCGATGCGCGCACAGCTCTAGCGCTCGCGCGCCAGCGCCACCACGCGCGCAGCGACCGCGAGGTCCCAAGCCGCCAGCCCGCTCGACTTGAAGAGCGTGATCTCTCCGTCGCAGCCGCGGCCGGCAATGTTGCCGACGACGACGCTCTGGAGCTCGTGGATGTCGGCCCAGTCGACGACGCCGCGTTCGGCCGGGCCGATCAGGTCGCCCGCCTCGAGCCGCGCCTGCTCGCGCGAGTCGACGCAGATGAACGCCGCCCGTTCGAGCACGGCGTCGTCCAACTCTCGCTCCTCCGGTTCGTTTGCACCGACGGCGCAGACGAATGCGCCCTCGGCGAGCCACTCGCCCCGCAGCACGGGGGTCGGTGACGTCGTGGCGGTGACAACGACGTCGCAGCCGCCGACGTCTTGCGGCGACTCCGCGGGCGTGCAGTCGTGCTCGCTGCAAAACGCGTCCAGGCGCTCCGGGTTGCGCGCGTGGACGAGGACGCGCTCGATTGTCGATGGCGCTGCGCGCATGGCGATCACGTGCGATGCGGCCTGTCGGCCGCAACCGTAGACGCCGAGGCTTGCTGCGCCGGGGCGAGCCAGACGCGACGCCGCGACGGCAGATGCAGCGGCGGTCCGCAACCGCCCGAGCGTGTCCGCCTCCAGCACCGCCACGGTCCGCGCGGACTCGATCGACATCAGGACGACGAGGAACGGCGTGCCATTCGGCGTCCAGGCAAATGTCTTCAGCCCGGCGAGCCCGAGCCCGCGGTCGACGCACGGCATCACCGCGAACACTCCGTCCGGGAGCGGCAGGCGAACCCGGCTCGGGTTGTCGACCTCGCCGCGCGCCAGCCGCCCGAACGACTCCTCGACGGCGGCGAACGCGTCGGCGGGCGTCAGCAGCCGCGCGACGTCGGCCTCGGTCAGATACAGCGGCACGGCCGCGTCAGGGCGAGCAGGCGGCGCCGATGGCGCCCCACGAGCGCCAGGTGTGCCCGTCGTGGCGCCAGAGGAGCCACGCCCGGTACAGCTGCTCCGGGGCCGATGCCGTGAACGGGAAGGCGGCGATCCCCGAGTGCGCGAACGCGGGATCGACGTTGCCGCCGACGCGCTTCCAGGTCTCGGCCGAGAATTGCATGCCTCCGAAGTAGCCGTTTCCGGTGTTGGCCGACCAGGGCCCTTCCTTCAGGTGCACGCAGCGCGCCTGTGCGAGCCAGGCCGCAGAGGGCTGCACGGTGCCTGGAGGCCACCCGGCAGCGAGCGCCGGAGCGGCGAGCAGCAGGGCGACGACAACGGCAAGAAGCCCCGCGCGCACCCGGAATTCGTACCAGACCGCGGCCAAAGGCGTCGATCAGGAGCCTCCTGCCGCAGGGCTCACCGCTTCGGAAGGCGTGAACGCAACTGCTCGATCCGCTGCTTGTTCTTCGGATCGCGAGCGGCCTTCTGGGCCTCAGCGAGCAAACGCTTCCCTGCTGGGCTGCGCGCGAGGCGGATCGCACGTCCGATCAGCGATGGCATTCAGCAACCTGCTCCACGGGCACCTCAACGCGGTCTGGATCGTGAGTGCGCCCGGCAAGATTCGAACTTGCGACCTCTGCCTCCGCAGGGCAGCGCTCTATCCCCTGAGCTACGGGCGCTTGGGAGGGGCAGTGTACCGGCCCGCATCCCGAACGGCCCACCTGGTCGGGCCGTCCTACCGCAGCGACGCGCGGGCATCGCCGACGCGCAGCTGGGCGTCGTCGGGCACCTCGACGCGCACGTAGGCGAGCGCGAGGCCCGGCACCGCGCTCGTGATGCGGCCGACCTCCTTCTCGCCGAGGGAGACCGGGGTCTCCGCCGCGGGCGGCTCACCTGCGACCTCCAGCACACGCAGGCGCCGGTTGACCTTGCCGCGGTAGTGCTGGCGAGCGATCGGCTCCTGGCCCGGGTAGCACCCCTTCGAGAACGAGATCGCACGCTCCTCGAGACCCGCCTCGGCGGGCAGGATGCGATCGTCGATCTCGCGTCCGTAACGTGGCGTGCCGGCCTCGATGCGCAGCCGTTCGAGCTCGTCGCCGGTGAGCGTCACCGCGAGCGCGGCGTCGAGCACCTCGACGGCCGGGCGGCCGTAGTCGCGGTTCGGGATCCCCACGGTCTCGTCGAAGACGATCGACGAGGTGTGCTCCTCAGGCTCGATCTCGCACTTCGCTGCAAAGCGCATGCGCGCAAGCTGGGCGCGGAGCGTCTCTCCGAGCTCGGGCTCGGTCAGGAGCAGCACGTCGTCAGGCCCGCGCCGCCAGACGAGCACCGGCGCGATCACGCGCGCCTTCGGCGTCAGCAGCAGAGCGTCGACCGAGCCCTCGTCCGGCACGTCGTTCGAGAGCATCCGGTTGAGATAGTCGACGGCGTCCGGCCCGTGCACGCGCACGTAAGCACGTGGACGGTTTGCTGTCACCGGCGTAACGGATGCCATCGCTCCCTAGACTAGACAGCGTGTTCAGGTCGAAAGCGGAGCGGAAGGTGATCGAAGCGGGGTTCGACCCTGCGCGGCTGCCTCCGGGCCAGTACTTCACGGAGAAGTGGCCCGTGCTGCACGCCGGGTCGGTCGCGCGCTACGACGACAGCCTGCCGACCTGGACGATCCGGATCTTCGGCGAGGTGGAGAACGAGATCGAGCTCGGCTGGCAGCAGTTCAGCGAGCTCCCGCGCACCTCGAACACACAGGACATCCACTGCGTCACGCGCTGGTCGAGGTTCGACACGCAATTCGAGGGTGTGCACTGGAACGAGCTCGCGAAGCTCGCACGCCCCAAGCCGACAGCTCGCTTTGCGATCGCCCACGCCGAGGCGGGGTTCACGTCGAACGTGCCGATCGCCTTTCTGGAAGCCGAGAACGCACTGCTCGCAACGCACGGCGACGGCGAGCCGCTGACGCCCGACCACGGTTACCCGCTGCGGCTCGTGATCCCGGGCAAGTACTTCTGGAAGAGCGCCAAGTGGCTGCGTGGGATCGAGCTCTCGAGCGCCGACAAGCCCGGCTTCTGGGAGCGCTACGGCTACCACAACGACGCCGACCCCTGGGCCGAGCAGCGCTACGGGTTCTAGTCCCGACCGATCACTCGAACGAGGGATCGGCGGGCGGGCGCCTGCGTCGATAACCACAGTGCACCACCCCTCCCATCCCCTTAGAGAAGCCGCCCTTGGGCGGCTTTTCTAGTTCTCGGAGGTCTGGTCTGGTCACGGAACATGCCCGCCCCGAGAATGAGAAGGGGCGGCCAACAGCCGCCCCCACTCGATGTTTCCTCCCTAGCTGAACCCGAAGGGGTTCGGCCCTACATCATCCCGCCCATGTCCGGCATGCCGCCACCCATGCCGGCGCCTGCCTTCTCGGGAGCCTCGGCGACGATCGCCTCGGTCGTCAGGATGTTCTTCGCGATCGACGCGGCGTTCTGCAGCGCCGAGCGGGTGACCATGGTCGGGTCGGTGATGCCGGCCTTGACGAGGTCGGTGACCTCGCCGGTGTCGACGTTCAGCCCCTGGCCCGGCTTCGCCGTGCGCACCTGCTGCACGACGACGGAGCCCTCGAGGCCTGCGTTCGTCGCGAGCTGGCGGAGCGGCTCCTCGAGCGACTTGATGATGATCTGCGCACCCGTGCGCTCGTCACCTTCGAGCGAGCCGAGGACCGCTTCGCGGACCGAGTCGGCGGCGTTCAGCAGTGCGACACCGCCACCCGGCACGACGCCCTCCTCGAGGGCGGCACGAGCGGCCTGCAGCGCGTCCTCGACGCGATGCTTGGTCTCCTTCATCTCCGTCTCGGTGGCTGCGCCGACCTTGACGACAGCGACACCGCCGGACAGCTTCGCGAGGCGCTCCTGGAGCTTCTCGCGATCGAAGTCGGAGTCTGTGTTCTCGATCTCGGCCTTGATCTGCTTGATCCGGCCCTTGATCCCGTCGCTCTCACCCGCGCCGTCGATAATCGTCGTCGTGTCCTTCGTGACGACCACGCGGCGTGCGTTACCGAGCTGCGAGACCTTCGTGTTCTCGAGCTTGAGGCCCATCTCCTCGGTGATCACCTCGGCGCCCGAGAGGATCGCAATGTCCTCGAGCATCCGCTTGCGGCGATCGCCGAAGCCCGGCGCCTTGACGGCGACGGCCTGGAAGGTGCCGCGCAG
>JBBQQI010000070.1:0-13974 GCA_038216085.1 Gaiellales bacterium | reverse complement strand
ATCCGGCCCGCCTCAAGGAGCGCTCGATTCGCCGCGCGGCCGAGTACGGCCGCATTCGGATCCCGGAGAAAGCTGACGACCTGCTTCGCTTCCGTGAACGGGTACTGGTACCCGCCGCTGCGAAGCTTGCCGCAATCCCGCTCAAGCTGAACCCCCGCCTGAGTGTCGAGTCGATCTCCGCCCGCCTGCTCGCCGCCGGCCTGTCGCAGCGCGTCACGTCCGGCACCTTCCTCGCAGTCAAGGGCGGCGCCACGGTCGCCGGCGCCGTGTTCGGCCTGTTCATCGCGGCGATTGCCTCGCCGGTCTCGGGCCTCGTCTTCCTGCCGTTGTTCGCCGCGGCCGGCTTCATCGTCCCCGAAATGGTGCTCTCGTCCCGGATCCGCAGCCGCCGGGAGGCGGTGCGCGGTGACCTCCCCGACGCGCTCGACCTGCTCGCGGTCAGCGTCGAGGCAGGCCTCGGGTTCGACGGCGCGATCACGAAGCTCACCGAGCACATGGAGGGGCCGCTCGTCGACGAGTTCAGCCTGCTGCTCTCGGAGATGCGCATGGGCGAGTCGCGCCAGGCCGCGCTGAAGAGCATGGCGACGCGGGTCGACACGGCCGAGCTCTCGGCGTTCATCCGCGCGGTCATCCAAGCCGACCAGCTCGGCATCTCGCTCGGCCGCATCCTGCGCGTGCAGGCGACCGACTCGCGCCTGCGCCGCCAGGCCGCAGCAGAGGAGAAGGCGATGAAGGCGCCGATCAAGATGCTCTTCCCGACGGTTCTCTTCATCTTCCCCGCCATGTTCCTCGTCCTGCTCGGGCCGGCGATCCTGAACATCCTGAAGGTGTTGAAATGACACCTCCGGAGACCGAAAAGGGATTCGGCACGGGCCTGCGCGCCCAGCTGCAGCGGATCCAGAACGGCGACGTCGGACCGGAAGAGACCGCGGCGGAGGAGCAGGCCGCGCCGGCCGTCGCCGTCTCGGCGCCTGTCGACGTGATCGTCCAGGCGAGCGTGCCCGAGCTCGAGGCGTTGCGCGCCGGGCTGCACGACGCGCTCGAGCGCGAACGGGTCGCCCGGGACGAGATGCACGCGACCTCACGTGCGGTCGCCGAGCGCGAGGCAGAGCTCGAGCACTGGTCGGGCGAGCTGCAACTGCAGGAGCAGACACTGTCCCGGAGGGTCGAGGATCTCGAGCGCGAGCAGTCAGCGCTCGTGGAGCGCCACACCCAGATCGTCGCGGAGTACGCCCGCGTCCAGGAGCTCACCGGTCACGCCGAAGGGCGCGTCGAAGAGCTCGAATCGGCCGAGCGCGAGCGCGCTGAGGCAGCCGGTGAGCTCGCGAAGCAGCTGGCCGAGATCGGCGAGCGCGAGCGCGAGCTGAAGCGGGAACGCGCCGCCTACGAAGCGCGGCAGCAGGAAGCCGACGCGCGCCTCTCCTCGCGCGAGAGCGCCGTGCGCGAACGCGACGCGACGGTTGCCAAGCGTGAGCACACCGCGCGCGAGCTGGAAACCGAGACGACGCGCGCACAAACGCGTATCGCAGCACACGAACAAAAGTTGACAACACGCGAGGAAGCCCTGGCCGCTCGGCAGCGCGAGCTTGAGGCGCGCGTTGCAGCCGCCGACCAGTCACTCGAGAACCGCGCCCAGACCGTCGCCGACACCGAGGCCACGCTCCGCGATTGGGAAGAGCGGCTGCGCACGGAGGCCGAACGCCTGACGCTCGAGCGCACCGACCACGGCCAGGCCTCCCAGGACGCCTTCGCCCTCCTCTCCGAGCTTGAGGCTCGGGAGGCGACGCTGCGACGGCGTGAGGCTGAGTTGCAGGAAGGGCAGCGGCAGCTGCAACTGGCCGCGACCGGGGACGACGGCGCGCAGCAACGCGAGCTCGAGGAGCGCGAGGCTGCGCTCGTTGCCCGCGAGGCGGAGCTGAACCGGCAGATCGCCGCGGCCGCGCGGGATGAGCGCGAGAACGACATCCGCGAGACCGCCCGCCTGGAGCTGCGCCAGCGCGAGGAGGAGGTCGCCGCACGCGAGCTTTCGATCGGCGAGCGTCGCGACCGCCTCGAGACCCGGGAGGATCGCATCTCGCGGCTCGAGCTGGAGGTCGAGGCCCGGGCGACCGAGCTGGAGCGCCTTGAGGACGACGTCCGCGTGCGCGGGGCGCGCCGCGAGACCGAGCTCGAACTACGCGAGGACAAGGTCGAGGCACGGCTGATCGAGGTCGAGGAGCGCGAGGCGAAGCTCCAGCAGCGCGAGACCGACCTGGCTGGGTACGTCGAGTCGGTCCAGCAGAGCTTCACCGCCGCGTAACGCCCTTCCGAGGCTGGCTACACTGATCGCCGCACGCGGATGTGGCGGAATTGGTAGACGCGCACGGTTCAGGTCCGTGTGCCCGTAAGGGCGTGGAGGTTCAAGTCCTCTCATCCGCACTCTGACTATCTGTCGATCATCGAAGCTCGGGGGCATCCTGGCAGCGGCACTTGTGGCCGCTGTCGCATTGTCAGGCGACGTGCTCGGCGCACGCGGCCCGGCTCGCAGTGCCGAGGTCGTCGTGACGCTGAAGGCTCCCGGGCTGAACGCGTTCGGCCGCTCACTCCAGTCTGCATCCCACACCTCGTACCTCTCGCGCCTGACTGCCGCGCAGAACGTGCTCGCCCTGCGCATCCAGTCGTCCGTGCCGGCAGCCCAGATTCGCTGGCGCTACCGCCTCGTCGCCGATGGCTTCGCCGTCGTCGTCCCGCGGTCGCAGCTCGCAACGCTCGCGACGATTCCAGGCGTCGATCATGTGTGGCCGAACGTCACCTATCACTCACTAGCGGTCCGCGGTGGGCCCGAGCAGATCGGCGCCGACAAGCTTTGGGGGCCAAATCTCGAGACATCGGGCCAGGGCGTGAAGATCGGGATCATCGACGACGGGCTGCAGGCGACCAACCCGTACTTCAACCCGAGCGGCTATCAGTACCCGCCGGGCTTCCCCAAGGGTCAGACCGCGCTCGCAACACCAAAGGTGATCGTGCAGCGCACGTTCGCTCCGCCGGCACCGTCGTACAGATACGCCAACACGCCGTTCGACCCGACGCAGTCGTTCCACGCGACACACGTCGCCGGGATCGCTGCTGGTGTGCACAACACGAACGCAGGAGGCACGACGATCTCCGGGGTCGCCCCCGGTGCGTATCTCGGCAACTACAAGGCGTTGACGATCCCGACGCCCGAGTTCGGGCTCGACGGCAACAGTGCAGAGATCGCCGCCGCGATCGAGGCCGCGGTCACCGACGGGATGAACGTGATCAACCTCTCGCTCGGCGAGCCCGAGGTCGAGCCGAGCCGCGACATCGTGGTGACGGCGATCGACAACGCGGCGCGGGCAGGTGTCGTGCCGGTGATCGCGGCCGGAAACGACTTCACCGACTTCGGGTACGGCTCGGTCTCCTCGCCCGCGACCGCTCCGGACGCGATCGCGGTCGCCGCGGTGAGCGCGAACGGCGTCATCGCAGACTTTTCCTCGGCAGGCCCGACGCCGCTGTCGCTGAAGATGAAGCCCGACGTCTCGGCGCCCGGGGTCAACATCCTCTCCTCCCTCCCCACCTCGCAGGGATCGTTCGGCCTCCTCAGCGGCACGAGCATGGCGGCGCCGCACGTCGCGGGCGCGGCCGCTCTGCTCAAGCAGCGGCATCCCACCTGGAACGTGCAGCAGATCAAGTCGGCGCTCGAGCAGTCCGGCGACCCGGTGCGCACCTCGGCCGGAGGCGAAGCCTTCGCGAGCCGCGAGGGCGGCGGGCTTATCAACCTCCCGCGGGCCGACAATCCGCTGCTCTTCGCCAGCCCGTCGGGTGTGTCCTTCGGGCAGCTCGCGCCCGGCTCGAGCGGGACGGTCGGCGTCTCCCTCGCCGACGCAGGCGGCGGAGCGGGCAGCTGGTCGGCCTCGGTCGCCCAGCAGACCGGCTCGGGCACGGTCACCGTGCCGGCTGCGGTCGTCGTTCCCGGATCCCTGCAGGTGACGGCAACCGCGGGCTCGACCGCCGGCGACGTGCAGGGCTTCCTCGTCCTCACCCGCGGCACGGATGTCAGGCGCATCCCCTACTGGTTCGGCGTCTCGGTCCCGAAGCTCGCCGCGTCACACGGCGCGCTCGCGAAGCCAGGCGTCTACCGCGGGACGACGAAGGGCGCTCCGGCTCGCGTCAGCGTGTACCGCTACCCGACGGCCGGCGACACCGAGTACCCAGGCCCGGAGCGGACCTACCGGGTCACGGTCACCGGCCACCCCGCGAACATCGGCGCAGTCGTTCTCACCGGCAAGGCGACGCCGCACGTCGTCTTCGACGGCCATGACGATCACCTTGCGGGGTACCCCGGCCTGCCACTCGACTTGAATCCCTACCGCGCGTCCTACGGCCGTCATGTTCCGGCAGCCGGCGTCGTGCTCCCGGGTGCCGGTGCGTACGACCTCGTCTTCGACACGCGCTCTGCGGCTGCAGCGGGCCCGTTCACGTTCCGCTACTGGGTGAACGACGTGACGCCCCCACGGCTCGTGGCTCGTGGGGTACGCCGCGCGGCGACGATCGCTGCGACCGATGCGGGCTCAGGCGTCGACCCGTCCTCGCTGATCGCGCTCGTCGACGGCAAGCACGTTCGCCCGACGTTCGCGGCAGGTTCGTTGCGCATCAAGCTTGCAAAGGGACGACACGCGCTGATCTTCCAGGTCTCCGACTACCAGGAGTCGAAGAACATGGAAGACGTCGCGCGCATCCTTCCCAACACGGCCGTGCTCCGCACTACCGTCACCGTTCGCTGATTCGCTCGCTCAGCGCGGCTCGCGGTCTTCAACGGTCGGGAGCGCAGCAAGATCGCGTTCGACCGCACGTGCGAACTCGTCCGTCTCCGTGCGAACGACGCGCAGGTTCGACTTCCGACGCTTGCGTTCGCGGCGGCGTCGGCCGTCGATCCCGAGGCTGCTCGAGATGCGCTCCCACTCGGTCGCTCCGAGCAGGACGAGGGCGGCTGCAAGCAGCACGAATGCAATCGGGCTCACGCTCGAAGAATAGGCGCTCCTCTCGCCGTCGGGCGGCCGTGCGAGACTTGCGCGGGTGGGAAAGCGCCTGGCGTCCCTGGCCGTCCTCGCGGCCCTTGTCTCCGGCTGCGGCCAGGGCGGTGGCACGGATGGCTCGACGACGACGGGCGGCGGGCCATCCTCGACCTCGACGACGCAGGTGCCCGTCTCGCCAAAACCGACCGTGCTGACCGTGTTCCGCGTCACAGACGGAGCCCTCCGCGCGGGCGTGGCGCGTGTCCCACACACGCAGGCGCTCGCCTCGTCGGCACTCGGGGCGCTGGGCCTCGCCGCGCCTGTGCAGATCAGCAGCGGCACGGCCACGGTCGACCTCCCGGCCCCCACCCCGGCTCAGGTGGCCGAGATCGTCTACACGCTCACGCAGTACGGATCGGTGCAGCGCGTCGACGTCGGCGGCCGCCAGGGCCTCACCCGCGACGACGTCGCGAGCTTCGTGCCACCGATCCTCGTCGAGGCGCCGGGCGCAGGGGCGGTCGTTGGCGCCACGTTCAGCGTCGCGGGAACCGCGAGCGTTTTCGAGGCGACCCTCGTCGTCGAGCTGCGCGACGGAGCAAAGGTCGTCGAGAAGCGCACCGTCACCGCATCGGAAGGCGCACCGGGACGCGGCACGTTCGACACCGAGCTGCACGCGCCGTCGAGCGGGCACTACACGATCGCGGCCTACGCGCCCTCGGCTGCCGACGGAACGCCCCAGCACGAGCAGGACGTGCCGGTGACGGTCACGCCCAGCTGACCGATTCAGGCTTTGAGCTGCTGTGCGAGCACCCAGAGGCCGGCAACCGTGTAGGCGACCATCAGGAGCACGAGGGGCGCCTGCGCCCGTAGGGCCTGGGCGCGTGTCGAACCGCGAAGCGCGAACCGGTGCGCGGCAAAGACCGCCGCGACGTGGCCCCACACGATCACGAGCACCTGGATCCACCAGACAAGCGCAGCCGGTGCAATGCCCCTCCACAGCCCGTACTCCCCCCAGCCGAGCGGATTCCAGCTGTGCCCGAACGGGTCGACGAGTACCGCCGCGGTGTCCTCCCCTGCAATCAGTAGGTAGGCGAAGTAGTGCGCGGTGAAGTAGACGGCGGCGATCGGGATCAAGGTTGCTGCGAGTGCGCGGGCGTTGCGCCGCGCGATCGCAAGGTAGGCGCCGACGAAGACCACGACGACCGCGATCATCGACAGCGTCTGCAGCACGCCCGTGTGCTGGGCGAGGAACGACCACCGGTCGTAGAACCACTGCTGGAACGAGCCGAAGCGGTCGGTCTGCGACCAGCCGTCGAAGACGACGGTCGCGAGCGCGGTCAGCACGAACGCTCCACCACCGTCGGCGAGCGGTGGGTCGGTCCGGAGCCCGGCGCCGTACAGCCGCAGGCGCGCCGAGCGCGCCTCGGGCAGCGTCGACGACCACACCTCGGGCACGAAGGGGCGCAGCTCGAGCGGAGAGAAGCGGGAAAGCGTGCGCGCAAAGACCGAGAAGAGCTCGACGTTCCCAAGCCAGGCCTCGGCGCCGAAGAGGACTGAGCCGGCGAGCGTGGCGACGAGGTACGCGAGCAGGATCAGCCCCAGCGTGTACGGCTCCTTCGCCGGGCCCCAGATCAGCTCCAGCCAGCTCCAGACGAGCAGCAGGCCGACCGCGGGCCACTGGCCGAGCCACGCCGGGTAGGCAAGAGGCTGAATGCCGCTCCTCGCGAGCACACGGTCGAGCGCCCGTGCGGCGACGTTCAGCGGCGAGACGCGTTCCCAGACATCCCCGACGAGCCACGAGGCGATTCCGAGCCCGACCCAGAAATCGACCCAGGTGAACACCGTGATCGGGTTCTCGAAGAACTCCGTCGACTGCTCGGTCGTGCTGAAGAGACCCCCGGCGAACGCGACGAGGATCAGCAGCGACCCGACCGCGACGAGGATCGGGCCGAGCCGCAGACGCCGTGCGAGTGGGTAGAGGTCGGCGCCGAGCCGCTCGCGCACCGGGCCATCCGAGACAGCGAGCGCGGCCGCTGGCGCGGAGAGCAGCACGGCACCGCCACCCGCCACGACGTAGAGCCAGATCGGCAGTGGGAACTTGTAGGAGATCGGGGCGGCGTGCGCAATCAGGACTAGCACGCGCGCAGACGCTAGCTACAATGCCGCGCCGAGCGGTCCCCGGTAGCTCAATTGGCAGAGCATTCGGCTGTTAACCGAAGGGTTGTTGGTTCGAGTCCAACCCGGGGAGCTTCCTGCCTTCGCAGCACTGCACGCACTCCGGCGCACGCGCGAAGCGAGCCGGCCAAATCCGGGCCAAACCCCGATCGTCCTTTCTACCACTACACCGCTTTGCCCCAGTGAAGGCTTAGTGCGCGAACTTCACCACCACGCTGTGGAGCGTTGTGTCGGCGATCTGGATCGTCACCGTACGGCAGGAGCCTTTCCAGCTCGGGTCGGTAGTCGCCAGCTCGGTGTAGCGACCGGTCGACGACGCGTAGGAGAGTTTGCCGCTCCCAGAGGCGGGTTGACCGATGTTGCTGCCGTCAATACACGACACCTGCTGCCAGGTGACGCGGCTGACGACGCCGAGTCCTCGATCTCCGCCGAGTGAGAACTTGAGCGGTACGCCTTGTCCGGCCCTCGCGGCGTCGACCACTCCATTCGAGCCGACCGGCGAGTCGAAGCCTCCGAACGGATAGATGATTCTGTAGCTGCTCGTGCGCGTGGTGCTTTGGACGAGCCCGTCCCTGGAGACGACTGTGAAGGTCTTGGGGCCGACGCTGCTCGTATCGACGGCGCCTCCAACCGGCAGATCGCCGGCGCACGTGAGCCCATTCGGCTCGTGGAGCTGTGTGCGGCATGAATAGTCGACCGGGACGCTGGTGCCGAGAAGGTAAGAGGCGCCGTCGGACGGCGAAACAATCGAAACCGACGGCGGCGCGACGACGGTGTAGCTCACCGTCTTCGTGCTGAAGTCGAAGAGCCTGTCGGCCGCGGCGACCGTGAATGTGTGGGATCCCGCCTGGCTCGTGTCGACGAGCCCACCGATCGACTGGTCGCCAACGCAGGCTGAGATTGTGGAGCCGACCAAATCCTTGCAGAGGTAGTCCGCCGGGACGACCGCGCCGAGCGCGTAGATCGCGCCGTCACTTGGCGACGAGATGGAAACCAGCGGCGAGGCGACCACGGTGTACGCCACCGTCTTGATCGTTAGGTGGCCGGCGTTGTCGCCGGCAAAGGCGGTGAAGGTGTGACGCCCCGCCTGGCTCGTGTCGAGCGGTGCACCGGCAGGTCTATCGCCGCTGCAGACGTTGATGCCGGAGCCACGGGGGTCGCTGCAGGAGTAGGCGACAGCGACGATCGAGTTCAGAGCGTAGAGCCCACCGTCGACCGGCGTCCGAAGGTCGATCTTCGGCGGGACCGTGTCAACGACGTTGTACGTGACCGAACTGGCAGCCGCCCGTCCGTCAGCGTCGGTCGCACGGACGGTGAAGGTATGGGGTCCTGCGCTCGTGTCGATCAGCTCTCCGAACGGAACGTCGCCGGCGCAGCTGACGATGAACGACACTGCAGAATCGCAGCGGTAGAACGCACGGACCATCTCATCCTGGATGTAGCCAGGGTTAACGCTCGGCGAGTTGAGCTCGATCATCGGCTCGGCAGGCGGAGACACCTGCGGTGAGACTTGCGACGAACCCCAAGCAGGCGACCTGCCGGGGAGGTTCTGCGACAGCGCATGCTCGTTGCTGCCGTCGCTGCCGACGAGAACAAGCTGCGCCACGAAGTCGGACGGGTTCACACGCTGGAACACAAGCTGGCTTCCGTCCGGAGACCAGGAGGCGAGCGCGTCCAGCTGCCCGTCAAAGGTCAGTTGCCGCTCGCCGCTGCCGTCGGTGTTGACGACATAGAGCTCGCTCACCCGACCCGTTGCGGGATGACGCGAGAACGCGAGCTGCTGACCATCCGGCGCCCAGGACGGACCGCTTGCCAACCCCGGAGGGCCGACGATCGTGTGCGGGTTGCTGCCGTCGGCGCCGACGATGCCGACTCCGTCCAGGCCAACGTAAGCCAGACGGCTCCCGTCCGGCGACCACGCGGGATCGGTCGCAAAGACCCCGCTCACCCGACGGAGACCGGTGCCGTCGCTGTTCACCGTCCACAGGTTCCAGGTCGAATTGAACGGCGCCGTGCTCGCGAATGCGATCTGCCCACCGTCGGGTGACCAGTCCGGGGCAGCGCCCTCCGCGGCCAGCCGATGTTGGTCGCTGCCGTCCGCATTCATTGCCCAGATCTGACCATCGCGCTGGTAGGCGATGCGGGTTCCATCCGGCGACCAGCTGGGCGCTTCGTCCGCGGCGAAGTTCCAGGTCAGCCTCTGAACGTCCGTGCCGTCAGGCTTGACCGAGAACAGCTCGCTCTCCCCGTTGACCGACGAGACATAGGCGATCCGACCGCTGACGCCAGGAGGCGTCGCTGCCGCGCCGGCCACGAGCCACGACCACACGAGAACACCGACGACGATACCCGCGCTCCAACGACTCAACGTCCCCAGCCCCCCTCGTCGATCGACGCGTCAGTGCGCCGATGCGGTGCCAACTCCCTCACCCTCGCGCCGCGAGCAACAGGCGCAATCCCCCGAACGAGCTACCGGAGGGCGGAGCCGGCACGCCTCGGCGCCCTCGAGGATCGCGTCGGCGAGGTCGGATCTGCACGTCTGAACAGGCAAGAGTTGGCGATCATCGGATGCGGTCGATTCCCCCGGGATCTGTTTCGAGTCCAACTCGGAGAGTTTGAAACCTGTGCGCTAGGTCGGGAGCCGAGCGCGTCGCCGTAGATGGGTCGAGACACCCCAAGCCAATACGGCCCTCAGAGTGCCTACCCGATGCGCATCGGCTCCCACGCCGCACTCTCGAAGCTCACCGGGCGAATGTCGCTACGCCTTCGTCGCGACATCATGAGCCAACGGCTAGGTGAGCACACCGCAAGTTTCACAGACGCACGCTGAGGTCCCCACCTGGGAGCTGCGCGCTTACAGTCGTTCACGCGCATCAGCAATGGTCTGGGAGGATGAAGGGGCACGGACTGAGCGTTGCGCTACTCGCCGTTGCGGTCGCTCTAGGAATTGCCGGAGACGTCGTGTTTCACGGCGAGCCGCTGGGTCTGAACGTCTTTCTCTTTGCGTGCTGTTTCGTCGCCGGCTTAGCGTTGCTCTTGCGTGTGCACGGCGTGCCGTTCCACCAGGGGCGGCGGTGGATGGCAGCGCCGTTGTTGCTGTTTTCGGCTGCATTTCTGTGGCACGACTCGCCGCTTCTGACCGCAACGAACTTGATGGCGCTCGCAGGTGCGGTGGCATTGGGCGGTCTTCGCCGTTCTCGCCATCGTCCGCAGGACGCGACTGTTTCGGATTACGCAGGTGGGCTTGTCTCTGCAGGCGCCGGTGCAGCCGTCGGTGCACTGTTCTTGTTGAAGCGCGAGGTTCCCTGGGAGCAGGCCTCGCGGATAGTTCGTGCGCCGCGCGCGCTTGCGGTCGCACGGGGGCTCGGGCTCGGTGTTCCCGTGATCGCCGTCTTCGGTGGACTGTTCTTCGCCGCCGATTCGGTGTTCGCGCGCTACACCCGAGCGGCAGTGCCGGCGATCGGCAATCCGCTTCCCCAGATCGCACTGGTTCTGCTCATCAGCTGGCTGAGCGCAGGGCTGCTTCGCGATCTGCTCGCAGC
Organism: Gaiellales bacterium; assembly: GCA_038216085.1. Taxonomy (GTDB): domain Bacteria; phylum Actinomycetota; class Thermoleophilia; order Gaiellales; family Gaiellaceae; genus PALSA-600. Next base: position 3,242 of record JBBQQI010000070.1, on the reverse strand, counting down.
ACGCGATGAGGATCGTGCGCTTCCGGCCGATCGGCTCGTGCCGGCGGTTGAGCCGGTGGGCGTCGGTCTGATGGAGGTCGGGATTGTTCTCGCTGCGCTGGATCTGTTGTTTCTGGCGTTCGTGCTTGTGCAGGCCCGCTATTTGTTCGACGGCAGTGTGCTCGTGGAGTCGCGGGCGCACCTGTCGTATTCCCACTACGCACGGCAAGGGTTCTTCGAGCTCGTGGTCGTCTCGCTGTTGGTGCTGCCCGTTCTCCTTGCCGCAAACGCGCTCAACCGCCATCGGCTCATCCGCGTTCTCTGCACCGTGCTGGTCGCGTTGGAGCTCGTCGTTGCGTTCTCTGCGTTCTGGCGGCTGCGGATCTATTAGCAGCAGTACGGGCTGACCGAGCTGCGGATCTACGCGATCGGCGTCGTCGCCTGGCTCGTAGTCGTGTTCGTCTGGGCGACGATGACGGTTCTGCGCGGCCGGGTACGTCGCTTTGCAGTCGGGGCTGTTGTCGCCGGCTTCGTCGCCACGGCCGCCCTGAACGCCGTCAACCCCGACGCGCTGATCGCACGCACGAACCTCTCACGGCCGCACGTCGACATCACCTACCTCTCGCATCTGAGCGATGACGCCGTGCCCACTCTCGTCGATCGCTCCTCCGAGTTGCCGGCCGCTCAGCGGACACGACTGCTGAGCCTGCTCGCCCGCCGTCACCGGCCCCAGCAAAGCTGGCTCTCGTGGAACGCCTCCCGCCGCCAGGCCCGCGCGGCTCTCGACACGCTCCGCCACTGACGGCCACTCTTAAGCTCTAGTCGAGCTTGAGGCACATTCGTCTCTACGCGCTCGAGAGGGCGGCGACCTTCTCGAGGAGCCGCGTCAGCGAATCCTGCAGCTCGCGTGTCCTCGCCGGGTCGCTGTGGAGCAGCTCCTTGCGCATCTCTCGCTCTCGGAGGCGGAGCAGCAACTCGGTGCCCGTGTTCGCGTCGATGCCCTCTTGCTCGGCTCTCGCGTCGAGTTCGGCGAGCAGCCCAAGCCCATCCGCATCGAGCTCGGTGCCGTCGACGATGTGGTCGCGCAACCTGCGATGGACCGGGTCGTAGAAGTGCTCAGGCGTCAGCTCGGCGAGCACGGCTCGCAGCTGCTCGTGGGCCAACACACCGGCGAGCGCGTTGCGCTCGAGCTTCGCACTCGCGTCCATGACGCGCTGTGACGGCGCCGCTGCGGCGCGCGCGGAGGAGCTAGCGGCGCGAAGCTGCACGGTCATGCCGAGCTTGTCGTTCGCGTACCGCCAAGCGTCCTGACGCTCCGGTGAGTCGCCGGCCTCGTCGAGCAGGATGCGAACGGTGCGGAACGCGGCTTCGCGATCGTCGGCGCGGTCGATCTCGACGCGCACGCGGTAGAGCAGATACGGCTCGGCGGTTGCGAGTCGCTGCTCGAACCCCTGCGGATCGTCTGCAGGGTCGACGCCGGGCGGCAGCGCCACCACCTTCACGTCGAATCCCTGCTTCGCGGCGAGCTCCATGCCGCGCAGCGTCGCCGACTCGCCGGCTGCATCGCCGTCGAAGGCAAGCCAGAGCCGCTTCGAGAGCCGTCCGAGCTCCTTCAGCTGCGCCTCGGTCAGCGCCGTTCCCATGCTCGCGACGACCGGCTCGAGCCCGACCTGCCGCAGCGCGATCACGTCAGTGTTGCCCTCGACGATGCACGCGCGGTCCTCTCGCGCGATCGCCGCCCGGGCCTTGTCGAGGCCGTAGACGACCGCGCCCTTGCGAAAGAGCTCGGACTCGGGCGTGTTGACGTACTTGGGCGGCAGCGGATCGTCCTCGTGAAGCTTGCGTGCCTGGAACCCGAGCACGCGGCCGCGCGCGTCGGCGAGCGGAAAGAGCAGGCGACGGGAGAAGTAGTCGTCGCCGCGCTGGCGGGTCAGGCCGGCAGCGCGCAACTCCTCGCGCGTGAATCCCTTGGCAAGCGCCTTGCGCGCAAGTGTGTCACCGCCGAGCGCCAGGCCAAGCCGGAACTCGCGGCAGATCTCCTCGTGCAGGCCGCGGCCCTTCAGGTAATCGCGCGCCATTCCGCCCGCCGCGGTGTCCCAGAGCGTGCGCTCGTAGAACGTCGCAGCCTGATCGAGCACCGCGAACAGACGCTCGCGCCGCTTGCGCGCCGCGTCCTGTTCCGGCGAACTCTCCTCGTACTCGAGCGGCACGCGGAAACGCTCTCCGAGCCATTCGATCGCTCCGGCGAAGTCGAGAGCCTCGGTGTCACGGACGAACGTGATCAGGTCGCCCTTCGCGCCACAGCCGAAGCAGTAGTAGAGCTTGTCGACGCCGTTGACGGAGAACGACGGCGTTCGCTCCTCGTGGAAAGGGCAGCGGCCCATGAAGCGGCCACCGCCGCCCTTGCGCAGCTGGGTGCGTGCCGAAACGACGTCGACGAAGTCGGCGGCCGCCTTGACGGCCTCGACGGAGGTGTCCTTGATCCGCGCCATCTACTCGTTCACCGCCAGACGCTCAGCGTACGACAGCGCGAAGCGGTCGGTCATTCCCGCGATGAACTCGACGATCTCCACGGGTGAGTCACGCGCCGTTCCATGATTCTGCGCTGCTTGGTGGGAGTAGATCGCGCGGATCGTGTCGCGCGCGCGTGTGTGCTCGGGCCGGGTCTCCGGCGCCAGGTAGACGTGCTCGAACATGAACGAGCGCAGCGAGAGCATCGCCGCGCCGATCTCGTCGCTCTGCACGATGTCTCCGGCCGCCTCCGAGCTCTCGACGAGGTCGTGCACGAGCCGATCGATGCGCTTCGCTCCGGTCGCGCCCAACGTCTCGATCTCGGCTGCGGGGAGATCGTCGAGCTCGAGGATCCCGTAGCGAATCGCGTCGTCGATGTCGTGGTTGATGTAGGCGACCCGATCGACGATCCGGACGATCTTTCCTTCGAGCGTGTCGGGCTCCTGCGCGCCGGTGTGCGTCAGGATCCCATCAACGACCTCGCGGCTGAGGTTCAGTTGCTGCGCGATGCGGGCGGACTGCTCGTTGTGCCGGAAGCCGTCGCCGCCGTGCTCGCGCAGGATGTCGTCGAGGGCCGACTCGCCTGCGTGGCCGAACGGTGGGTGACCCATGTCGTGGCCGAGGCCGATCGCCTCGGTGAGGTCCTCGTTCAGCCGCAGCGCCCGGGCGACGACACGTGCCATGCCGGTCGTCTCGAGCGTGTGGGTCATCCGAGTTCGGTAGTGGTCGCCGGCGGGATCGATGAAGACCTG
>JBBQQI010000069.1:0-14032 GCA_038216085.1 Gaiellales bacterium | reverse complement strand
CGATCTAGTCGTGAATCCGGGCGATCACGTCTTCGCGCTTGAGCACGCGAACGCGCCGCGACGAGCGCGCCATGCGCACTTCGAAGCCGGCGTCCTTCGGGAACAGCACCTTGTCGCCCGGCTCGATCGCGGTGACGTCGGGGCCGACCGCGGCGACGAGCCCGCTGCGGCACTGCGCCGCCTCGTTCGCGGGCACGATCAGACCGCTCGGCAGCTCGGACTCGTCGAGCAACTCGATCACGATGTTGTCGTCGAGCGGCTCGAGCGTCGCTTCGCTCATCGGGTGTCCTTCGAGCACTCCCTCCACGATACTCGCTGCGTGCGCGCCAGCCGTCACGACGTCCCGGTCACGAACCCGGACAAGATCTTCTTCCCCGAACGTGGCCTGTCGAAGGGCGACCTCGTCGCCTACTACGTCGGCGTCGCCGAGCACGCCCTCCCCCACCTGCGCCGCCGCCCATTCCACATGAAGCGCTTTCCGAACGGCGTCGACGCGGACTTCTTCCACCAGAAGCGTGTGCCTGCGAACCACCCGGACTACGTCGACGAGATCTTCGTCCAGTTCCCGAGCGGCCACTCGACGGTGTTCGCGATCGTCGACAACGCCGCCGCACTTGCGTGGGTCGCGAACCTCGGGTGCATCGAGCTGCACACCTGGCACTCACGAGTCCCGAAGATCGAGCAGCCCTACTATCTGCTGATCGACCTCGACCCGACCTCCGACGGACAGTGGCCGTTCGTGCGCGACATCGCGCTCGTCGTGCGGGAGGTGCTCGACGAGCTCGGGCTCCGCTCGTATCCAAAGACGTCCGGAGCGACCGGGCTGCACGTCCTCGCGCCGATCCGGCCCGACGTGCGATTCCCCGACGTTCGCCGCCTTGCCAAGGCGCTCGCAGAAGAAGTCGAGCGCCGCGTCGGCGACCAGGCGATCGCGACGACGACGTGGAAGGTGGCAGACCGGATTGGCGTCTTCGTCGATTTTGGCCAGAACGCGCGGGACCGCACGATCGCCTCGGCCTACTCGGTGCGCCCGACACCGGACGCGCGCGTCTCGGCGCCGCTTGCCTGGGACGAGGTCGCGGCGGTCGAGCCCGCCGTCTTCACGCTCGAGACGATGCCCACGCGAATCGCGGCGATCGGCGACCCGATGCACGGCATGTGGCGCAGCCCGCCGTCGTTGCGGCCGCGGTTCGCCCAGCTCGGTCTCGAGCCGCCCGCATCGGATGCGTAACCCGTCCTCAGGTTGTCAGGTAAGCAGCTCTTCGATGCCGGGCGCGTTCGGGTCACGCGGCGGACGGAGCTCCCGCCAGGTGCAGTCGGCCGGATCCTTGTCGTTGCGCCAGCGGAGAAACCGCGTGCCATGCCGGAAGCGGTTCCCCTGCACCTTGTCGTAGCGCACTTCGACGACGAGCTCCGGCTTGACCGCCGACTCCTCCAGCTCGCCCGTCCCCCAGCGGTTCGGCTCCGAGAACCGCCGGTCGGAGGACTCGTCGAGCAACGGCAGCACGCGCTCCACGACCTCGTCGCGCATGCGCGCGCCGACCGCGCACGAGCCGACGTAGTCAAGACCGCCGTCGTCGCTGTAGAGCCCGAGCAGCAGCGTCGCCACCGCGCTGCGCTCTCCCTTCCAGCGCACGCCGACGACGACGCAGTCCGCCGCGCGATGTTCCTTGATCTTCATGACGGCATCGCGTGAGCCCGGCAGGTAGGCCGAGGCGAGGCGCTTCGCGATCACGCCGTCAAGGCCGAGCGCCTCGAACCGCTCCATCCAGGCGCGCGCAGTGTCGAGCTCGCGCGTGGCGGGCGAGATGCGGAAGCCCGTCAGCGCCTCGACGCGACCGCGGCGCTCCTCGAGCGGCAGTTTCCACACGGGCTCGCCGTCCCACAGCAGCACGTCGAAGACGACGTAGACGGCGGGGATCTCCGCCGAGAGCTTGCGGATGCGCGACTCGGCCGGGTGGAGGCGTGACTGCATAGCGTCGAAGTCGAGTGCCCCGTTCTGTGCGATCACGATCTCGCCGTCGAGCGCCGACTGCGGGGGAAGCAGATCACCGAGCGGGCGCAGCTCGGGGAAGTACCTGAGCAGCGGGCGATCCTTGCGCGACCACAGCGCAAGCTCGCCGCCTGCGTTCTCGAGCACCCCGCGGAACCCGTCCCACTTCGGCTCGTACTGCCAGCCCTCGCCCTCGGGCAGCTCGCGAACGAGCTCCGCCTCCATCGGCGGGAACGGGATCGACGGCGCGGGCACCGTCGCAGCCTAGTGCCGGTCGACTACTGCAGCCACGGCGACAGGAAGGACTCGATGTCCTTGCAGCCGCGCGGAGCCTCGAGACGGGCGCTGACGAGCTTGTCCTCGACGACGACGAGCGTCGGCAGCTTGGTCACCCCGAAGCGCTGGACAAGGTCCGGGCGCTGCTCCTGGGCGACGGCGTAGTACTTGAACGTCGCGTGGTTGCGACGGCGTTGGAGCACCTGGGCGATGTAGCCCTCGATCCGCCGGCACCTGCCCGACGTGCTCGAGTGGAAGAAGACAAGGCCCGGCTTCGGCCCGATTGTTACGGCGACGTCCGACATCACGCTCCTCCTGAAGAGAGTCGATCCGCGACGCGGGGTCCGGGCGTCACCCGCCTAACAGCTGCCCGTCTGAGGTGGTCGCGAAACCGCTCATCCAGATGGCTGATCTAATGTTGCGCGCGTGAAGCGCGTTGCCGTTACCGGGGTCGGGGCCGTCACACCGCTCGGGCTCGACGTCCCGTCGACGTGGCGCGCGGCTCAGGCGGGCGAGAGCGGGGTCGGTTGGATCTCGACCTTCGAAACGGACGGCCTCCCCGTCAGGATCGCCGGCGAGGTGACCGGCTTCGACCCGGGCGAGCTCGTCTCGTCCAAGGAGGCGCGCCGGCTCGAGCGAAACGTCCTGCTCGGCGTCGCCGCAGGCCGGGAGGCGCTCGAGGATTCAGCCCTGAACGGCTTCGACCCGACGCGCGTCGGGATCATCTTCGGCTCGGCGATCGGCGGGGTGCCGGGGATCCTCGAGCAGGCAGACACGCTGCGCGAGCGCGGCCCCGGTCGCGTCTCGCCGAACTTCCTCCAGAACGTCCTCGTCGATTCCGTCTCGGGCCAACTCGCGATCTCGCTCGGCATCAAGGGCCCGAACTACGCGGTCGTCTCGGCCTGCGCGACCGGGTCGCACGCGATCGGCGAGGCCGCCGAGCTGATCAAGCGCGGCGACGCGGATGCAGTGCTGGCGGGAGGCACCGAGGCGTGCATCATTCCGCTGATCCTCGCGGGGTTCACCGCGATGCGCGGCCTGGCGGTCGAGGACGAGAGCCCACCCCGTGCGTCGCGGCCATTCGATGCGACGCGCGCGGGGTTCGTGATGTCCGAGGGCGCGGGCGCAGTCCTGCTCGAGGACTGGGATCACGCCGAGAGCCGCGGTGCAGACATCTACGCGGAGGTGCTCGGCTACGGCGCATCGAACGACGCCCACCACATGGCTCAGCCCGAGCCCGAGGCGACCGGTGTCGCGGCGATGATGCGCGGCGCGCTCGAGCGCGCGAAGGTCGAGCCGACGCGAGTCGGCTACATCAACGCGCACGGCACGGCGACTCCGCTCGGCGACGCGGCCGAGACTCGTGCGATCAAGGCCGTGTTCGGGGACCACGCCTACGACCTCGCGGTCTCCTCGACGAAGTCGATGATGGGCCACACGTTCGGCGCCGCGGGAGCGATCGAGGCGATCATGTGCATCCTCGCGTTGCGGGACGGTGTGCTCCCGCCGACGATCAACCTGCACGAGCCCGATCCTGAATGCGACCTCGACTACGTCCCGAACGAGGCGCGCCGCGTGCAGGTCGACGTGGCGCTCTCGAACGCGATGGGGCTCGGCGGTCACAACGGCTGCGTCCTGCTCGGCCGCGCAACCATTTAGAAGAGATCCGGCGTCAGCTCGGTGATCGAGCGGAGGGTCACGTCGGCGAGGGCGAGTGCCTCCTCGCCGGGTGGAAAGTGAGGGTTCGGCACGGCGACCACGCGCATGCCGGCTGCCTTCGCGGAGCGGATGCCGTTGTGTGAGTCCTCGACGGCGGCGCAACTCGCAGGGTCGGCGCGCAGCCGCCGGGCGGCCTCGAGATACACGTCCGGGGCCGGCTTCCCCCGCTCGACCTCCTGCGACGAAACCGCCTCGCGGATGACAACGTCGAGGCCCGAGACGCGCAGCACGACAGTGATCAGCTCCGGGTTCGACGATGACGCGATCGCGGTCGGCCAGCGCTCTGCGATCGTCCTCACCGCCTCGACGGCGCCGGGAATCAGCGGCGGCTCTTCGCCGTAGCGCGCGAGCATGCGCTCGACCACGTCGGCGTTGATCTCCTCGGGGGAGCCAGGAAGCGCGAGCTCCTCGGCCATGTAGGTCGACCACTCGGTCGAGCTCATCCCCATCATGTCGCGCGTCGCCCGCTCGCTGTAGCGCCCGCCGGACTCGACGGTGTACTGCTCGCGCACCTCGTCCCACACCTGCTCTGAATCGACGATCACCCCGTCCAGGTCGAAGATGACGGCAGCGGTCACAGCGGGTGGTACCCGCGGTGCACGTAACAGAGGGAAGCGGCCGCCCGCCCTTCTTCGAGGCTCAGCAATTCGCCGACGAAGAACGTGTGGTCGCCGGTGCGCAGCTCGTCGACCGTGCGCGCCGTCAACCAGCCTGCAGCGCCGACGAGGAGCCGCGGATCGTCCTCGCGCACCTCGATGCCGTTCCAGAGCGCGATCGGCGGGACGCTGCGCGCGAAGTGCTTCGCGAGCTCCGCCTGGTCGCCGGCGAGCAGCGATGCCGCCCACGTGCCGGCGTCGCGGAGCAGCTCGTGCAGCGATGCGTCGTGCGCGATCGAGATGCCGACGAGCGGCGGCTCGAGTGACAGTGACGCGAGCGACGACACGGTCAGGCCCGAACGGCGCCCGTCGAGCTCGGTCACGACGACCGAGACGCCGGCCGGCCACCGCCGGAAGAGTGCTCGCTGCTCGGCTCCGCGCTCCTGCACGCAGGCGAGCCTAGATGGTTGATCCGTGGTGCGGGCCTAGTTGGCCTTGCACTGCGTGTCGCCGAGCTGACTGATCGCGTCGTTTGCGACCAGGTCGGTTGCCTTGTCGTACGTGCCGGGCGAGGTGCCCATCCACATCACGTCAGGCGTCACTCCGGGGCCTTCGACGGTCGCACGGTACTGCTTGCCCTTGCCCGCGGGGTGGGAGCCGTGCGGGTTGAACGAGTAACAGAACACACCGGTGTTCGTATGCGTCAGGAAGCTGTTCTCGCGCTTCCAGCCCGAGCCGTAGGCCGAGTCGAGTGTGTCGACGTAGATGTTGCGCCCGAATGTGTCGAGCGGCACGCCGGCAGAGGTCGACTTGAAGCCGAAGACGGGAGCGCCTCCGTAGGCGAAGGTGCCGTAGAGGTGATCCCACTGGTGCCAGGCCCAGTCGGTGTCGATCGTCAGTTCGGGTAGGTCGCCGGTCCAGTGCGAGAGGCGAAGCTCCCAGACGGCCTGCACCGGGCTGGCCTCGAGGCCGTAGTTCGGCAGCATCCGCTGCCAGGACTGAAGCGCCCAGTTGGAGCCGTCGGCGGCCGTGCAGGCGGTCATGTTCCATGCGAGCGCCGGCCCGTGATAGGCGCTGCAGCTGCTCTTGAACGTCTTCCAGTAGTCCTCCTTGTACTTGCCGTAGCCACCCGAGTAGTCGAGCTTGAACGCCAGCTGCGCCTTCCCGCGCGTCGGGGCGATGGCGTTCGTCGCACCCCAGGCGAGCACGTGTTTCAGCTTCCCGTCGGCCTGGTAGGTGAGGAGTGCCTCGCCCTTCGCGTTGACGCCGAGCGTGACGCCCTTCGCGTTCCGGTCGATCAGCTGAGAGGCGTTCGCCGCCCCAGCCAGGATCGAAGCTGCGAAGACGAGGGTGCAAACGAGCACAAGATGCCGCAAATCGATGATCCTCCTGAGAGACGAGACCGTGGGCTCTTCCGGGTTTCGGCATCGCTCCCGACGGAGGGCACCCCTCGAACGAGGGAGACCTTGGTAGCTTCGCGCCCGTGAATCGGCGAGACCTGATCGAGCTGGTCGTGACCGGCGCGCTCGTCGTGGCCGCCGGGGCTTGCCACTTCGCCGGCCTCGGGGACGTGCTCACGTTCGTCGTCGCGGCAGCCGCGCTTGCCGGGCTTGCCCGCCTCGTCGGGACGGCGACCGAACAGCTCGGAGCACGGCTCGGGTCGGGCGGTGCGAGCGTCGTCCAGTCGGCGCTCGGCAACCTGCCCGAGCTCTTCATCGCCCTCTTTGCGCTCAACAAGGGCCTCGTCGACGTCGTCCAGGCTGCGCTCGTCGGGTCGATCCTCGCGAACAGCGTGCTCGTGCTCGGGATCGCCTTCGTGGTCGGCGGCCTGCGCAACGGCCCGCAGCTCTTCGACTCGAGCCGCGCCCGGATGGTCTCGACCTTGGCGCTGCTGGCCGCGGCGACGATGGCGATGCCGTCGCTCGCGCACACGTTCCACTCACCGGCGGCGGCGCACGGCAACACGCTCTCGCTGATCTGCGCGGGCGTGCTGCTCGTCCTCTTCGTGCTGACGCTGCCGTCGTTCCTCCGCAGCACACCCGGCGAGGAGCACGAGCCGCCGCGGTGGTCGACAGTGGTGACCGCCGTCGCGCTCGCCGCTGCTGGAACCGCGGCAGCGTTCACCTCGGACTGGTTTGTGACGGCGCTCACCCCGGCGATCCACACGCTGCACATGAGCGAGGAGTTCGCAGGACTTGTGATCGTCGCGATCGCCGGGAACGCCGTCGAGAACGTCGTCGGCGTGCAACTCGCGGCGCGCAACCGCGCCGACTTCGCCGTCTCGGTGATCGTCAACTCCTCGCTGCAGGTCGCGCTGGCACTGACCCCGGTGATCGTCTTTGCCTCGCTGCTCTTCGCGACGCACCTGACGCTCGTCTTCCCGACGCTGCTCGCGCTCGTACTCGTGATCTCGGCGATCCTCGGCGCGTTCGTCGTCAACGACGGGCAGTCGACCTGGCAAGAGGGAGCCGTGCTCGTCGGCTTCTACGTCGTGATCGCGGCGAGCTTCTGGTGGGGCACCTAGACGGAAATCGCGGCGACGACCGCACCGGTCAGCGCGACCAGGTCCTGCGGCGCGAGCTCGATCTGCAGGCCGCGGCGGCCCGCACTGACAAAGACGGTGTCCCAGTCGAGCGCGGACTCGTCGATCGTGGTCGGAAGCCGCTTGCGCTGACCGAGTGGGCTGATGCCTCCGACGACGTACCCGGTCGCGCGCTCCGCCTGTGCACGGTCGGCCAGCAGCGCGCGCTTCCCGGCGGCTCGCAGGTCGAGCTGGCGATCCGCCGGAACGACGAACACACGCAGCTCGTCCCCGACCGACGCAACGAGGGTCTTGTAGAGCCGGCCTGCTGGGCGGCCGAGCGCAACCGCCACCGCAACCGCGTAGTCGCCGTTGCCCACATCGACCCCTTCGTAGGTGTGCAGGTGAAACTCGATCCCTGCGCGCTTCGCCGCCTCTACAGCCGGCGTCATCCGGCGAGCTCCTCCGCGAGGAGCGCCAGCGCGAAGAGCCGCCAGGCGAGGTCGCTGTCGGCGACGAGAAACAGCGCCGCGTCCCGCGCCTTCGGCAGGTCGCGCACCCGCAGCACCAGCGCGTCGAGGCCCTGCGCAAGCAAGGCGCGGCGCTCCTCGTCGAACAGGTCTGCAGCGAGCGACTTGACGGAACGGTCGTCGACTCCAAGTTCCCGATGCGGGTCGCCGCCCGCAGCGACGAGCAGCAGCGCCCGGCGGCGCGCGCCGTTCAGCTTGTCCGGGTCGATCTCCACCGACAGGCCGGCGAGGTAGGCGAGCACCGGCAGCGGGTCGCCGAGCTCGCCGGCCTCGACCTGGGCGAGCACGCTGTCAATCTTATCCGTCGGTTCCATGGCCTCGATGCAGATGGTTGATCGGTGATGCGGGTGCTTCCGGGGACGGCCCAGACCAAGCCGGGGGCCGCACTCGGCCGCAGTCAAGGCAGGTCGCCGTGACAAGGACGAGGGTGGATCCCGGCGCCGCGTCTGGGTCGCCAGCCGGGAGTGCCGGAATTGCCGATCAACCATCTAACATCATCGCGATGGACGAGGTTCTTGCGAAGGCTGAAGAATGGCGGGCTGCCGGTGAGCAGGTGGCGCTCGCGACCGTCGTTGCGACGCGCCGCAGCGCTCCGCGCCCGCTCGGCTCGAAGCTGGCGGTGACCGCGGCGGGCCGCATGTACGGCTCGGTGTCGGGCGGCTGTGTCGAAGCGGACGTCGCCGAGCGCGCGAAAGCGGTGCTTGCCGGTGCGCCCCCCGAGGTGGCGACCTACGGGATCGCCGACGACGAAGCGTGGAGTGTCGGGCTGCCCTGCGGCGGCGAGATCGACGTGTTCGTCGAGCCCTTCGCACCGGCGCCGCTGCTCGAACGCGGCACGAGCTATGTCGTCGTCGCGGGCGACGGCCTCGGCGAGCGCTGGCAGGAGGCCGAGCGCACGCGCACCGAGCTCGTCGTCGAGCCCCATCGCAGTGTTTTCGCAGAGGCCGTCGCTCCACCCCCGCGCCTGATCGCTGTTGGGGCCGGCGACATCGCCGAAGCTCTCTGCGCGCTGGCGCGACCACTCGGCTGGCGCACGATCGTCGTCGATCCGCGCTCGGGCCTCGCGACCCGCGAGCGTGTTCCGAGCGCCGACGAGCTGATCGTCGCCTGGCCCGACGAGATCGACGTCGATGCCGATACCGCCGTCGTCTCGCTCGTGCACGAGGAACGACTCGACATTCCCGCCCTGCGCGCGGGCGTCGAGCGCGGCGCGTTCTATGTCGGCGCACTCGGGTCGAAGCGCGCACAGCAGAAGCGCCGCGAGCACCTGGGTGACCTCGCCGACGGCGTGCGCGGCCCCGTGGGTCTCGACCTCGGCGGCGAGACGCCCGGCGAGATCGCGCTCGAGATCTTGGCCGAGATGCTCGCCGTCCGCAAGCAGGGCGTAGCGCCGACAGGCGCCCCGCCCGAAGTACCGGTTCTCGCAGAGTCTTAGATGATCGCCGTGCGCCTGCCGCCGGCGACGAAGCCGAGCCCGATCATGCCGACGCCGACCACGATGTGCGCCCAGTTGTCGTCGGTGTTGACGGGGAGCCAGTCGAGGCCGCCGGCGACGCCGAGCAGCCAGACGACCAGATAGGCGAGGCCGCCACCGATCAGGTAGGCGCGCGCGCCTTCGGCGGTCTTCGCGAGCAGGATGCCGATGCCGAATGCCACGTGCACCAGGTTGTGCAGGATGCTCGTCTGGAAGATCCCGAGCAGCTTCGCGCTCGAGTCGTGCCCGGCGAAGCTCAGGTCCGAGTAGTGGGTCGTGATCCCGGGAACGAACCCGAGGATTCCGACGAGCAGGAACACGAGCCCCACGAGTGCGGCGAGGGATTGAATGGGAGTGCGAACTCTCATGCGTCCTCGAGAAGGGTTAAGGGCCGGAGGGTGGTTTTCCTGCGCCCGCAGCCACCTGAGTGTTCAGAAATCCGTAACGCCGTCTCGCAGCAGCGCCGATACCGTCGCATGAGATGACACCTGACACCGAAAGCAGCGACGAGCCGCGCGCCTACGGCCGGCGCACATTTCTCGCGGTCACGGGCGTCGGGCTCTCGTCCCTTCTCTGGGGGCAACCCGTCTGGCGCAGTCTCGCCGGCCTCCGCCAGCCGATCCTCAACGCCCTCCCGCCGTCGCTCGTCCCGAACGGCTGGCGGATCTATACCGTCGCGAGCTCGATGCCGAGATTCGATCCGCTGACGTGGCGGCTGCGGATCGACGGGCTGGTCGGCCGGCAGCTCTCGCTCTCCTACGCCGACCTGAAGCGCCTCCCGCGCGCCGAGCAGGTGACGACGTTCCACTGCGTCACCGGCTGGTCGGTCAACAACGTGCACTGGGCGGGCGTGCGCTTTCGCGACCTGCTCGCAGCAGCCGCGCCACTCGCCGACGCGAGCGTGCTGACCTTCACCTCGGCTGAGCGTCCCTACGTCGACACCCTGACGCTCGACCAGGTGCACGTCCCGAATGTGATGCTCGCCTACGAGATGGACGGCAAGCCGCTGAAGCGCGAGCACGGCGCACCGGTGCGCGTGGTGATCCCCGAGATGTACGGCTACAAGAACGTCAAGTGGGTCGAGCAGATCACCCTCGGCCGGCACGCGCAGCCCGGTTACTGGGAGCAGCGCGGCTACTCGTCGGATGCCTGGGTCGGCTCGAATGGCTGACCACGTCATGATCGAGCGCTTCTCACTGACCGAGCGCACGCTGCACTGGGTGCACGCGACGGCGTTCTTCATCCTGCTCGGCACGGGCCTCGTGCTCTACGTCCCGTCGTTGAGCGAATCGGTGGGCCGCCGCCCGCTCCTGAAGGACGTGCACGTTTACACCGCGGTCGCATGGGCGATCCTGATCGCGCTCACGTTCGTCCTCGGCGATCGCGAAGGCCTGCGCTCAACCGCGCGGGAGCTGAACCGCTTCGACGAGGACGATCGTCTCTGGCTGCGCCGCCACGAGCGGCCGCAGGGCCGGTTCAACGCCGGCCAGAAGCTGAACGCCGCCGTCACCGCGGCGTTCGCAGTGCTGTTCGCCGTCTCTGGTGTGCTGCTCTGGCTCGGCGAGCGAGACAGCACCTTCCGCTTCGCGAGCGCGATCCTGCTGCACGACGCGCTCACCTTCGTCTCGATCGTGCTCGTCACCGGTCATCTCTATCTCGCGCTGATCTACCCCGCGACACGCCATTCGCTCCGCGGCATCACGACCGGCTCCGTTCGCTACGAGTGGGCGCGGCGTCACCACCCCAAGTGGCTAGCGGCGCGGGCCGAGGCGGCAGCGGCGCGCGAAGCTGGTGACGGCGTCTAACCGATGGAGCTCGAGAGGACGACGACGCCGTCCTCGTCGGCGTGTAACGTCGCGCCCGGCGTGAACGTGACGCCGCCAAACGTGACCGGCACGTCGATCTCGCCGCGACCGTCCTTGCCGCTCGGCCGCGGGCTCGACCCGAGCGCCTTGACGCCGACCCCGAGCGCGTCGAGCGCGACGGTGTCGCGCACACAGCCGTTGATCACGATCCCCGCCCAGCCGTTGTCACGCGCGAGCCGCGCAATGTTGTCGCCGAGCAACGCGCAGTGAAGTGAGCCTGCGCCGTCGACGACGAGGACGCGCCCGTTCCCCGTCCGATTCGCCTGCTCGCGCAGCAGGACGTTGTCCTCGTCGCAACGAACCGTTGCAACGCGGCCGGAGAACGCAGGCGCCCCGTAGGAGCGAAACTGGATCAGGCACACGCCGGCCGCGTCGCCGTGCTCGTCGAGCAGGTCAGCCGTCGACGTCATGCGCGCGAGCCTAGGCCACTAAGTACGAAAGATCCGGCCCGCGAAGCGCTTCGCCGCGAGCCCGGTCCCGGCGAGCGCCGCTGTCGCGAGCCCGATCAGGTTGGTCGTGACGCACGTGCGGCACGCGTTGCAACAGACCGCGGTCAGCGGAGCCTGCTCACCGACTCTCGTGGCCGCCTGCGTCAAGCGCACCGTCGCGAACTGCTTCATACCCTCAGCATACGTCAGCCGCGAATGATGCTGTGCAGCTCGTAGCTGTATTCACGCATCGGCGGCCCGGCGGTCGGATCATCGCCGGCGACCTTCATGACAGCCGGCATCGGCCGCTCGTCCTTGAACCGCGCGAGGTGCTCCTCCGACCCCCACACGTCGAAGATCCGGAAGACCCCGCCGCCGAAACCGGCGGTGTGGACGATCAAGCCCGCGGGCGGATCACTGTCTGCCTGCAAGAGCTCGCTGATCGCGTCGTAGTTCGTGGTGCTGCGATGTCGTCGCTGACGTCGAATTCCTGGGTGTATGCGATCGGCACGGTGACTGACCTCCTGATCCGGGAAGAAGGCAGCGATTCTATGCTCCGGCGCGCAGTCGACCTAAAGGAAAGCCGTGCTGCCGCCGACAGAGAGGAGGCGGCGCGTGCGGCCAGGACTGACGGCAAATCTTTCCTTCCCCCCGCGCGCCGCAACCCGTCCCCTCGCTCGGATCGACGCTGCGGTATCACCCAAACGGGCGAGGCAGGATCCTCCAAACTCGCGCATCCTGGGGTTTGAGGTTTTCAACTGCGGAAGGGAATAGGATGCGGCTCTCACGGACGTCTTTCGTCTTTGCTCTCGCCCTGGCCGGCGCAGCGATGCTCGGCAAGTTCGGCGCCCACGTTGGTGAAGGGACGAACTTCACATGGTGACGTCGCTTTCCGACTGGCGCGGCTGGACCCCTCCCAAGGCTTAGCGCGGCCCCGGAGGCACTCGGTCTCGAGCTGATCGCCGACCGAACGAATCGCCTTGGCCTCTGAGGCGCACTTCCAAAGAGGACTGGCCCAGGCGACGTTACTCGCGCCGCTCTTCTCGGCGCGGCTTCACTCGTTCGGGGACTGCGTGGGCGCCGCAGGGACGGCGCTCGACCTCGAAGGAGCCGCGGTAGCCGAAGAGGCGTCCCCGGCGGGTTCGTCACCCGTGCGCGCGGGCTCGGACGGCGAGCGACTCCTCGGGCTCGATTTCTTCCTCCAGCCACAGCCGCAGCCGGTCGAAGCTCCAGGCCGTAGCCCAGCCGAGCAGCGGTCGAAAGAGGAGCCGGTCGATCACACGGCCGGCGGCCAAAGCGTGTCCGGTAGTCGTAGCTCGTCAGGAAACGGACGCCGTCGACGCTCGGCACGTAGCGCCAGTACCCGCTCCCCTCGAGGATCAGCGACCGCGGGTCGTGCGACCAGAAGCGCAGCGCCGAGCGCCGGTGCAAGTCGGGCCTCTGTGTCTTCTCCCAGAGCTGGCCCATCGGGGCGCACGAAGGCCTCGACATAAATCGGCTTAAGGACGCGGGCACGTTTCACAACGACCTGAGACTACGGCCCGCAAAGTGACGCACGTGAACTCGGCAGACCACCCAACTTGGCGCTGCGGTTGCCGTTAGTGGTCGTCGAAGAGATCGCGACACCTGCGCTGAACTCGGCGTGCCTTGCGAGGCGCCGCCAGGGCTATGGGCCATTCTCGTGCGGCTCGCCCGGCCGGCATGCGGGGCGAAGCCGTTCTGCGAATGGTGAGAGCCGAGAACTCATCGAGAGTCGGCGCCCAAGGACGCAGGCGCGTCGTCACCTTGCGGGCTTCACCTTCACGCCACGATCTTTACCGCAACCGAATGCTCCGGGGGATACCCGTGAACGCCGGCCGAATGCTGTTACGGCAGAGCCCGCGCGCCGAGTCCTTTCGCGTGTTCAGCGAATGCGATTGTTGCCTCCACGCTTCCCGGTCTGGGAGGATCGTTCCACGGGAGCGGCCTGTCGTCGATCGCCTGCTGAACCAGGTCGCGCCACGCCGGGATCAGCGCCTGCTTCGCCCACCCAAGCGATGCGGGCTTCGAGGCCACCTCGCCGGTCTCGAGCGTGTAGAGGATGCGACAGAGGGTCGTGACGGCGTAGCGCTGCGCCCATGCAGTGTCGAAGCTGGTCCAGCTGAACAGGTCCGCCAGGAAGCTCTCGATCAGCGGCGGCATCCCTCGACGAAGGACGTCAGCGGGCACCTCGCCGACCACCTCGTATGGGGCGGGCCCGGCGAGCGTGATCCCGCGCTCGCGTAGCGTCCATCTCACGTCTGCCGTGTTGCAGTGGGTCGACCACTCCATCTTCCGCGAACCTCGGTCGATATACAGCCACTGCTTGCCAAGAGCCGCGAGCGTCTCCAGGTCAGCCCTCGGCGCGTACGACCCTTCCAGATCGTGTGTCCACCTCCCGGAACGAGTCGGGATCTCGTCGTGCAGCTTGCGGAGCGCTCGTTCTTGCTCCTCCGTGATCCGATCCTCGGTGACAACGAGAAAGTCGCAGTCGCTCTGGAGATCACCGGCTCCGAGCGCGAACGAGCCGACCAGGTAGGCGCCGCCAAAGTTGTCTCGGAGAATCGACGCCACACGGCCCACGAGTTCCTCCAGGAGCTCGTTCAGCTCCG
>JBBQQI010000068.1:0-14184 GCA_038216085.1 Gaiellales bacterium | reverse complement strand
CTCCTAGGCCCAACCCGGGCTCCCTTTCACATGGTGTTGGTTCTTCATGGATACGCGGCACACGAACGACGTCGAGCACCGATCTCACAGTAGCCTCGATCAAGCCGCTCAGCGAGTGCGCGCGTACGACCAGTGGATCTGCTGGACGCCGCGTAGCCCGAGCCTGCGCGCGAGCGCATCGGTCAGGTCGAACTGGCGTCCCGGGACGTACGGACCGCGGTCGACCACCTGCGTCAGGACGGTGGTGCCGCGATAGGTGATGAAGACGCGCGCGCCGCAGGGAAGCGTCGGATGGGAGACCCCTTCGGTGTCCGGGTGCAGGATGCCGACGCACGCGGAGCGGCGCCCGAACGCCGCAGGACCGCTCGAGCCGGCAAACGCGGTGTACGAGCCCTCGGGCTGGGGCCCGGCCGCTGCGTGATGCCGGGTCTGCGCCGTGATCCCAAGCGCGACGGTCGCGGCGAGCAGTGCGAGCGCCGCGAGGGTGAACTCGCGAACCGCAAGACGCGGCCTCAACCGGTTCGCCTCATGCCGCGGGAGCACCCAGCAGGTCGCTGAACGACTCGGCCAACGTCCAGTCGGCGATCACGACGGCAACGGCGATGTCGAGCGCCTCGGCGACGAAGCGCGGGGCGGGCCTGCGCGCGGCGGTCATGCGCTAATCCTGACGATTCGAGCGGCCGGGGAGCGCGCGGGCGCCGGCGGGGCGCGACGGCACCTCGACGGCGGGCGGCGGCTCGGCTCCCCCACGCCCGAACCTTCGGCGCGGCGGCGGCTCTGCGAGCGGGTCGAGGGTGTAGAGCGCGACCCCTCGCGCAGAGCGGACAAGCACGACGTCGAGCTCCGGCTCCGACTCCGCCCCCACGGAGATCGGCTCAGGCTCGGGCGCGCTGATCTGCTCGGGCCCGCTGATCTGCTCGGGCGCGCTGATCTGCTCGGGCGCGCTGATCGGCTCGACCGGCAGTTCGGCGACGAGCCAGCGATCAACCGGGTGCTCGGCCGGCTGCTCGGCCCGCAACTCGGCCGGCTGTTGTTCGACCAGCTCTTCGTCGGGCTCCTCGGCAACAGCCGGCGGAGCGACGGGCCATTCGCCGAGCATCTCCGAGCGAAGCGCGGCAGAGGCGATCCACGTCGGCGCCTCGTCTCGCTGGCCTTCCCGATAACCGCGTGCCTCCGGATACCCGGCAGAGACCTGCTCGAGCGGTTGCGCGGGCGGCAGGCTGACCTGCGGGACGTAATAGCGCGGCGGCAAGCCTGCGCCGTAGTGCGGCTCGTCACGCCAGGCCGCCCACTCGATCGCCGCGACGATCACCCACCCGAGGAGCATCACGCCCGCAATCTCGATCGGTTGTAGGTGGGCGAGCGTCAGCCCGACCGCAAGTGCGATCAGAAAGAGCACCTCGAGCGCGAACCGCGAGCCGCGACGATCGGGCATAGCCACTCTTTCGACTAGGAGGAGGCGTCCTCGCCCTGCTCCGGCTCAGGCGCTGCCGGGATCAGGAAGTATGCCGCCTCTACCGGCGGTCATTCACGCCGAGCTTGAGTCTTCCTGCGCTACGACCTCGATCCCGAGCTCCGCGAGCTGCTCGGAGGTCACGTCAGTCGGTGCTCCCGACATGGGATCGAGCCCTGCCTGGTTCTTCGGGAACGCCAGCGTGTCACGGATATACGGCTCGTCCAGCAGGGCCATCGAGAGGCGGTCGATCCCCGAGGCGATCCCACCGTGTGGCGGAGCGCCCATTCCCAGCGCGTCGAGTAGGAACCCGAATTTGGAGCGCTGCTCCTCGGGCGAGATGTTCAGCAAGTCGAAGACCTTCGCCTGCAGATCGGGCTCGTGGATCCGGAACGATCCGCCGGCCAGCTCGATGCCGTTGCCGACGAGGTCGTAGGCGATCGCCTTCGCAGCGCCGGGGTCGGAGTCGAGCAGATGCAACGACTCGTCATTCGGACGCGTGAACGGGTGGTGCTCTGCGTCCCACCGCTCGAGGTCGGCGTCCCACTTGAACATCGGGAAGTCGGTCACCCAGGTGAACCTCCAGGCAGTGCCGTCGATCAGGCCGAGCTCGCGACCGAGGTGCAACCGCAAGAAGCCGAGGATCCGCGAGACCTCGCGCGGCTCGTCGGCGACGAACAGGACCGTCGTGCCCGGCTCGCGCAGTGCGGCGAGCACGTCTTCCGAGAGGAACTTCGCAATCGGTGATGAGACATCGCCGTTCTCGCGAAAGACGACGTAGGCGAGCCCGCGGGCGCCCCACCCCTTCGCCGTCTCCTCGAGCTTCGAGATGTCGCCCCGCGACAGCTCCTTTGCGACCCGCAGATAGCGGACCGCGCCAGCACCCGCGAAGACGCTGAACTCACTGCCGCGGGTCAATTCGGTCGCGTCCTCGATCTCGAGGCCGAAGCGGAGGTCGGGCTTGTCGGAGCCGTATCTGAGGTCGGCCTCTTCCCAGGTCATCCGCGGGAACGGCGTCTCCAGCAAGACGCCGATGCATTCCTGCCACACGCGCCCGACCGTCCGCTCGATCAGCGCGAACAGGTACTCGCCGTCCGGGTAGGCCATCTCGACGTCGAGCTGCGTCAGTTCCTGCAGACGGTCGGCGCGCAGATCTTCGTCGCGAAAGCAGCGCGCGATCTGGAAGTAGCGCTCGAAGCCGGCGATCACGAGCAGCTGCTTGTAGATCTGCGGGCTCTGCGGCAGCGCGAAGAACCGGCCGGGCTGCAGCCGGGTCGGGATCAGGAAGTCGCGCGCCCCTTCGGGGGTCGGCTTGCCCATGATCGGCGTCTCGATGTCGACGAACCCTTCGCGCTCCATCTCCTGCCTGATGATCGAGAGCAACTTGGCGCGCGTCCTGATGTTGCGCTGCATTTTCTCGCGACGCAGGTCGAGCCAGCGGTAGCGGAGCCGGAGCGTCTCGTCGACACCCTCCTCGTCGAGCTGGAACGGGAGCGGCGTCGAACGGCTCAGCACCTTCAGATCGTCGGCCTGGACCTCGAGCTCGCCGGTCGGCATGTTCGGGTTGACCGTCTCCGCGCTGCGCCGGACGACTTCGCCGAGCACCTGCACCACGAACTCGTTGCGCAAGTCACGTGCCGCCGCCGCGGCGGCCGGCGCGCGCTCGGGGTTGATGACGATCTGGACGAGACCCGCCTCGTCGCGCAGGTCGACGAAGATCAGGCCGCCGTGATCGCGCCGCCGGGCGACCCAGCCCGCGACCACGAGCGACTGCCCGACGTGCTCGGTCGTGATCGAACTACCTCGAAGGTCGCGCCACGTCACAGGGCAGTGAGCGTAGCGACGACCTCGTTCAGGGAGATCGCCGTGTCGGCTTCTCCCTCGCGCCGAATGGTCGCTCCGTCTCCGCGCACCACGACAACCGTCCGTGCACCGGTCCGGCCTGCCTGCGTCATTTGCCCCTTGAACGATCGTCCGGCGTAGTCGGTGTCGGCGGCGAGCCCTGCCCGCCGTACCTCTGCGAGAGCCGAGAGCACCCGGTCGCGCGGAGCATCGTCTGCGGCGACGAAGAAGACGTCCAGCCCCGCGGGCTCGGCGGCGATCCCTTCGTTCTCGAGCGCGAGCAGCAGCCGCTCCAGGCCCGCACCGAGGCCGATGCCGGGTGTCGGCGCGCCGCCGATCGCCTCGACCAGCCCGTCGTAGCGCCCGCCGCCGCAGATCGTCGAGTTCGCATTCTCGTCCGGGCCGATGAACTCGAAGGTCGTTCGCGAGTAGTAGTCGAGCCCGCGCACGAGCGTCGGGTCGAGGACGTACGGAACCCCATAGAGGTCGAGCAGGCGCCGAACCGCCTCGAAGTGGATCCGGCACTCGTCACACAGCGACTCGCCGATCTTCGGCGCATCCTCGAGCGCTGCCCGTACGCCGGGCGTCTTGACGTCGAACACCTGCAGCGGGCTCGTCGCCCGCTTGTGGCGTGCGTCGTCGTCGAGCACGTCGGGGTGTGCGTCGAGCCATTCGTTGAGGCGCTGGACGTACTGCGGCCGGCAGTTGACGTCGCCGATCGAGTTCAGGCGGAGTTCCCACTTCGTCACGCCGAGCCGGCGGAGCAGCTCCTGGTAGAGCTGCAGGATCTCGGCGTCGATCGCCGGATCCGCCGAACCGATTGCCTCCACCGAGAGCTGGTAGTGCTCGCGGTAACGGCCGCGGCCGGGGGCGCCGTAGCGATACATCGGGGCGATCGTGTACGCCTTGACGGGCTGCGGGTCGCGATGCATGCCGTGCTCGACGTAGGCCCGCGCGATCGGCGCTGTGCCTTCGGGTCGGAGGGTCAGTGAGCGGTCGCTGCGATCGCTGAAGGTGTACATCTCCTTGTGCACCACGTCGGAGGCCTCGCCCGACGTGCGCGCGAAGAGACTCGTGTCCTCGAACCCCGGCGTCTGGATGCGACGCCAGCCGTAGTCGGCAGTCACCTGTTCCATCGCGCGGACGAGGTGCCACCAGGTGGCCTCGCCCGGCAGGACGTCGTGTGTCCCCCGGGGCGCCTGGAACTTCTCGGTCATGCTCGCTCGGCCCGAAGGTCGCGGAGGAACGGGTTCGACTCGAGCTCGCGACCGAGTGTCGTCGAAGGCCCGTGGCCCGAATAGACGATCGTCTCGGGTGGAAACCGGTCGACGAGCGAGCGAACCGATGCGAGCAGCGTCTCCCAATCGCCGCCTTCCAGGTCGTAGCGTCCGATCGAGCCCGCGAAGAGCAGGTCGCCCGAGAACAGCTCACCCTCGTGGTGGAACGCGACGTGACCGGACGAGTGACCGGGCACGTCGAGCACCTCGAACGTGATGCCAGCGACAGTGACCTCGTCGCCGCCGCAGATCGTGTGCGCCGGATCGTGCGCCCCGACTGCGAAGCCGCCGCGGGTCGTACCCGCGCGCAGCGCCTCGACCTCGCCGGCGGGCGCCCAGACCTCGGCGCCTGCGCCGTCGGCGAGCGCCGCGACGCCGCCGATGTGGTCGACGTCGGTGTGTGTGACAAGGATCCCGGCAACGGCAGTCCCCATGCGCGCGAGGTCGAGCCGGAGCGCGGTCGGATCGTCGCCCGGATCGATGACAGCCGCCTCCGGCGCTCCCCGCTCACGTCGCACGACGTAGCAGTTGCTTTGGAACGAGCCCATGACGAAGCTGTCGACGACAAGCGGCATGACGAGCGTTTGAGTGTAGCCAGGGCCGGAAACGCACTTCTCGTGCAGCATTGGAACCTCCTGGCGCTCGACGCGCCCGAAGGACGACGGGACCCTGTCGTCCTGCATTCCGACGACGGCGCGCGGGCCGTGCTGATCGTCCTACAGCCCGGGCAGTCGCTCGGCGACCACCAGGTGAAGGAAAATGCGTGGGTAACCGTGCTCGAAGGCGAGGCCGAGATCAGCGCCGGCGGCGAGTCCGTCCTCGGGACGACGGGAACGATGGTGCGCTTCGAGCCCGACGAGCGCCATGCGATTCGAAGCTCAAGCGGCGCGCGCGTTCTCCTGATGCTCGCGCCATGGCCCGGCGACGGCCACTTCCGCGGACAGCCCTCGTAGGGGCCTAGCCCTTCTTTGTCGAGGCTCTCGCCAGGCGCTTGTGGTACGCGCGGTACGCCGTGCGATCGATGAAGTAGGTCAGCGGCACGAACGCCGCCGCGTAGAAGACGCCCCAGGCGAGCCGAAGCCCGATCGGTGCGCTCTTGAAGAGGAAGATGAAGGCGAGCAGCATCGCCCCGCCCATGAAGCCTCCGCGCCTGATCGCGCGGCGCCAGGTCGGCGCCGGCGGCTCGCGCGTCGGGCGGCTGCCCCGTGCCGTGGCAGTAGTCTTTCCCGGAGCGGGCTTGGCGGACGTGCGCCGGCGCTCCTTCGCCTCCTGCTCGACGCGACGCTCTTCCGGGTCGAGCTCCACCTCGTTGCCGTCGCCGTCCAGGAGCACGACCTCGTACTCGTGCCGGAAGCTCTTCGCACGGCGACGACGCTGCTTCTTGGACGGCATGGACGCCAGGTTACCGCCGGTGGGCCACCCGGCCGTCCTTGACGACGGTCGCGACGACGTCGCCGGCGAGCTGGTAGGCGAGGTAGCGCCAGTCCGGCGCATCGAGCAGGACGATGTCCGCGCGCAGGCCGGGCGCGATGCGCCCGACGTCGGCGCGGCCCAGGACGTGCGCCGCATTGACAGTCACCGCTGCCAGAGCCTCAGCGGGCGACAACTTCAGCTGGGTGCATGCGAGCGAGCACACGAGCGGCAGGCTCGTCGTGAACGAGCTGCCCGGATTGAAGTCGGTCGCCAGAGCGATCGCCGCGCCCGCATCGACGAGCGAGCGCGCCGGCGGCATCGGTCGGCTGAGAAACAGCGCGCTCGCAGGGAGCAGCACCCCGGTGACGTCGCTCGCGGCGAGGGCTGAACCGCCTGCTGCGCCGGTCGCCTCCAGGTGGTCGACGGACCTCGCGCCGAGCTCGATCGCAAGCGGGATCGCGCCGCTGACCGTGAACTGGTCGCCGTGCAGCCGCAGCGCAAGTCCGGCGTCGCGGCAGGCCTCGAGGTACCGGCGCGCCTGCGCTGCGTCGAACGCTCCGCGCTCGAGGAACACGTCTGCCGCGTCGGCGAGCCGTGCCGCCTCCGGCAGAACCTCGGCGAGGGCGAAGTCGAGGTATGCGTCCGCGTCCGCGTGCTCGGGGCCGACGGCATGGGCACCGAGCCAGGTCGGCGTTCCGCCGGCCGCGCGCACCGCGCGCAGCGAGGCGAGCTCCGTCTCGCGATCGAGCCCGTAGCCGGACTTCCCCTCCCAGGTCGTCGTCCCGTGCGCCAGCATCCACTCGGCGTGCATCCGGACCCGCCGGGCAAGCGCGTCCTCGTCGAGGGCACGCGTGGCCCGAACCGTCGAGAGGATGCCCCCACCAGCCGCGTGCAGCTCCTCGTAGGCAGCGCCGGCGGCGCGCAGGGAGAACTCCTCGACACGGTCGCCGCCCCAGGCCGGGTGGGTGTGGCAGTCGACGAGCCCCGGGATCGCGCAGAGCCCCGAGCCGTCGAGCTCTTCGACGTCGCCTTCGAGCGCCGGGAGCTCGGACATCGGCCCGGCGGCCTCGATCGTGCCGCTGCGACAGAGCACATAGGCAGCGGTCAGCACCTCGACCTCGCCGAGGGAACGACCGCGCCGCGGTCTGACGCCGCCCGGCGGCGTCGCGACCTGAGCGAGGTCGCGAATCAGCAGGCGCGGCAGGGAACTAGCGGACAGCTCGCTCGCTGACATCGGCGCTAGCCCGCGTCGAACATCGGCGTGCTCAGCCCGTGCTCGCGGGCGGCTGCTTCCGCTTCCGGGTAGCCGGCGTCGAGATGCCGCACGACTCCCATGCCGGGGTCGGTCGTCAGCACACGCTCGAGGCGCGCCGCAGCGTCGGCGGTCCCGTCGGCGAGCACGACCATGCCCGCGTGGATCGAGTTGCCGATCCCGACGCCGCCGCCGTGGTGGACGCTGACCCAGGTCGCGCCTGCCGCGACGTTGACGAGGGCGTTCAGGATCGGCCAGTCGGCGATTGCGTCGGAGCCGTCGCGCATTGCTTCCGTCTCGCGATACGGTGAGGCAACCGAGCCGGCATCGAGATGGTCGCGTCCGATCACGACGGGAGCCTGCACCTTGCCGCTGCGAACGAGCTCGTTGATCGCGAGACCCGCTTTCGCGCGATCGCCGAACCCGAGCCAGCAGATCCGGGCAGGCAGCCCCTGGAACGCCACGCGACCGGGAGCGAGCTCGAGCCAGCGCTGCAGCAGCTGGTCGTCGGGGAAGAGCTGCCGAAGCGCGTCGTCGATCACCGCGATGTCGGCAGGGTCGCCCGAGAGTGCGGCCCAGCGAAACGGCCCGATGCCGCGGCAGAAGAGCGGCCGGATATAGGCCGGGACGAAGCCCGGGTATGAGAAGGCCTCCGCTACGCCGGCGTCCCTGGCCTCACCTCGCAGGTTGTTGCCATAATCGAAAACGTAGCTGCCCATCCGGACGTACTCGAGCAGCGCCTCGACGTGCGCCACGATCGAGGCCCGCGCACGCCGCAGGTAGTCGTCCGGATCGGACGTGCGGAGCGCGTCCGCGTCTGCGATCGAGAGCCCTTGTGGGACGTAGCCGGTCAGAGGGTCGTGCGCGGCCGTCTGGTCGGTGACGAGGTCGAAGTGCTCACCCCGTCGCGCAAGCTCGGGCACCACGTCGGCGGCGTTCCCGAGCAGGCCAACCGAGAGCGGGCGCCTTTCGGCCGCTGCCGCGCGGACCCGGGCGAGTGCGTCGTCGAGCGACTCCGCCGCTTCGTCGAGATAGCGCGTTTCGAGCCGTCGTTCGATCCGGGACGGGTCCACCTCGACACAGAGGATCGCGCCGCCTGCGAGCGTCGCGGCGAGCGGCTGCGCACCACCCATGCCGCCGAGGCCGGCCGTCAAGATCGTCTTGCCGGCGAGCGACGGGGAACCAAAATGCACCTGGCCGGCGGCGCAGAACGTCTGATAGGTGCCTTGCAGAATGCCCTGCGTGCCGATGTAGATCCACGAGCCCGCAGTCATCTGGCCGAACATCGTCAACCCCTCGGCCTCAAGGCGCCGGAATTCGTCCCAGGTCGCCCAGCGCGGGACGAGCAGCGAGTTGGCGATCAACACACGAGGCGCCTCGCGCGTCGTGCGGAAGACAGCAACAGGCTTGCCCGACTGGACGAGGAGCGTCTCGTCCTCCTGCAACTCGAGCAGCGCGGCGACGATCGCCTTCAACGCTTCGTGCGAGCGCGCGGCACGACCGGAGCCGCCGTAGACCACGAGCTCCTCGGGCCGCTCGGCCACGTCGCTGTCGAGGTTGTTCAGCAGCATGCGCAGCGGAGCCTCCGTCGCCCAGGACCGCGCGTTCAGTTGTGAGCCGTGCGGCGCCCGGATCGCCGACAGGTCACCGCAGAGCGCTTCGACCGTCGCCGCGAGAGACGGCGCGATGCTCATCCGTCGCCGCGCCCAGCAGCCTCGGCAGCCGCAGCGCGTGAACGAACACGCCACCGATACACGTTCCAGGCAGACGCCAGCACGAAGAAGACGACTGCGACGAGAACGGCCTTACCTACGGCACCGCCGGTGACCCAGGCGATCAACACGACGACCAGGGCGAGCCCGCCGTAGACGGCGAGGGTGTCGCGGTACGGATGCTTCGGCGGGGGCGTGTCGGGAAGCCCCCACTGCAAACGGCGTTGCTTGCTCATTCGAGCTCACCCACTTCGGCTTCGACGGCGGCGAGCAGCGACCCGTCGCGAATCGCATCCGCAACAGCCTCGATGTCGCGGCCGAGCGGGCGATCGTCACGCAGACGCGGCGAGAGCGTTCGTACATGCTCGTACGTCGCCTGCGCACCGCGGCCTGGCTCGAGCGGCGCCAGGAACTCGACTGCCTGTGTCGCAGCGAGCAGCTCGATTGCGATCGCGCGTTCGGCGTTCGCGACGACCTGCGTCGCCTTCAACCCGGAAGCATTGCCCATCGACACATGATCCTCCTGTCCGGCACTGGTCGGGATCGAATCAACCGACGCGGGATGGCAAAGCGACTTGTTCTCCGACACGAGCGCAGCCGCGACGTACTGCGGGATCATGAACCCCGAGTTGAGGCCGCCGTCGGTGGTGAGGAACGCCGGCAGCCCGTCGCTCAGGTTCGGGTTGACGAGACGCTCGACCCGACGCTCTGAGATGCTGGCGAGCTCGGCAACCGCCATCGCGAGCGCATCGAGCGCAAACGCGAGCGGCTGCCCGTGGAAGTTGCCGGCGGAGACGAGCATCTCCTCCTCGACGAGCACGAGCGGATTGTCAGTTGCCGAGTTCAGCTCGGTGCCGACGGTGTATTGCACATAGTCGAGCAGGTCGCGTGACGCGCCATGCACCTGCGGGGCGCAGCGAAGCGAGTAGGCGTCTTGCACCTTGTCGCACCAACGATGCGACTCGTTGATCGCGGAGCCATCGAGCAGCCTGATCACATTGCGCGCCGACGCGGCCTGTCCGCGAAGGGGCCGCAGCGCATGCACCTGCGGGATGAATGAGTTGCGCGAGCCCTGTAGCGCCTCGAGCGAGAGGGAGCAGGCGCAGTCGGCGACCCGGGCAAGTCGCCACGCGCGCATCAGGCCGAGCGCCCCCTGGGCTGCCATGAACTGGGTGCCGTTGATCAGCGAAAGCCCTTCCTTCGCGAGCAGGCGAACCGGCTCGAGCCCGACGCGAGAAAGTGCGTCGGCGCCGTCGACGAGTTCTCCGCCGACGAAGGCCTCGCCTTCGCCGACGAGCGGCAGCGCAAGGTGTGCGAGCGGCGCGAGGTCTCCCGAGGCGCCGACCGACCCGCGGGCGGGCACCCGAGGCAGGACGCCGCGGTTGAGGCACGCAAGCAAGAGCTCGACGGTCTCGACCCGGGCGCCGGAGTTTCCTTTGGCGAGCGCGTTCGCGCGCAAGAGCATCGCCGCGCGCACGACCTCGTCCGGGTAGGGCTCACCCACGCCGCAGGCGTGCGAACGCAGGAGGCGAAGCTGGAGCTCCTCGGTCAGCTCCTCCGGGATCTGCTTGGAGACGAAGCGGCCGAAGCCCGTGTTCACGCCGTAGGTGTGCTCGTGGGAGCCGTGCGCAGCGTGCTCGACGACCGTGCGTGCCG
Source organism: Gaiellales bacterium (assembly GCA_038216085.1). Lineage (GTDB taxonomy): Bacteria > Actinomycetota > Thermoleophilia > Gaiellales > Gaiellaceae > PALSA-600. Next base: position 3,579 of record JBBQQI010000068.1, on the reverse strand, counting down.
CGCGCATCCGCTCACGCGCGGACTCCGCGAGCGGCGCAGCGTCCATCCCCTCTGCGGCGACCGCCCAGACGTCGTCGATCGTGAGGTCGTCACCCGTCAGCGCACCAGTCGCGGTCACGCGCCGAGTCTAGCCCTGCCGACGGAATACTCAGTCCACGGTGTCCCGTGGCGGCGCGCATACTTGAGGGCTCTTGCTCACCTCGCCGCTGTTCGCGTTCGTCGCTGCATGTGCGGTCTTCGGCGCTGCGGCGATCGCCGTGCCGCTGGTTGGGCTGATCGGGCTCGCAGCAGCGTTTGCGCTCAGTCGTCGAGCAGCCTGAGCTCGAGGACCCGCGACTCGTCGAACCCTTTGATGCGAAGGATCGAACCCGCGGCTGCGGCGGCGGCGCCTGCCGGCATCAGTCCCACGAGCTCCGAGCCGACGACCTCCGCTCCGCGTGCCTCCGCCTCACTCGCGACGCGCGCGACGATGTCGTGCAGTGCGGCGGCTTCCCAGTCCTCGACGTTCATCGAGACCTGAGCGAGCCCAGCGCGCGGCAAGTCGAGCCCGAGCGCGCGCACACCCGGGAAGCCTCCGCTCCGCTCGCGCACGATCCGCGCGACCTCGCGCGCAACCTCGACGCTGCCGCGCAGGTTGACGTTGAACGCGATCAGCGGGTGTCGCGCCCCGAGGATCACCGCGCCGGCACTGGCGCTTAGTCGCGCAGGACCGTAGTCGGGTGCGAGCTCGCCGGCGTCGACGCGCTGCTGCAGGCCGGCCGGACCGCCACGGCGGTAAAACGCGGGACCGCGCTCGGGCGGCGCATAGACAAAGACGGGCAGGTCGAGCTCGCGACCGATCCGTGCACCGATCGCAGCCACCGCCACCTGGGCGCGCGCCATGTCTGCCGACTGCAGTGGAACGATCGGAACGACGTCCGCGGCGCCCACCCGCGGGTGGGCGCCCTCGTGAGTGCGCAGGTCGATCAGCTGGATCGCAACGCCGATACCTGCGAGGAGCGCGTCGGACAGATTCGTCTCGTCTCCGACGAGCGTGAAGACAGAACGGTTGTGATCGGGGTCGGAGTGCACGTCCAGCAACCTCGCGTGGGCGCCGAGGGCCTCGCCGATTGCGTCGATCGTCGAGCGGTCGCGACCCTCGCTGAAGTTCGGCACGGACTCGAGAGGCGGCACCTGACTTACTCTAAGACGCATGAAGGAGTACTACGACACTCGCGCGCCCGAATACGACGACTGGTACCTCGGCCGCGGCGCGTTCGCCGAGCGTGAGCGACCCGACTGGCAAGCCGAGCTGGCACAGCTCACCGTCGTGATCGCGGGTCTCGCGCCGACCCGTACGCTCGACGTCGCCTGCGGAACGGGCTTCCTGACGCAGCACCTGCGCGGGGACGTTGTCGGTCTCGACCAGAGTGCTCGCATGCTCGACGAGGCTCGTCGACAGGCGCCGCGTGCGCGCTTCGTCCAGGGAGACGGGCTTACGTTGCCGTTTCCGAACGACGCATTCGACCGTGTGTTCACAGGCCACTTCTACGGGCACCTGCACGAGGATGACCGCGTGCGCTTCCTCGCGGAGGCGGCGCGCGTGGCAAAGGGGCTCGTCGTCGCCGACGCGTCGCTCGCGCATTCGGACCTTGCCGAAGACGTTCAGACCCGGGTGCTCAACGACGGCTCGCAGTGGGAGGTCTACAAACGCTGGTTCAGCGGCGCCGGGCTGGCGGCAGAGCTCGGCGGAGACGTCCTGTTCGACGGCAACTGGTTCGTCGTCGTGCAGGCGAATCGTTGACCGCAAAGCCTTGACGGCGCGTCGCACGACCTATCGCTCGCTCTCGGCGCTGAAACGCGACCAGCGCGTCTGCCGAGCCTGCGTCGAGGCGGGCTATCAGCTCGAGTCGTGGCCGGTGATCGCACCAGGCGACGGGCAGCGTGCGCTGCTCTTTGGTCAGGCGCCCGGAATCGTCGAAGGGGAAGAGCGGCGGCCGTGGCGCGGTCGCGCCGGCAAGACGCTCCGGCGCTGGCTCGAGCTCGAGGAGGACGAGTTCTACGCGACCTTCTATTGCGCTTCGGTCACCCGTTGCTACCCAGGCCGGCCCACATCCGGGCGGGGCGACCGGACACCGACGCTCGACGAGCAGCGGCTCTGCGAGTTCTGGCGCGACCACGAACTGCGCCTCCTTCGTCCGCGGCTGATCGTCACGGTCGGCGGCCTCGCCGCGCGCCGCCTGCTCGGCTTGACGAGCGTCACGGGATCTGTCGGGTCACGCTACGAGCACGACGGCGCCGTCGCCATCCCGCTGCCGCATCCTTCCGGCGCAAGCAGCTGGCTGAATCATCCGGAGAATCGCGCATGCGTGGCCGAGGCCGTTGTCCTGATCCACAGCGAGCTCGCGCTCCTCTGACTGCTTTCTTTATGCGCGCGCACGCGCGCGCGACGGACCCATCCCTAACCCCCGCCCACCCGGGGAAGGGGTCCGCGAGCCTGCGACCCTAGCCACCGAACCGCAGCGTGTCTGCGCCGGATTCGTGCCGCGTTCGTGCCAATTCGTGCCGGGCTCCAGGCGAGGGCGCCCGTCCGCCCGCGACGGAAGCCCGGGTACCCTCAAGACAGTGACAGACACAGCGCAAACGCCCCGCTACTGGACGACGTTCATGCGGCTCGTGGCGTTCCTGCGCCCGTACAAGGGCTCGCTGCTGATTTCGATCGTGCTTGCGATCGGCTCACAGGCAGCAGCGCTGATCGCCACCTTCCTGACCGGCTCGGTCGGCGCCGCGCTGCTGCACAACGAGCGGCATCGCCTCCCGTGGCTCGTCGCCGCGGTGCTCGGCCTCGGCGCAGCTCGCGCCGTGATGATGGCGGGGCGCCGGCTGATCGCCGGCAAGCAGGCGCTTCTCGTCGAGATGGACATGCGCCAGTCGATCTACGCGAAGCTCGTCCGGCTCTCGTTCAGTTTCTACGATCGGCACCAGACGGGCCAGCTGATGAGCCGCGCGACCGTCGACCTGCAGGGCGTGCGCTTCTTCCTCGGTTACGGCCTGATCTTCTTCTTCCAGCACATCTTTACGATCCTCGGGGTCGGCATCGTCGTCTTCCTGATCTCGTGGAAGCTCGCACTGATCGCGATCGCGATCGGCCCGATCCTCGTCGCTGTCTCGTACCGCTACAGCCATGTCGCGCATCCGTTGCTGCGCGACGTGCAGCAGAAGATGGCGGACGTCGCAACCGTCGCCGAGGAGAACATCGTCGGTGTCCACGTCGTCAAGTCGTTCGCGCAGGAGACAGCCGAGCAGTCGAAGTTCGAGGTGCGCTCAGAGGAGGTCTTCGAGCAGAGTGTCAAGGCGAACCGGCAGCGCGCGTTCTACGTCCCCGTGCTCAGCTTCCTGCCACTCCTTGCGCAGGCGGCGATCTTGCTCGTCGGCGGGCACATGGTCATCCAGCATCACCTCGCAGTCGCGGACTTCATCCGTTTCAACCTCTACCTCGCGATGCTCGTTCTGCCGATGCGCCAACTCGGGATGTGGATCGGACAGGCCCAGCGTGCGACCGCCTCGGGAGAGCGCATCTTCCAGGTGATCGACGAGCCC